>CAYSKJ010000064.1:0-16140 GCA_964431655.1 uncultured bacterium | reverse complement strand
TGGAAAAAACCACCTTCACCGACAAAGCATTAATAAGCTATCTTGAGAATTATGAGGCAATAAAGGTTGACCTGACAGAACTCAATGAAGCAAGCCAAAAGATCATGAAAGATTATAAGGTGCAGGGCCTGCCCATGATTATAATATATCACAGTTCAGGCCTGGAACTGGAAAGATTACACGGTTATGTCGGTCATGAACAGCTTCTTTCATTACTCAAAAGGCTTAATATTATCGGCTGATTTACCGGAAATAGCGCATTATTTTGTAACTGTCCAGATCCTCATGCCTGAGATTTGAAAAGTCGATGTTTCTGTCATAAATAATGAAATCAGGCCTGCTTCCCAGGCGGATTGCATTATCAATACCGTAAATCCTGCGGGGTGTTGTAGTATAACTGGCAATGGCATCCTCTACCTCCATGGCTTCCTCGGGCATAAAACCGTCTTGTGGATAATTATCCCTGTCCCTTCTGTTAATGGCGGCATAAAGCCCGTACAAAGGGTCAGGCTTCTCTATAGGGGTGTCGGTTCCGAAAATTATTGGGTTGCCATTGGCTTTAAGGGTTTTAAAGGCAAAGGCATATTTTGCCCTTTCCTTTCCCCAGAACCTTTCAATGGGCTTTATATCAGTGAGGAGATGGGCAGGCTGCATGGAAAAAATAATATCAGAAGGGTAGTTATTTTCAGAAAAACCAGGAAAAATAAGCTGTGCATGCTCAATCCTGTCATGGTAGGCCAGTTTCCTGCCCCGGGAGTCTTTTAATGCGTCAAGAGCCGTTTTATTGGCCCTGTCTCCGATGGCATGGATTACAGCAGGGAGACCTTTTAATGAAGCTTTGGAGATGGTTTTCATAAGGCTGTGGTAATTCTTTACCAGAACCCCTTTATTATTTTCATGATTATGATAGGGTTCTATCATTGCTGCCTCAAGGTTGCCCAGGGCACCGTCCAGGAAGCATTTAACACCCCTGAGGAGGTTTTTATATGGAACTGTACCAGCATAATCCATCTCTTTTTCAGGTATTGCAGTAA
Source organism: uncultured bacterium (assembly GCA_964431655.1). Lineage (GTDB taxonomy): Bacteria > CAYMEV01 > CAYMEV01 > CAYMEV01 > CAYMEV01 > CAYMEV01. The sequence goes on along the minus strand of CAYSKJ010000064.1, from coordinate 15,106 downwards.
AGAAATGCTGGAAGAATCTGCCTTGTTCCCGGGCTTTTGCTATCCTGCCTGTACTGTAGATATCCTCCACATTGAATATTGCGCCTATACCCAATTCCATAAGTCTTTTTGATGCCTTCTCTATGCATGATATTGCAGTATCCTCATCCACATTGTATAGACAGTTATATAGGGGCTTTGCGAGTAAAACAGCGTTTTCAGCCAGAATACCGTTGAGCCTGTTTTGGCTGTCCCTTTCAATAATGCCGTTCTCGACGGCAGTATTCTCATCAATGCCGCAGAATTCCAGGGCTTTTGAGTTCAGAATGACGCTGTGACTGTCCTTGCTTTCCAGGAGCACTGACCTTTGCCCGGCAATTTCATCTATAACATGCCTTGTCGGTATATCCTTATTGGATATGGACTTGCTCCAGCCCCGGCCGAATATGATCTCGGAATCACTGGTTTTTATGTAATCTGCCAGGGCAGACATGGTCTCGTCTGCAGTCCGGCAGTTTTCAAGGTTCAGGCAGTTCAGAGAGAGAGCATAGCTGTAGAAATGGGTGTGGGAATCAAAAAAGGATGGCAGGACAGTATTGCCGCTTAAGGAAAGGACCTCAAAGCTGGAAGGTTCAAATTCCCCAGTGCTGAAAGCGCCGATTTTTTCAACACGGTCATTGTAAATCATAATGTCGCCCCTGATAAATCTGTCCTCATAAAATATCTCAGCGTTTTTGATAAGGGTGTTTTTCATAATAGTATCTCCTCCTGTTTCACCGGTTAAACATATTCCCTGCATTCAGGTAGTCCTGTATTACCCTATGGTAAATGAGCTGATAGTAAAGATAGCTTGACCAGACCTTCCTGAGGTAATGCCTGGTTTCAGAAAACCAGGTTATATTTGAAAGCAGGAAATACCTGAGGGGATTGTCTGATTCCAGATATATAAGCCTTTTCCTTTTTTCTCCGGCATTATAGGATATTGCTACAAAATCAAGGTTTTCAAACTCATCAAACAGACTGTTTATATACTGCATACCTATCCTGATATTATTCTCTTTTTCAACTATAAGGCGTAAATCGCCTTCATAGAACCTTTTTGCCGTATCTTCAAGAAGCTGCATCAGGCCGATAGCCCCTGCCCAGGATACAATGGCCGGCTGAAACCGGCTCTCTTCACGCATTATGGCCAGAATAAAGAAGGGTGATATCTTTGGATTGACAAGGTTTTTCAATACATAGGGAAGATAGCCTGCAGGGTATAATGCCCTTTTAAGGTAGCCGGGCAGAAGGAAAGCAGGTATATTCCTGCTTTTGACAGATTTGTCTGATTCTGCCAGCCTCAGGGAAAAATAGGGCTGCTGATTTTGCGCTATCAGATACAGCCTTGCCAGAAACAGCATTATGGATGTTTTGCTGTCTTTTGATGATATGGAGGAAAGTATGTATACGGCTTCATCATAAAAAGAATTTTCTACCAGAGAAATTGCCAGTTCCAGGGCCTTATAAACAGAGGGGTTACCTTCTGCAGAAAGCCTGAGGGATTCAAGGAATCTACGGATGCCCGCAGTTTCCAGCTCATAGGCTGTTTCAAGGAACAGAGACTCGGAAGGATTCATGTTTATGCTATTTTTAATATATGAATAGTCAGCCTCTCCGGAAAAACATCTGTAGAAAGCCTCAAGGTACCCTATTCTTTGTATATCAGTCCTGGGGAAAGACCTTAGAAAATCCAGGGCAAAAAGGGAATAATAGCTGGAGGGGTTTATGCCTATAAGGTTCTGAAGGGCTTCAAGGGATTTTCCCGTCTCTCCCTTCTCCTTATATACTATTGCAAAAAGGAGGAGTTTGTTCTGCCTGTAATCGTTATCTGAGGACAGGTTAGCCCCCAGCACCGCAGAAACATTGTCATAATCCCCGTAAAATATAAGATAGCTTGCGAGGGACAGCTGAGCTGAGGAGCAAATACCTTTATATTTTTTATAGTGCTTTATCAGGCTTTTATAGGTATCTGCAGCCTCCTTCATCCTTTCCTGCCTGCTGAGTATCCTTATTTTTGTCAGAAGGAAGTAAGCCTTGAACTCAGGCTGAAGGGATTTATATTCCCTGCTGATATAAACCAGGGCTTGATCGAAACTGCCTGTATAAAGGTATCTCAGGAGAATTTGATATTTTACCCCGGAAGCTTCCCTGTTACCGGGGGCATATTTCAAGGCAGAGATGTAATTTTCAAGGCTTGCTTCATAATCCTCCTGCCGGTGGCAGAGATCTGCAAGATACCTGTAATAATCATATTCCTTCAGGCCAGGAAGTGACTTTATCCGGCTTATATAGTCCCCTGCCATGTCAAGGAGCCTGAGATCAAGGCACAGAGATATTCTTTTTTTCATCTCAGCCAGGGAGAGGGAAGAAATATCCTCTATGGCATAAAGCATTTTCATGGCTTCCCTCTTCTGCCAGCTGTAGCCCTTTCGTGAAATAATCTGGTGCAGTATCCTGCTCTCTTCATCCAGGTCGATGGTGTCCTTGAGATAAACGGCATAATCCAGAAGGGCCTGGTTTTGGGCATTGCCCCGGTAACAGGCCTTTACAAAGGATGACAGGCTGTCTTTATGGACACTGTCCTGCTGTCTTAAAAAGGTATTGAAGAATTCTGCATAATCCCTGTCTTTTGCATAGGGCATCCATTCCCTTGAAAAATAACTCTCTATTGCCTTTTCATTTAACCCAAGCTCCAGTTCAAGGCTTAACTTATGATACATGAGTATATCCCTGAACTCAGGGCTGTTTATAGTGCCGATTAATGTATATGCTTCATTATATTCCCCTTGTTTCAGAGCCCTCAGAAAATCAATCTCCCTTACTGTGCCGGAAATGGAATTAGAAGACCATAAAAGCAGGAATATTGCAGATAATACCAGTTTTTTCAATTAACCCGCTCTCCCTCTATGAATACCATCTCAGGCATACTGCCAATATGGAAGGGATCCCCCCCATAAACAAGAATATCTGCATCCTTGCCCTCTTTGATAGAGCCAATGCGTTCATCAAGACCAAGTATTCGCGCAGGGTCCAGGGTTATGGCTCTTAAAGCATCATAGAAGCTAAGGCCGTATCTTAAGTATATGCCTGCGGCATAGGGCAGAAGATAGGTGCTCAATACGGGATAATCGGTCATGAATGAAAAAAGGATGCCATTTTCTTTAAGCATGGCAGGGGCATTCCAGTTTCTTTTCAGAGTTTCCTGCTTTGATCTTGCTCCGAGGTTAGGCCCCAGAATCAGGGGAATATCATGCTTTTTCAGCACTGGGATTATAAGGTGAGCCTCTGTCGCATGCTCTATAATCAGATCAATGTCAAACTCCTGTTTTATCCGTATTGCAGAGATTATATCGTCGCAACGGTGGGCATGCATCCTCAGTGGTATTTTTTTTCTAAGCACATCGCAAAGAACCTCGAGGTCCATGTCATATTTATTGTTCTCTTCCTGTTTCATCATATATTCTTTTGCATTATAAAGGGTTTTTCTCAGGATGTAAAGGTTTCCCATCCTTGAATTATGCTGGTTTTTCCTGTCAGAGTCCCTTTTTGGGTTTTCCCCGAGGGCGCATTTCAATCCAATGGGATTTTTTACAGCCATATCATCAATTATCCTGTTTTTATAGGGCTTGAGCGCCACGACCCTTCCCCCTATGACATTCTTGGAGCCGGGGGCTATGCAGAGGGTCGTGGTCCCGAACTGCCTCAGTTCATCAAAAGCCGAATCCAGGTGGTAGATGCCGTCCATGGCATTAAGGGCAGGGTATGCGGAGGGATAGTATTCATTGTAGTCCGCAAGAAAAAGGTTAAAGCCCTCCTGGACCATACCAAGATGGGTATGCGGGTCAACAAAGCCTGGAATAAGATTTTTTCCCTTTATATCAATCACCTCGCAGTCCGGGCATGGAATGATGTCTTCAGCCATTCGGGCTATTTTTCCGTCAGCGATAAGTATGTCTTTTCTTAAAAGCTCCGCTTTTTCCACATCGTGGCAGTTTCCGTTTTTTAAGAGCAGTTTCATGTTATATTGTATCTCCTTGTTATTTTGCATATCAGAATGAAATGCAGGTACGATGTATCTTGTTACGGTAGATTCTACGCCAAGGTTAGAAATTTTGTAAAGAATAAAGCATTTTTGAGCATTCCTATAATTTATTATGAATTTGAAGCTGTTTATGATAAATAAATATATAGAAAAAACAGGAGGGATGCAGGATGAAGGAGTATCCGTTTTTTATCAGCAGTAAGGAAAGGTACAGCAGTGAAAAAATAAATATAATAAACCCGTATGACGGCGGGACAATCGGTACCCAGTGCCTTGCAGGCACCGATGATATTAAAGAGGTACTGGAAAATATTGACTCATCCTTCCAAAAATCCAGAAAAACAAGCATCCTTGACAGGAAAGAAGCCATAAGCTATATTATGAACAGGCTTAAAAATGACCGCAGTGAAATTGCAAAAATCATAAGCCTTGAGGCGGGGAAGCCGGTTTCGGATGCCAGAGTTGAAGTTGACAGGGCAATTAATGTCTTTTCCCACTGCCTTGGCCTGTGTGAAAATATACGGGGAGAGATTATTGACCTTTCCAGCAATCCCGGTTCCGAATCAAGGATCGGATATGTCTACTATGTTCCTGTAGGCCCAATGCTTGCCATTACACCATTCAACTTTCCCCTGAACCTTGCTGTCCATAAGATAGCCCCTGCCATTGCTCTCGGCCTTCCAGTCATCCACAGGCCATCTTCAAAGACGCCTGTTACGGGATATTATCTTGCAAAGATTATCTCAGGAGCTGGCCTTTGCGATTATTTTTACAGCTTTCTTCCATGCAGGAGCAATGAAGTGGATAAAATCATAAAAAGCGGCAGAATAAAAAAGCTTTCCTTTACCGGCAGTCCCCAGACAGGATGGATGCTGAAAGAAAAAGCCTGCCGCCTGAAAACCACCCTTGAACTGGGGGGGAATGCCTCCTGCATCGTGTCCCGGGATACGGATATTGATCTTGCGGTGACAAAATGCCTCCGGGGCGCTTTCAGCTATTCAGGCCAGGTGTGCATATCCATACAGAAGATTCATGTCCAGAAAGGGGTATTTGACGAATTCTCGGAGAAATTCAAAAAAGGAGCCCGCATGCTGAAATGGGGAGACCCAATGTGTGATGATACGGTTATTGGTCCTGTCATAGATCTGGATGCTGTAAACAGGATAAAAGGCTTCATAGATGATGCTCTGGGAAAAGGGGCTGAGTTCATACTTAAGCCTGAGTATCACGGCAGTATAATCACACCCTTTATCCTCGGAAATACAAACCGGGAAATGGATATTGAAAGGAAAGAACTTTTCGGGCCGGGAGTTACACTCAATCCTTATGAAAGTATAGATGAAGCCATTGATATTATCAATTCCTCTGCCTATGGCCTGCAGGCAGGTATATTTTCCAGCAATTCAAGAGAGATTGACCATGTCTTTGACAGCATTGAGATTGGCGGGCTCATAGTAAATGACATTCCTGCCTTCCGCTCGGACAGCATGCCTTATGGGGGAGTCAAGGATTCCGGGTTCGGCAGGGAGGGGATAATGTATGCGGCAAGGGAGATGGTTGAGCCTAAGCTCATGGTTATAAACAGGATCTGAAAGAGAGGCGGCAGGCAGTATTTTAATGAAAAAAATAAGGGTTGCTGTGGCACTTAGCGGCGGTATTGATTCAGCTTCAGCCGCATATCTGTTAAAAAAAAAGGGATATGATGTATTCGGCGTATATTTGAGGATGTATGATGACCCTCAGCATGATTTTACCCAAAGGAAAAAGGATCTGGACAGCATATGCTGTAAGCTTGGCATAGAATTATGTATAATAGATGCAAGGCAAAAATTCAGTGCAGAGATAATAGAGCCTTTCTGCAGGGAATATGTTGAAGGAAGGACTCCCAATCCCTGTATAGAGTGCAACAGCAGTCTGAAATTCAGTTTCCTCTTTGAGAAAGCAAAGGATATGGGTGCTGACAGGATAGCCACGGGTCATTATGCAAGAGTTGATTATGACAGGGCACTGGGGAGATATTTACTGAAGAAGGGTATTGACAGGGAAAAAGACCAGTCCTACTTTCTTTACCGTGTTGACGGCAGTATATTAAATAGAACCCTAATGCCTTTGGGAGAGCTGTATAAGTTTCAGGTAAGACGAATATCCCTTCAGTTTTGTAAGGAACTGAACCAGAAGCAGGAAAGCCAGGAAATCTGCTTTATACCGGGCAATGACTACAGGGCGTATATTATGTCCAGGACTGACTCTATTTTCCCTCCCGGAGACATTACCGATAAAAATCAAAAGGTGCTTGGAAGGCACAGGGGTATAATCAATTATACTGTAGGACAGCGAAAGGGTCTTGGTATTGCGGCAAAACGCCCTCTTTATGTTACAGGTATTGACAGGGAAAATAACAGGATTATTGCAGGGGAAAGAGAAGATGCCTTTGCAAAGACACTCATAATTGAGGATACCTGCTGGCATGTTCCTCAGCCGGAAAAAACCATCAGGGTTAAGGCCAGGATTAGATACAGGCATATACCTGAATATGCGTGGGTATCCCCCTTAAGCAAAGGCCTGTATAAAATCAGCTTTGAGAATCCGCAGTTTGCAGTGACCCCCGGTCAGTCTGCGGTCTTTTACCGGTATAACAAAGTTCTGGGCGGAGGGATTATAAATAAAGTTTTTAAGGAGGATCGAGCCTGACATGGATATGGATAAAATCAAAAATATCAGAGATATCATTGCAGGGGCTGAAAGCGCTGTTCTTGCATACAGCGGGGGTATTGACAGCGGTCTGCTTGCAGTCCTGTGCCATGAGGTGCTCAATGATAGATTCTGCGCTGTTACAGTAAAGTCCATTGTCCTTTCGGAAAAAGAGCTTCAGGATGCGGTAAGCTTTGCTGAAGAGAAAGGTTTCAGGCATGAGATTATTGAGACAGACCTTGCAGAGTATAAAGAGTTTACGGAAAATTCAAGGAATAGATGCTACTGGTGTAAAAGCAGGATTATCAGCATTATAAAGGATTTTGCCCGAAGGGAAAATATCCGGAATATATTTGAGGCATCCAATATGGATGACCTCAAAGACTTCAGGCCGGGTATGAAGGCTGTCAGGGAGCAGGGGATTATTCAGCCCTTCATTCTTGCCTCGGTTTTTAAGTCTGATATAAGGGCTTATGCTTCCTATATTGGATTATCCGTGCACAAAAAGCCGCAGATGGCATGCCTTGCCACGAGAATACCCTACAATGAAATAATTACCCGGGAAAAGCTTTTTATGATTGAGCAGGCAGAATCCCATCTAAACATATACGGGCTTAAAAATATTAGGGTAAGGCATCACGAACGGATTGCCAGGATTGAGGTAGACAGGGATGATATGCCCATTATCCTTGCTAATTCACAGGATATAGCAAGGATTTTCAAACAGCTGGGTTTCATGTATGTAACCCTGGATATTGAAGGCTTCAGGAGCGGAAGCATGAACGAAGCATTATAATTTTATTGAAAAAAATAAGTTTATTAATTAAATTCAATTCCAGAAAAAGCTTTACCAGGGAGTTGCATTATGAGATTTTCTGCTGTTATACACAGAATTGTATTTCTTTTATTATTATTCATGCTCTGTATAAATTCAGAGGGCGCCTTTCTCCGTTATGTTCCCCAGAAACTTGCCCAGCCTGACGGCACCGACATTGAGCTTTATGCCTCAGGTGATGAATACCATAACTGGCTGCATGATGCCCAGGGCTATACAGTCATGCGCCATCCTGAAACAGGAATGCTTGTCTATGCAGTGGAGTGCGCCGAAGGAATCACTGCTTCGCACTATGTGGCGGGAAAATCGGACCCTTCTGCCCTGGGAATTAAGAAGTGGCTGAATATAAGTACTGAAGATTATAAGAAAAAAAGAGAAAATTATGATGTATATGCCAGGGCTGAAATAAAAAGCCCTTCCCAGGGAACCTTGAACAATATAGTAATATTTATAAGGTTTGCTGACCAGGAGGAATTTGACAGGGAGAATGCCTTTTACGAGAATATTTTCAACCCGGGGTCCCCTGTTTCCATGTACAGTTATTTTCTTGAGGTTTCATATAATATGCTTTCAGTTGTCTCCCATTTTTACCCCGTTTCCCCCGGGGATACGGTAATCTCATGGCAGTCTCCAAGGCCAAGGGGGTATTACAGCCCGTATGATTCAGCCACTAACCCTGACGGCTACCGGTATGACTGGGAAAGAGGACTGAGAGAATCCGGCCTGCTCAAGGATGCCATAAATGCTGTAAAGTCCCAGATACCCCCGGATCTTTGTGTCGATGGGGATGATGACGGTTATGTGGATAATGTATGCTTTATAGTAAGAGGCAACCCCGACGGGTGGAATGAGCTTCTCTGGCCCCATAAAGGCAGTCTGGCCCTGTATTTTGTCTATATCAATGATAAGAGGGTTTATACCTACAATCTGAATATGGAATCCCATACCACCAGCGCAAGAACAATTGCCCACGAGATGTTCCATTCTCTGGGGGCGAAGGATCTGTACCATTATAACGGGGGAGGGATGACAAGTGTCGGCACATGGGATATAATGGATATGAATACCAATCCTCCCCAGCACATGGGTGCTTATATGAAATACCGCTATGGCCATTGGATACAGGATATACCCATTATAACCTTTTCAGGGTCATACAGCTTAAATCCACTGACAGAACAGGAAAATAATGCCTACAGGATAAACACCCCGGCTTCCGATGATGAATACTTTATAGTTGAGCACCGGAGAAAAGAAGGAGCCTTTGAAAGCTCCCTGCCAGGAACAGGCCTTCTTATATACAGGATAAATACCGGACAGGACGGCGAGGGGAATTCCTACGGACCGCCGGATGAGGTTTATATTTTCAGGCCTGATGGAACCATAGATAATAACGGTTATATTTTTAATGCCCATTACCATAATGAAGAAGGAAGGACCAGGATAAATGATTCTACAAATCCATGCAGTTTTCTCTCTGACGGAACTCCGGCAGGGCTGGAGATAGACAAGATAGAGGAAAGAGACCAGAAGATGCATTTTATTGTAAACATCAGACACCCTAATATACGAACGGATTCTGCTGAGAATATCACAGCCGATTCAGCTGTGCTGTGCGCTACGGCAAATGCCAGGGGGTATGACTCTTCAGTATATTTCCAGTACGGGACATCCAGTTCATACGGGAGCACAACCGGCGCTCAGGCCATAGGGGCAGGAGATTCGGATATCTCTGTGGAATCAGATATTACGGGGCTTTCTCTTGATATTGAATATCACTACCGTGCTGTTATCACCTCATCTTACGGGACAGTGTACGGAGAAGACATGACCTTTACGGCATGGCAGTGCCCTGCGCCTGAAATAATCACACTTCCTGCAACTGATGAAGGGAATGAGGAAGCACTGCTGAATGCCCTTGCAAACCCCATGGGATGCCTTGCGGATGTCTGGTTTGAATGGGGAGAGGATGCCGGTTACGGCAGTCAAAGCCCTTCTTTTAATATCGGAGATGGTCTGGATGATATCGTCCATTCCTTCGCGCTGACAGGACTGCAGGCCGGTACCGAATACCATTACAGGGCTGTGATATCCAGTGAGGGAGGTACTGTATACGGCGGGGATCAGTCATTTGTCACCGGTTCTCACAGAGACAAGGCAGTAATAAGCATTTCATCCCCCGTGACAAGGATCGAACTATGGGACTTTGATGAAAGTCTGGTATCTAGTGTTTTATATGAAGGCAATTATGCAGATATTTTATTATCCGGGGATATTACAGGGGATGGAACAAATGAAATCATTGCATATTTTTATGGTTATGGGATATATTATTATGACTTTATAAGCTGGAAACCCATAATAAGTATCCATGCTGATATTTTAAGGACAGCAAAAAGGCCCGGTAGTGATATCCTTATACTGTCAATACCGGGTTACGGACTTTACAGCTGGGAACACACAGATAAAGGAGGGATATGGCAGAGGATCCTTGGTGTTACCCCTGCTGTCCTTGAAACCCTTGACAGTGATAATGACGGTTATGACGAGCTTTTTGCAGGCTTTGCACAATACGGCTCCTATTTGTTTGATTTTACTGATAATTCCTTTACCAGGCTTCTAAGCCTTTGTCCCGGAAGTGCCGCAAGTATCTCAGTTAATCAGGGACAGACCGTTGCAGGGGAGTTTTATCCCTATGGAATCTATGTACTGGAAGGTGATCTATCATGGAAACCCCTTCTCAATACAGGGCTTGATGAGGGGTATTCCCTTTTCAGCTGTGATATAGAAAAGGATTCCCAGGACGAGCTTTTTGGATGCTTCTACCAGACTGCCTATTTCCATTCTTTCCAGGATGATGCCTGGAAGCCTCTTTCAGTCAACTGCTATGATATTACAGCCACAGGGCATTATACCGGACAACATAAGGAGGATATCCTGTTTTACAGCTCTTCTGAAAGGCTCCTGAGGCTCTATAAAGCGTCATCGGGCGAAATTGAAACCCTTGTGCAGGATATTGATATAATTGATATCTGTACTTATTTTTAGTCTATTCTTTTAAGAACTCCATAAGCTTCAGGACCTCGTTCTTGCTGCCTATGAACAGCGGGACTCGCTCATGCAGGCTCTGGGGCTTTATATCCAGTATATTATTGACCCCGTCGGTAGCAATGCCTCCTGCCTGCTCTACTACAAAAGCCAGTGGTGCGGCTTCATAAAGAAGCCTAAGCTTGCCCTTCCCGGTATTTTTGTCCCTTGGATACAGGAATATTCCTCCTGTGAGCAGGTTCCGGTGAAAGTCAGCAACCAGGCTTCCTATATATCTTGTTTTATACGGTCTTTTGCTGGGTGGGTCTATCTGTTTGATATAATCGACATATTTCCTTATATCATCCGACCATTTATTATAGTTGCCTTCATTTACCGAATAAAGGTTTCCATCTTCAGGTATTGTGATATTCGGGTGGGACATTATAAACTCTCCCACCGAAGGGTCCAGGGTGAAACCGAAAACCCCGTTTCCTGTTGTAATAACCATGATGGTGCTGGAGCCGTAAACCACATAGCCTGCAGCAACAAGCTCCCTTCCTGTTCTTAAAAAATCCTCCTCAGTCGCATCATCATTGGTGGATATCTTCTTAAAAACGCCGAAGATGGTGCCTATGGATACATTCACATCAATATTGGAAGAACCGTCAAGGGGATCAAAGACCAGAACATAATTCCCCTTGGGGAATTTTTTGGGAATCCTGATAATGTCCGCATTTTCTTCGCTGGCCATTCCTGCAAGAAAGCCCGTATGATCCAGGACATTTATCAGCACGCTGTTGGAGAACTCATCCAGCTTTTTGACAACCTCGCCCTGCACGTTTGTGTGGTTGGTTGTTCCAAGTATATCAACAAGCCCTGCTTTGTTGACCTCTCTGTTAATTATCTTGCAGGCTGTAACGAACTGGGAAAGGAGCTCGGAAAAGTGCCCGGTAGCATGGGGATGTCTCCTCTGCTCTTCCATAATATGTTTCATAAGGGTGGTCCCCACAGCCCTTTGAAATATATTGTCCATAGTATTACCTCCTGGTTTATGTTAATGTATTAGATTATGCTATCACTTTATTTATTTTAATCAATTTTAAAGATTTGATTGAATAATAATGCATTTTAATATAAAATTTTTTCATGGAAATTCCCTACAAAGAGTTCTTTGATTCTCTGCTTTGCCTGGACCGGCCCATGATTATCCTTCTTGACCGGTCTTTGAGCATTATAGCACACTCCAGAGCCCTTCCGGGCATAATTGAAGGTGCTGAAGACGGTAAAACCCTTAATTTGGGAGATATTTTCCCCGGGAATGATTACAGGATAATCTATAACAGGCTTGTAAGCGGCCAGCATCTCAACCGGCCTTTAAACGCAAATATTAATGCATCTGGATTACAGAATAGAAGGGCTAAGGTTCTGATACAGCCTTTGAATGTTTCAGGTAACGGGTTTTACTTAATAACAATGGATATTATTGACCCTATGTTTTCAGAGAAAAACATTACTGAAAATGTTGAAACCTTCCTGGACCTTTTCAGCAGAATATTTGAAGCATCGTCCTATGGTGTAATCCTTTTTTCCCAGGAACACCGAATACTTTATTTTAACCAGTGGTTTAAAAAATTTACCGGCTTTGGCTATGCAGATCTGGGATCCTATGATGACATGGTTAAAAAACTCAGCATGGGGGAGACGAAAAGGACAGGGGAAAACGATATAATGTCCTGGAATATAACCAACCGGGATGGTATCAATATAAAGTTTACCGCTGTATATGTAAGCCTTCCGGCCCTTTATTACATGATTTTCCTTGTTCCCTGGAATTTAGAAAAATCAAGGGAGCATCTAAATGCCTATAATGCCAGGTACCTTATCATGTCAAACTATGCTTTGGCTTCATTTAACAGAAACAGCGCTATTTTGAATGATATCAGGGATGATATTTCAAAAGCGCGGGAATCAGGGAAGACTGAATCATTGAATGGCATTATCGGAAAACTGGATGAAAATATAATTAGAATGGAGGAGAACATTGCATCGGCCAGTTCTGCTGAGTTGTCTCTGTTTCCACCTAAGACCTATAATATGACCCATAGCATCTCTTCAATTATTGCCCTCTTTCCAGATAATGAAGATAAAAAAATTATTCTTGAATCATCCGTGGATATAGAGCTGTTTACCCCTTTTACTGAACAGCTGGATAATTTTTTCAGCATAATCATTGAAGATATTTACACAAATATGAGTAAGGGAACCTGCAGTATCCATATCTATGATGTCCCTGCATATTCATCTCCTGGGGCTGATAGTGACTGTGCAGGTGTTTCGTTCAGCCTGAAGGGTGAAATAAGTTATGAGAATATGGTTATATGCATGCAGGACACAAAAACCCCCTATTGCCTTTATGTAGCGTCCTTTATGGAACTTGCCAGCGCCAGGGTTCAACGGCAGGCAGATCACAGCAATGAAATGAAAATTACAGTACATATACCCCGGGAAAACAAGCCCAAAATCCATGAAACATCTGAACCCCGACCTGAGTCGGCGGTAAACGGCGTGCTTATTGCTGATGATGAGGAATCCGTAAGGAATATAGGCAAAATGATGCTGGAAATGATGGGTTTTAAGGTATATCTGGCAAAAAACGGCAAGGAGGCTGTCCAGGAATTTAAAAGCAATATTAACAGCATACAGCTGGTCATACTGGATATAATCATGCCCAAGCTGGACGGCCAGCAGGCATTCAGGATAATCAAGTCCCTGAAGCCCGAAGTTAAGGTATTATTCGCCAGCGGATACTACACCGAATCCATTCTTAAAAACATGCTGAAAGGCGGGGATGCTCTTTATGTTGTAAAGCCGTTTACTTTTGAAGACCTTTTGCAGAAGGTGCAGGATCTTCTGAATCATGGTTAAATTATTTCTTGACATGCATAACAATAGTTTTAGTTTATTATAAGATTTATTAATAATTGTAAGGAGTCGGTTTATGAGCATTTCTTTCAGGGATATTGATGATATAAGGATAATATCAGTCAGAAACAAGATAGAGCTTGGCAGGGGTGATGTTGCACTCAGGAATCATATTATGGAATCACTGGAGGAGAATAAGAAAAAAATCATCCTGGACCTTGAAAAAACGACCTACATCGACAGCGCCGGGGTAGGGGAACTGACCAGGAGCTTCACCACAGTGGCAAATTCCGGCGGGAGCCTTGTTCTGCTAAACCTTACAAAGAAATCAAGGGACCTTCTTACACTGACAAAGCTTATCACGGTCTTTGATGTATTTGATGATGAGAAGGAAGCATTAGATTTCCTCAAAAAGACATAGAAAAGGCTATTTTCCAGATCTTTCTGCCAGATATATACCTATGTATTTATGCAAATCGTCCATTTCAGGGAAGAGATAAAAAGGGTATAAAAGCTTAAAATCTGCCGGGACATTATATTCTGTGTATTCCTCCAGAAACATCTGGTCCAGGAGTATGTTTCCCCACAAAGCAGAGTAAATATACTTTTTATCCGGGTATAATTCATTGTATAGCTGAAAATTGCTGTATTCCTGTCTCTGAAGCTCGGCAAGGCTCTGAGGGTTTCTCCCGTGCATTGATTTGTATATATCCAGGGCATAATTGATATTTTTTATATTTTCCAGGTCGAATATCAGAAAAAGTCTCCTGGCAGCCAGTTCTTTTGTAACATTATCCTCGGCATTCAGATAAAGATCAAACCAGAGGTATCTGGCCTTGTCGAACTCACCGGTAAGCTCAAGGGATGAATAATGCAGCTGAAGAAACCGGTTTTTCATGGAGGCAGGCAATCCCTCCAGTTCTGATGCCTTAAGGTACCACTCTGATGCATTTTTATAATCCCTGAACTGATAATAGTAAAAGGCTATTTCCTGTATTAAGCGCCAGTTGGCCGGCATATGCCGGTAGGCTTTAAGCAGAAAACTAACAGGTTTTTCAAGATTATTGAAGGCGATGAAAAAAGCCAGAGCGCCGAAGGTATATGCCTTGGTGAAATACGGGTCCAGTTCTACAATGATGTCAAACTGGTGCTGAAGGTATTCATAATCCTTATCGCCCTTGAAGTGATCCATGAAGTATACAATACTGTTGATAAACAAATAATCAGCATATAAATTGTTAAAGCCAAAGCACATTATCCTGGATGCCTCTACCGAAGGCAGGTAGAAAAGCTCGACCTTCTGCTGCCTTTCGTAGAATCCCGGATCAAAAGCCTCCTGAAGGCAGTGCTTACTTAATAAAACGGTCAGGATAATAATAATAACAGGGATATACTTTTTCATATCTATTTAATACCTTGATAAGGCCTTACCAGGATATTTATAATTTAAATCTTTGAAAAATCAATAAAAAGGTAAAACCCTTATAGTTTTATAATAAATCGCTAAAAAACCCATTCCAGCCTGGTCTTATACTCATCGGTAACCATGCCCTCTGTGGATATGC
>CAYSKJ010000063.1:0-16478 GCA_964431655.1 uncultured bacterium | reverse complement strand
TTTATTCATTCTTTTATATCTCATAATTTTACTCCCTTATATTGCTCTATTAGGAGTAAAATAGCATCTAATGCGACAATATTCAATATGTAGGGTGGGGAATCTTAATTGCCCTGAAGGCTAAAAAGTGGGGAATCTAAATTGTCCTATTTCAATTTTGGGTGGGGAATAGAATTGCCCTTGACAGAATCCTTAGAGAGGCTATTATTTAGGAAAATAGATAGAGATTCATAAATATAAAATACTAACAATGTCCTGCAGCCAGGCGAAAAAGTCGAACAAAAAAAATATAATGTTTTTATTTTTCTTGCCCACATGTTTCTCGCCTGCTGAGTCCTGTTGTTACGTAGGAGAGAGAACTGAATAAATGGATATTTTTTTTGAATGGCTCGCACGGTTTTCCGAAACTCAGATATTTGCGGCGATAATTGGTGCACTAATTGGTTTGATCCCTGCCTTTACCGCTTTTATTCTTAATTCATGGTACGAGAAAAGAAAAAAAAGGATAGCCGATTACCAGACTTATAAAGCTTGGCTTAATGGTTTAACCGCTGAGCTAAATCACATCAAAAAATGCATTAATGAAATATCGAATATTCTTAAAAAACCCCCTTCCATATCAACGAAGAGAATGAATACTGATTTTCTCGAGAAAGCAAGATTAATCTTATTAGGCTATGATGAAGACCTTGATTTCCTAGAGTCTTTGACCAATACCTACCGCGATATAGTTCATTCCAACAATATGCTTGATAGGCTGGAAAACTCTGAATCCAATGTACGCCCTAATGTGGAAAGCTCTATAGTAGGAGTCTTAGGTTCCGTACACAAGCTTTCAGACGAAATTCAAGCCAAATTGAAGAATCTGAAAAGACATAATTGAGTGAAGCTCTGGACATAGGTCCGCTCCTACCTGCTAGGCACTCGCATGTGAATCATGTTTTATGTGATCAACAATGGGAATTAATCTATGTGAATTACATCTCGGTGTAAATGGCAAGTAAAAATGCACCTTCCATGGAAAATAGAGGAGATAGAGTGTTACACTCCTTCGAGCGAGCCATACTTTAACAGGACATAGCTCCTCTAGAGCCTTTATTATGAGTCAGTCCGAAATTCCAACATTCATCTACATATCCTCACCTCATCAGGTTGTTAACAGACTATGATGATCATTTATATCTCAACAAAGAGATAACAGATAAAGAATTTTTCTCTCTACTTTCGGATTAACATAATGTCAAGTAGCAAATCGCTGATAATACATCACTAGCAGGCATATAGATTAATCCAGTATTAGTCTATCTATAGAATAGGAGAACCATAATTCAAATTAGAGAAAGACCGTGATTCTCTTATAATTGCATTTATATGTTCTGATTTAAACCCTATTTCTGTCATGAGCAAAAGCTCTATACACATCCTAAGTATCTGATTCATTTTGATGAGATCTTCTCCAGTCACTGCTCTGCCTTTAATCTTATTATCATGATGTGTATAGAAATTTCTGGTATTAACAACAGTATCTATAAAGCTTTTCTTATCCGGAACAAATAAATCAATATTTTCACTATGTTTTTTAAATATTTCTTTCAGCCTTTTTCTTAAAGAAAATTCATTCCCATATTTTAGATATTCATTCAATCTGTCCTTTAGTTCACTATTAGTATCTCTTGGAATTGAAGATAAAATGGTATCATATAATTTTGCATACTCTTCATCTGATACATATGTAATTTTATTGCTATATCTATGATATGATTCTATTGCTTGTATAAGATTAAGAAATTGGTTTTCAAGATACATCTGTGGATTGTATAAGGTACCAAAATATAGGCTGTAAACAGATTTTAAATTATCTTGTTTGTTATACCAATTTTGAATGTAAGATTCAAATTCATCTGAAATATCATTGAAATTAAACAATACATCATCATATGGATATGCTGGTTTCTTTTTTCTGAATGATTCGGAAAAACAAGAATATATTTCTACTAGCTTAGATTTATAGTTTTCTTTAGTATTTAATCTTTCTGTGGATATTTCTCCAAATGTGGCTGTTGGATAGACAGGAATCCTCAAAGCTAAAGATAAAAAATTTTGAAATAGATTGATTAGATTTCTAAATTCCTCATACAAAATGGATTTGCTGGGTTCAACCTTTAAAAATGTTGACTGTTTAATAGTAACCTCTTTATGAATAAATGGCAGAGCCGGACGACTTGTTACAAAATTAATCGATATTTTCAGCTTATCATTGACAAATGCCTGTATTGGTGCAGGAGATTTATATTTTATTATTATTTCTCTTTCATCAAGAATGTTATTTATCTTTTCAAATCCAGAAATATTAACCCATTCATCTAAATATAGGTAATGAATATACATATTATTAAATTTAATATCCTCTAATCTCTGGAAGTGAGCACCTATAAAGATCCTACTAACAATATATGAGTATGTTACTAGTCCTGGCGTGGAGATTTGCTTTCTTTTTATGTAATTGTTAAATAGGGTTATCTCTTTTCCTTCAGCTGAAATTCCCAAGATAAGATTATACTCAATTTTTCGGGGTGAATTTAAAAGACAATCGATAGTACCTATTAGCTCAAGTGAAGAACCTTCATATGGATCATATATGAGTTTTCCTGGTAATTTCATCCCAGGGTCATATGGAATCCACCACATGCCCTGATATTCAAATTTCTTGTCTAAGTTATTTTCAACTATCACTTTCTTTTCTCCTCTTTTTAATCAGTTAGGCTCCGATATAGACTTAATAAGTGTCTGACATGCCTTATCATCATATCTTTTACATATATACTTAGTTTAGATATCTGCTGTTGTCATGCAAATAAGAGATCCATCTAACCTTTTCCCCAGAATTAGACACAAACAAAATTATAAATTTATGGATATTTCATAAATCTTTTTATCCCTTTTAGATGATTCTGTCATTGGATTTTCTTATTATTCTGGAGTGATTAGAAACATCCAATCGCACAATCTCCTGTAGGGTTCGCATAGATGAATTAGAAAAAGAAAATAAGGTATGGTATACTATATATCAAACCTCACTTCTTCATATTTTTTCATGAGGATATCAGCAAGATTCTCAAGCCTAACTACCGCTTTGAAATGATTAATATCTAGAATCAAAATTATCCTACCAAGATGATGATATGATTTTAGAATTGATAGAATGCCAAAATGTGGAATATTATTGTTCTTCCCAGTAATTCCCTCTCTAGAGAACATTATGCCAGCCTTGCAGTCGTGTACTGACAACTTGTGAGCAAAATACCCAATTTCTTCTGCTCCTATAGGTTTGCTCCAGTCTTTGCACTCTACTATAACATAAAGACCCAAATCTTTCCTATAATCGTTATATTCTCCATTTACCCGTATAAAACCATCAAAATGATAATTTTTGGTATTTTTCCTTCTTCTAATTTGAAATCCCGGAATACAACCTAATACATATGCAGAAAATATCTCTAGTATCTCCCCTGTTTTATCTACGTGATTTTCTAATAATGATATTAGCTTCTCAGCAAAAATAAAATTTATGATATATTCTTTACATTCAGAGAGGAGTGCTGGTGGTGGAGAATAGCAGTCTTCTATTTCCAGAAGAATATATTCCGGAAACATTGCAAAGATTCTAACATTCTCACATTTACTCGATATATCCATTGAATATTTTTCATAAGCTCTCTCAGATATGTTATTAAAGCAATCGTGACTATATCCTCTATAAGTTATTAGCCTATGATATATCCCCCCTTTCTCTGGGGTAATATGACCTTTCTCTCTAATTGAGTCTTCTATTAGTGTCATTATCAGATATTTCTCTCTATGCCATCTAAATCCAAGGTATGCATAAAGATCACTAAGCCACACTAAAGGCATTCCTTTATGTATCCATTCCTTTGTATCTATCATAGCTTTACACATCTTCTGGTAGAGTATATTAAAAATAGTTAGTGATTCATGGTACCTTCCCAGTAATTTAAACATTGATCCAGTCATTTCCCACATTATAACACCATTTGATATAGTATCTTCATAGACTGAATCACTAATATGAGTCTCTAACCAAAAAATGGAATCTTTAAGTGCTGTTTTCGAACCTAGGATATTTCTAAGATCTTCGTGAAGTAGTGTTGTAATTGGATATCCTTTTATATCTTTCATTTCGTGCAGCTCATGGCCGACCCAGTAGTCATTTGTCATATAATTTTTACCCTCTTTTGCCCATTAATCTAGTATATATCTCATAATAAAAACATATCGGATACTTTAAAAACTCCTTATATAGGTATCATTCAACACTTAGTGATTTCCTCCTCTCAAACTCCCTCCATGCAATCCTGTAATCTTCCTCCCTGTCGCATTTATCAAAGGGAGCAACATAAACTATCTTTTTCTTCCTTGGTCCTACTGGGAGTGTATCATCAATAATAGTCTGTTCTACTGTGCCACTCTTCATATCTTTAACATCCTCCCAGCCTGGATTACCTGTTTCAGCATCTCCGCTCCTCTTTAAACCCGTATTAGTAAGCCCTTTACTGCATGTAGATATTATCCTTCCATTCTGGTCATACCATGTGTCATTTTCATACTGTCGCAGAACAGGGAATTGAATCCTGTATATTGTAAGTAGCTCATTTAGAGTAATTCCTAACTCATTTGCGACAAGGACATCAATTTCTAAGAGTGCTTGTCTCCTTTCATAATGAGTACGAAGGGCACAATCTCTATGCCAATCTGAACTGAGATTTTTAAAGAAGCTAGAGTTAAGCTGAGAAGCTTTCTTGGTCCAAGATTCTGAAAGAAATTTCATAGAGAAATTAGCATCCCATAAATTCTTATAGCTATTTGTTATAGATATTAATGATAGTATTCTGACAAAGATGCCAGATATATTTCTAAGCAATGGCATAAATGATATATTTGAAGCATAAAGACCACTCTTCCCAGAGGTCTTAACATAGAAGTCATATACAAGGGAGGCCGTTACGCCTGCAAGACAGATAAGGTAATACTGATTTTTTAATGCAATCGATTTTACAGCATTTACGTGTGCTATACCAGGATAAAATACACTGCTTATAAGTGTCCTCTCTGCAGCTGTTCCGATCTGACCCCGAAAAACAAGCCTATAATATTCTATCACTTTTTTTCTTTCTTCCCATGTAACTCTGGGAATCCTTGATTCATATTCATATTTTGAGCAGGCTGGAACATAATTTGTTCGTGGTAAATAGTCATCGGGAATGTCTGTCAGGTCAATCTCATCATATGCTTTGTTAGAATTAGCAATCCTCCTGGGTGTTTTGTAAACAGGGTTACCCACAAAAAAATGAGGACCAGATAAAATTAACTCCTCAGGATGTTCTGGATATCTTGTCTCCCTTTTGATAGTTGCATCCTTTTGAGCATTTGTCTCATGCCACATCTCGGTTGCAAAATATTCATTCTTTAGATCTGTTAGCCTTTTAGGATAAGCCGCAAATTTCTCTAAAACGAAAATCATTTCTTTTGCATGGATAGAGGGAAGCCTTGCATATAATGACGGAGTACCTGCCTCATCATATAGAGATGCATAAAGTTCTAATACATTTATATTGATTTCGATAATTCTGCTCTTGTGTCCTATGGTATTCCATATATTTTCATCATTCTTGATGCCAGGAACTTCTAGTTCACCATAGTGAGTATAGCAGTTATCTATGGTTGCAGGAGCAAAGAGATTTGAGATGTGGTCAAAATGGACTTGCTCCTTCTTTCCATATATATTAACACTAAATTTTGTCTCATTATGAACTTCCTTAAAAAGCTTATTTTCATTCTGAAACTGAAAATGATATCTAAGTTTATGATAAACAAGTGATCTAAACTTCCCTCCCTTTGGATCATCATAGATACCCTCCGGATGAAGCATCCCAGTAACACCCTTCTCATTTCCTATTCTCCATGCAACAGGAAGAAAACACTTGTATAGATTTGTCTGCATACCTTTAAGCTCATTATAATTCTGTACAGCATTTAGAAAATTCTGTGCTGCTTCTGCTGTCTCAAGTTCAGATCTCCATTCTTTTTCAAGATTTGGATATTTGGAGAATGCCTGCTCTCTTTTTGTAGCAAGCTCTGAAGCTGTATATTTTCTTAATATAAACAGCGGATTATAGTCACCGAGGATCCCTCCCTCTTCCCAACGGACTTTTATCCACGGCGGATTCCCCAGTATCAGGTCAAATCCTCCTCTGTATTTAAATATATCAGCAAAGGCTAATTCCCAGTGATGGAATTTATGATTCTGGGCAATTTCATTGACAAGGCGGAGGCGGGGATAATACTCAAAGAGCTTTTCTATATGTATCTGGCCGTGTTTATCGGTTATTGCCTTTGTTCGCTCTATAGCAGAGGGGGGTTGAGTATATCCCAGGGGCCTCTGCTGGGATATATCTGTATCTACTACATTGCCTCGGAGGAGGACTCCTATTTCAAACCAGAAGGTATTACGGTCCGGTAATAGGTCTGCTTTATCAATAGGCCAGAACCAGAGGGCACACCAGTAGTCCATTACCAGTTTGAGACGGCGGTAGGCAGATGCATTGGGGCTTTTTTCATTGAATATGCCTGATCTGCGGATCTCGTCTTTGGTTTTCAGGGAGGTTCTTTCTTTGAGTTCAGGGGGCTGGCCATAGATGTCCAGTTTGTCTTCTGTTTTGTCCCTGTCTTTCTTTAGTTCCTTTGTATGGATCTCCCAGAGGCTGTCAACGAGGTCTGATAATTGCTGGAGATGTAGTATCTCTGTGGGGTGAAGGGGCTTTTTTATCTCATTTCGCCAGGCTTTAATGGTATTGAATTCTTTTTGGTATCTTTGCTTTGCTATTTTATCTGTATAGTTTGCCATGTTCTCATCGGGAAGAAGGAAATGATATACTTCGTCGGGTTTGCGGATGGGATTTTTGGGGTCAAGGCGTCTGGGGGATGTTTTATACCAGAGGTCTCTGCCGGAAAGTGAATGGGCAGGATAGACCTCACGGCGGGCTCCGATGAGAGAGTTGCCGTTGAATAGCTGGTAGCCGAACCATGGAACATGGTCATCGCCTGAGATGGCATTAAGCCAGAGGCTTACTTCGGCGAGTTCTACAGCAACTGGGTTAAGGTCAACACCGAAGACCCTGCGGTCAGCAAAGAACATCTTGATCTGCTGAAGCTCCTGGGTATATTCATCATGGGGGATTCTCTCTCCCAGTTCTGTTTGTTTTCTTTCAAGGTAATGCTCTGAGAGCTGGCTTACTGCTTCATTGAGGAAGGCAGCGCTTCCCATAGCAGGCTCGCATATGGTTATATTGAGGATATCATCTGCTGTTTTTTTATTGAGGAGTTCTTTAAGGGCATATTTTACAAGGCATTTTGTAAGCACCTCAGGTGTATAATAGGATGCTGACCTTTCCCTGTCCCTTCCGGCAAGGCGGTAGATGAACTGGCCCTTATTGTATTTTTTGAGTTTTTTGTGATTGTTTTCTATGGTATAGACTTTTTCTTCGTCAGAGTAGTGGACTAGTTCTTCTTCTTTTACAAAATAGGCTGTATCCAGTTCAGTGGTTTTTTCTCCCTTTTTTTTGACTTCATAGAGATCTGTATCTGCAAAGAAACCCTTATAGGAGAGCAGTGCTTCATAGACTGCACCTAACTGGTTGATCCCAAGCTGGGAATAGGATACCCTGCCCCTTCTGGTCCGGCTTTCTTTTGTGAGTGACATAAGCCTGATTACTTTCTGCCAGATGTGGTTGGGAAATACTACAGAGTTGAGGAGCTCTGTGCTATCCGGGTCAAAGAGCCCTGAATCAAGGCGGGGGATCGTAAAGACGCTTTTACCCCTGATAGCCTTCTGCCTTGATTCATCCTGATTATATCCGCGGGAGACAAGACGAAAAAGCATCTTGATGGACTGGTCGAAATATGTGCCGTTGAGGGACTCTTCTGTGGATAGGGGAATATTCTCAAGGTCGCGGAGTGATTCAAGGCTGTAGCCCTTAATGTAGGTCTCTGATTTCTTCATTGGGACATAGCCGAGCTCCGGCCTTGCCTCTATATAGAAGAGAAATAGCAGTCTGTACATATACCTTAGGCATTCATAGGTAAGCTTTTCAGAGAGTTCTGATGAGCGGTTATAGATTCCTTTTCTTTGGGCCTTTGCACGGTCTATGAGCTGAGAGGCGGCTTCATTGCCGAGGAGTTCTATGGATTCTCTCAGTGCAAATTTGAGGTCTTCTGATACAGAGTATGCATGCTTGTGGGAGTTCTCATCCAGCGAATCTATGAGGGGTTCTCCTGATTCGGGGAGGAGGGATTGTATATGGAGCAGGGCTGAAAATGCCTTCAGTGTATTAAGGTCTCTGCGGCTCAGGATATCATTGAGGTCAAAGCGGAGATATCGGTTCATGGGCCATTTCATGCGGTCAATAAGGATTAGCTGGCCTATGGAGGCTAATATGATAAACCGTGGGGGATATCTGTCCGAGAATATATGGTCATTTATTATGTCGCTGAAATTCTTATTTTCTGATGGAGATATTTTGAGTTCTTCAGGAAAGATAGTGTCTTTGTAGAGTGCGGATGATATCTGGGCTGAGAGCGGGTCTGTCTGAGTATCTTTATTTAATACAGGGAGTATTATCAGCTTGGGTGCATCATTCTTTGCACCATAGGTGCAAAGAACAGGTATGAGCACATCCTTTACAGCATGGAGACGGGGGCTGATAATATAGCCGAGTATGGAGAAGATCTCTGTAAGCATGGAGACCTGGATGTCTGCTATTTTCTCGGTGTTTCTCTCACTTGATAATCTGTCAAGGTCTTCAAACCATTTTCTTGATATTGCACGGATCCTGCTGAAGGGTGTCTTTTCTTTGTTCTCGTTTTCCTCTGCCTGCCATTTATCAAGAAGCTCCTTTATATCCCCTCCGAAATTAGATGATAAATAATGGCTTGAATAGAATTCATTCTCATTTTTAATGCCTATGTAGGAAGAAACTGTCTCATGTGATGACATTATGCTTCTCCTTTTGGAACAAATACGGCAGCAACCTGGATATAGGGATTAGGCTCTGATATCATTGCATCCTCAATCCATTGCATATATTCATCAAATATGTCGTCTATCTCCCTGGCCCTGTCTCTTTTCTGTTTTTCTTTCTGGGCTTCTGTAAGGAATTTGGGATTTATTTCAAGCTCCAGTTGTCTTTTTTGCCTTTCCTTCAGTTTTTCAAGCTCTTTATAATGTTCATTTAGTTTATTTGTGATCTCAGTATCAAAGATTTGCCTTTTTTGTATCATTTGGCCGCGGACTATACCTACTGATTTTTTTAACAGGGGTTTCAGGGATTCTGTATCTATGGGAGTACCTTCATTTATTAGGGTATCACGGTCAAGCCTTGTATCTTCAAGGAACTGGGAGAATGTCTTTACTGACAGGCAGTCTTTACCTTTGAAATAGACTGCATGCCAGTCATATACCAGAGGCTGGCCCTTGCGGTTGGGTATAAGCCCTGATAAAAGAAAGATGCTCATATCAGTCTCCAGATCACTAAGGGATATTACAGGAGCAGAGTGCCTCCCGAATGATACCCTCATTTTATCTACCAGCCACTCGACAACGGGATGCTGGTGCCAGAGATAGTGTATCTTGGGCCAGGCTTTCTCATCCTGACGGCATCTGTTCACCTCTTTTTTAATCGTCTCTATATTTGAGGTAAGGATAAAATGGTTCTGGGATATGTCAAGCTCTGCAGGGAGCTGTTTTATGCGGATTCCGAACTCTTCCGGAAGGGTGATGGAAATGCTCTTTCTCATATCATCAAAGTCAGGCTGGCTTATCCTGTCCATGAGGAGCCTTATTGCCTTTTTACAGAATTCATAATCATCAGGGATGATATGGGATATATTATAAAAATCATCATTTTCTACAGGTTTTAAAGGCTGTTCTGTATTGATTGCCATAAACTGGTCCAGGAAATCTATATCCTCATTTTGTACATGTTCATATTTTTTATCAATAGAGTTGGCATCAATGCCTTCTGCCATATCGTTCTGTATTGCATCCTCCTCCTTCTGGCTGTCATACAGCTTCATAAATACCGAAGGATCTCCTATGTTCTTGTATGCCTGTTCATCCTTTTTCATCAGGATCTCAAGTATGCGCATATCACCCCTTACCTTCACATTGGAGCTTTCTGTGATGAGGTAGGTAATTATTGGCTTTCTCTCCTGACCATACCTGTCAATCCTTCCGTTCCTCTGCTGGAATGTCATGAGCGACCAGGGCATGTCAAAGTGTATAAGCCTGTGGCAGAGATAGTGGAGGTTGAGGCCTTCTGATGCCACATCACTGCAGAGAAGTAGCCTCATATCTGCATTGTCCCTGCCGAAGTCCTCTACTATCTCCTGCTGATCCTGGTCTGACAGGGAGCCGTGAAGGATATTAACTGAATTTTCAGGTAGATTGAGGTCCTTTTTCAGGTTTTCATAAAGGAATTTTAATGTCTCGATCCTTTCACTGAAGATTACAAGGCGGTCATCTTTCAGTTTGGGGGACCAGTTGACTTTTTTAATGTATTCCAGGAGTTTCTGGTATTTTGTATACTTGTCGGGGGTGATCTGAAGTATTATATCCTTTAACTCAGAGAGGGCTTCTGCTTCTATGTGCTCATCAGGTGTGGCATTGTCCTTTTCTGTCAGCTTTTTAATTCGTTCATCTATTGACTTTATTGCAGCAGAAGGGCTGGAGAATACAGCCTTTTGAAAACCTACCCTGAGCAGTTCATGATCTTTTCCTTTTCTATGAACTCCCTTAAAGGTAAAGGGAATCTGCAGAAGTTTCTCATAGGCATTATCCTCATATGCTGATGCAGGAAAATGGATAGGTTCTACCGCTCTTTCCTGAAAGGCATTCTGAACTTCACTTTTAATATCCTTTTTGAATCTCCTGATCACAAGCCCTTTATTGAAAAAGTCTTCTTTTGAATAGTTCTCCGAATCTGTAATTGCAGTTGGGTCAAGCATATTAAGAAGGCTTGCAAAGCTCTTTGCCCTGCCGTCATGGGGTGTTGCAGAGAGCATGATCAGGGTATCTGACCTTCTGGATAACAGCTTTGCAAGATTGGCCCTTTTGGATGATATCGTTCTTTCTGCAACATTATGGCATTCATCAATTATTATTATGTCCCAGTATGCATTCTCGAGGTAATTTCTATACTCCTGGTCACCTTTGAGTGTATCCATTGATATTATTGTCTTATCATAGAAGTAGAAGGGATTATGGTTTGCAGGTATCTGGGTCTTTATCCTGGCAATTCCCAGTGAATCAAGCCTGACAAGGGGAATGGTAAAACGGTTCCAGAACTCCTTCTGAAATTGTGTGAGCATGCTTTTTAAGGTTACTGCAAGTATCCTTCTTCCCCTTCCCCTGCGTATAAGCTCTGATATAAGAACTCCTGCCTCGAGGGTTTTTCCCAGACCCACTCCGTCAGCAATGAGGATTCTCTGTCTGGGCTGACGTAGAGCCTGTATTGCCGGTTTAAGCTGATAGTTCACAAGATCCATTGCAGCTCTGTGACCGCAGAGCAGTTTGTCATTATTGGGAACATTGCAGCGCAGTATGCTCTCTATAAACAGGAGAGTTTTAATATAGTTGTTTGAATCATCTGTTATCAGCCTTGTATCTATAGGATCAAGTATATCGACCCTACCTTCAAGTTTCTTGAGGAATATTCCGGTCTTTCCTTTGACAAGCTCCGATACTCCCTCACATGTAATCTCCCAGTCATCATTGGATGTGCATTCAGTTTTCTGGACAATCCACTCCGCATCCCGGATAACCACCCTTGCACCAGGGGCGATATTATTAAATGGACTCATTTTAATACCCTCTTTGCCAATACAATAAATTTAAATGTTAAAAATTGATACACATATTAATATACAAGTTGGTATTGGTTTATGCAATATAAAATACTCTATTATAAACTTGTAAATATATAGGGAGTATAAAATGACTATAAATAGAATTTTAACCCTTTTTCATCGAAGATATAATTCATTGACGTAAATCATTAATTAAACATCAAAGCTTTGAGGTCCGCTCTGATGTTCGGGTTGTCTAACGAGAACCGCTCATGAAAATATGCAGTTGGAATTAAGCACTGCCAATCCTGCAGGCAAGCTATTTACAATGGGTGAAATGAAATATCAAAGATGTAAAATAAGGTCTAGTCTGAGGAAAATATATTGTTAGCGGTATAAATATATTTATCGCCTTTTCTGGATTATTCAATTATGGTTCCTAACATCCTGCTAATTCCCACTTGTGTCATTCCTAACACAAAAAGGTCCACATCTTGCATCTTCCCCCTTGTGTTTCCCCTAACACAAAAAGGTCCACATCTTGCATCTTCCCCCTTGTGTTTCCCCTAACACAAAAAGGTCCACATCTTGCATCTTCCCCCTTGTGTTACCACTGAAGCAAAAAGATCCGTCCCTTTTGCTTCAGCCCCCTTGCTTCAGAAAATAGCAGGTGGCACGTTCCCTGCACCGCCTAATGTCAAAGTATCAAATTACCAGATGATCTCTATTGCCCGCCGCGTACCGGCCAGACATAGACTGTATATACTGTAGTCGTCTTATAGTAATTGCGCACATGTCCGGAGCCCGGGTTCGGGAACCACGCACGGTCTGCGGAATATGCATAGGTAGTGGATGACCAGTAGTAGTTGCCCTGAACACCTGTAAAGGGATGGCCGTCAGGCAATGCAAGATTATATTCTGCATGGTCAATAAGGCTGAACAACTCCAGAACATTGGGAAGTCTCCAGTCATCATAGCCTGCGTGGTCAAGGGCATTACACCAGTCTATGGCATCGTTCCATGTCTTATTGCCGTCTATATTTGCATTCTTTGACCACATAAGCCCTGTCAGATTGTCTGTAACCGTCCCATCCTCATGATCAGTAAATCTTGGATCAGGCCACTGGACACCCAGCTGGTAGTAACCGTCATCTCCATCACGATAGGCCGCTGTCTGGCCTGTCCTGGGAACAGGAACATTACCATCTGCAACGCCCCGAACAGCCCATACATAGTTTGTATTAGTCTTAATTTCACTCTCCAGTAATCCAGTGTAGGGGTATACCTGCCAGGCATAGCCGGTATGGCCGGAATAAGTTGATGATGACCAGTAGTAATCAGCAGACTGAATGCCTGTAAAGGGATGGCTGTCAGGAAGGGCCGGGCTGTGTTCTCCCATGTCTATAATGCTTGCAAACTCGCGCCTGTTGGGAAGTCTCCAGTCAGCATGGCCTGCATGATCAAGGGCATTGCACCAGTCTATAGCATTGTTCCATGTCTTACTGCCGTCCATATTTGCATCTTTAGTCCACATAAGCCCTGTTAAATTGTCAGTTACGGTCCCGTCTCCATGATCGGTAAATCTCGGTGCAGGCCACTCTACTCCCATCTGATAATCTCCGTCATCTCCCGCCCTGTATGAGGTTATCTGGCCTGTTTTTGGAACTGGGGCATCAGGGGCTGACTGAATTAAAATATGAGATGCCATGGCATTTGTATTGCCTTCTATAAGCAGTCTTTCCCAGGAATCTGAAGAGGATTTATATAGATAAAGGCCAAGGGAAATATTGTCGCAGACAATTAGGTCTCGTTTTGCGCCGGCGGTAAAATAACCCGATATTATCCTTTTAAGAGGAGTATTAACCAGTGTGGCCCATGATGCAGATTCATAGATATAGTAATAGGTCCTGTCCTGATATACTATGAAGACCTCTTCGCCGATACCCTGAGTAATGTCCCCGCTGGCTATCTCTGTCCCGCCATCTGGACAGACCCAGGTTATCCTGTTGAACTGGAAACCTTTACCGCTTTTGCTCTTTGATACCCAGACAGCATTCTCCCTGATATCCTTTGAAGGATCAAGAGGATTTTCTACTGCCAACTGCTGGTCATTGCTCTTATCAGGAACATACCTTATCAGATATACACCAAGACCCGCAAATACGACCACAGCTTCATCATAGCCATCGCCTGTAATATCAGCGCTGATTACCTGGGACGGCGATACAGAAACTATCTTTGCTGCTGACTCTGTGCTGAAATTATAAACATACATCCCCTCATAACCTGCAAAGGCAAAGATCAATTCATCATTTCCGTCAGCATTCAGGTCGACACCGGCCAGGACGGATGCGGTACCGGTACTAATATTATGCCACCCTGCACCATACTCCAGGCGGTTAATGCCTGCATCTAACCCCTGGCCTGCACTGCTGTTGGATACTATGAGTGTATAGGGGCCTGAAGCACCTGTCTGTGCCAGAGTGAAATCCGTAAGGCCTGCTGACGAACCGCAGAGCAGATTCCAGTATTTCCCGGTTATATCATAGAGATAAAGCGAACCATCAGAAAACCATGCAATAAGGTCAAGATTCCCATCACCTGTAATGTCTCCTGACATCATCTTGTCGGCCGATATCCCCTCGATAATTTTCTCCCATGACGAACCTCTGGATCTTGTGTACTGCCATCTGTATATGCCTGTTACCCCTTCATGCTCTATGCTGATCATTGCAGGCTGAAATTCAGCTGATATAGCATTGCCGGCTGGCAACACAACTGATAAGAACAGAATTGAAAAAATATAGAAGATTGCTCTCTTCATATATACCTCCTTATCCTTTTCTTTATTATAGAAATCATCTTATCCATGAATCTAAGGAATGATTATTTTTATATTATACTACCAGTTTTCAGGCCAAATCAAATTGTAAATGAATTTTTTAATATTATAAATTATTTTTAACATTTAAGAGCCTGGATCAGCCGGAAGGCTCATTTTTACGAGATTATAAGGTTATATCAATAATATTAGAAACAGCAGATCAGGCATTAATCCGTTCCTTTAACAGTTTTTTTAGATATGCAGGACCTGATAAGTCTGGATAATACTTTCGTAATATCCTCTGTATCAGGAGCAGGTCTTATGCAAAACTGATCTCTGGCAGGAAATAGGCAGATTTGTTCCAGTTTATAGATTGTCCCGGGTATAATCAGATTACGGGAGATTCTTGCACTCGCATGGAGACAGAATATTACAATAAGAAAATGGTTCTTTGCCTGCAGGAGAAATATGAATATGGGGCATTTTCTAAGTTTTAACTGATTCAAGAATTACATGGTTTATACCCTGATTAGACTTGGGTTTGCCGGATGTATCTGCATTAAATATCCCTGCGTTCACCGATCTGCTGACGCCAGAGGGCATAATACAGCCCTCTTTGCTCCAGCAGATGGTCATGAGTTCCGGTTTCAACTATCCGGCCCTTTTCAAGGACATATATCATGTCTGCATGGAGTATGGTGGACAGCCTGTGAGCTATTATTACAGATATCCGGGTTTTGCTCATGGATATATTGCGGATGGTTTTCGTAATGTTTTCCTCGGTCAGTGAGTCAAGGGATGAGGTTGCCTCATCAAACAGAAGCAGGCGGGGTTGACGCAGAAGGGCCCTTGCAATGGAGATCCTTTGCTTCTCTCCGCCGGACAGCTTTAGGCCCCCTTCGCCGATAATAGTATCCATGCCAAGATCTGAACCCTTAAGGAGCTCATCACAGGAACAGCGATGCAGGGCATCCAGCATCTCAGCTTCAGTAGCATCATGCCTGACAAACAGCAGGTTCTCGCGAATAGACCCGGAAAACAGCTGGGGATCCTGTGCCACGAATCCGATCTGCCGGCGAAAAGGATTGTATTTAATCCTGGATGCGGAAAACCCGTTGAAGAAGATTTCCCCGCTGGTCGGCCGGTAAAGCCCCAGAAGGAGTTTTACCAGCGTTGACTTGCCGGACCCGGAAGGCCCTACAAAAGCAATGGTCTCACCTGTCTTCACCTGGAAGGAGATACCGTCAATGGCGTTTGATACTGCAGTCTTATGGCGGAAATAAACCTGTTGGAATCTTATTTCATTGAGTGAATCTATCACAACAGGATTTTCCGGGTTTCTTTCAATCGGTTCATTCATAAGCCTTTCAAATGTGCTGGCGGAAGCTTCCACCTCCCGATAGCTGAGGATAATGGTGCCGAGGTCCTGCATGGGGCCGAATATAGCAGTGGATATGAACTGCATGGTAATCAGCTCGCCTGTTGTCAGAACCCTGCGGAATATCAGCCAGAGGAGTATAAATAGAATGGAGTGCTTCAGAATGCTCATGGTGGCTCCCTGGAAGAAGGACAGAGTGCGGACTCTCCTGACTTTCTTCATCTCAAGATCAAATATCAGCTGATTATGCTCATGCAGTCTTCTGATCTCCGGAAAGGTCAGGCCAAGGCTCTTGACCAGCTCTATGTTAAGGAGAGATTCTGTGATCACTCCGGACATTCTGTTTGTTTCGCGGTT
>CAYSKJ010000062.1:14362-16480 GCA_964431655.1 uncultured bacterium | reverse complement strand
ACAATCAATATACATTAAAAAAATTAAAATCAAAATTAAAAAAAAAAAATCAAAAAATAAAATAAAATAAAATAAACAACACCAACAGAAAAACAATAAAAAAAATCAGTAAAATTAATAAATTAAAAGCAATAACTTTATTAACAAAAAATAAAAGCGGGTGTATACTAAATTGATACTTAAAAGAGAGTTGGTTATAATATGCAGGTCGCAAACCTTATTTCTATGCCTTTCAAGGAGATTTCCTACTATAAGAATGCCCTTTTCAACCCCCTGAGACTTAAGATAAGAAAATTCAGGCCCAAAATCCCCATATGGATTGAAAAAAAAAACTATATCATAAAGACAGCCCGGGACTGCAATGACCTTAAGTCTGTTCTGAAATTACGGTTCCGGGTATTCTATAATGAACTTTTGAAAAAACACCTTCTTTGGGGTATTGATATTGACAAATATGATCTTATCTGTGACCATTTGATGATAGTTGACAAATCCTGCAGTTCCTGCGTGGGTACCTACCGGCTCAACAGCTCCCTCCATTCCGACCTGTTTTATTCCGAATCAGAATTCAGTATCGACAATATCAAAAGTATAAGTGAAATCAAGCTTGAACTGGGAAGGGCCTGCATAGACCCCAAAGCGAGGAACGGGCTGGTTATAGCACTTCTCTGGAAGGGAATCTATGACTATATAAGGGAAAGCCGTTCAAGATACCTGTTCGGCCTTACCAGCATAAAAACCACGGACCCCCGGACCATTGCCAATCTATCCTGCTACCTTGACCGCTACAGGCCACAGGATAACAGGTTCGATGTCCATCCCAGGAAAAAATTCCTGTTGAAAAGACACCAGGAGTTCTACAGTCAGATAAAAACCGATCCCGGTCTTCTTAATGAGACAGAGGCTCAGAGCCTTATCCCACCCCTGCTTAAGGGCTACCTGAAACAGGGTGCTCATATATGCGGAGAGCCCGCACTGGACAGGGCTTTCAGGTGTGTTGATTATTTTACCATACTTGATATGCACAAACTGCCTGCCGATATTGCTAAGAGGTTTGAATAGCTTGCTTTTATTTCTATTGAAATTAACCGGACTGACAGCAATCATAATTCTTTATATCATTACCTCCTGTTTTATTAGCCTTTTTTGCAGGAAAAGGCCAGCCAGAATAAAAAAACTTGCAAAAAACCTTTCCTTTATCTCAAGGCTGGTCCTGGGCAATTTAGGTATCAGGGCAAATCTTATAAATAGGGACAAATATAATCCAGAAGATAATTACCTTATACTCTGCAACCACCTTTCCTATACTGACATCCTTATCATCTCATCAATGCTTCCCTCAACCTTTATCACATCCTTTGAGGTTAAAGCTACAAAATTTTTAGGCGGATTATCAAGGACAGCCGGCAGTATATTCGTGGACAGGGTAAATTATTCAAATATAAGGAAAGAAATATCCCAGATAAAAGACCTTATTTCTCAGGGAGTGCAGGTTGTCCTCTTCCCCGAAGCCACATCCTCCGATGGAGAGACAGTACTGCCATTCAAATCGGGACTTATGGAGTGCATATACGGGTCAGGCAAGAAAATCCTGCTTTGCACTCTGAATTATAAAAGAGTAAATAAATCCCCTGTAGATAAAAACAACAGGGATATACTTTACTGGTACGGCGATATGACCTTTTTCCCCCATCTGACAGCTCTTCTGAAATCAGGCTCAATATATGCCGAGATTGATATCATAGGAGAGGTAGAACCGTCGGATTTTTTGTCCCGCAAGGAGCTGTCAGCATTTGCCCATCATAAGATAAAAGAGACTTATCTTAAAAACAGGGGATTATCATAGCCACTTTTTACTCTTAAAAAATATAACCATGATTAAAGCGGTAACCATCATCAAACCCAGAACACCGAAGTAGCCGAAAGGCCATTTCAGCTCGGGCATAAACTCAAAGTTCATGCCATAAACCCCGGCAATAAATGTCAGGGGTATGAAGATGGTAGCTATAATGGTCAGCACCTTCATAATTTCATTCATCCTGTGACTGACACTGCTCAGGTAAAGGTCAAGCATTCCCGATATCATGTCCCTGTAAGTCTCAACGGTATCTATAACCT
>CAYSKJ010000062.1:0-14352 GCA_964431655.1 uncultured bacterium | reverse complement strand
TATGGTCATAAAGATCACTGAAATACCTTTTTGTATCTTCTGTAAAAATAAGGGATTCCATTTTATCAGACTTTCTTATTATCTCCCTGACAGGCCAGACAAACTTCCTAAGAAAAAGGGCTTCCCTCTTCAGTTTATATATCCGGTTAAGGGTTGCGGAATCAGGATAAGTCATAAGATCTTCCTCAAGCCCTTCTATGCTCTCACCGATCTTTTCCAGCACAATGAAATAATTGTCGATAATAGAATCTAGCAGGGAATATACCAGGTATTCGGAACCCAGACTTCTGAGCATGCCTTTGCCTTTTTTAAGCCTTTCTCTCAGCGGGTCAAATACATCTCCCTGCCGTTCCTGAAAGGATATAATATAGCCATGGCCTGCAATAATGCTTATCTGCTCGGATTCTATCTCACCCTTATCCTCATTATAGGATATCATCTTTAGAATAATAACTGCATGATCCTTGAAAAACTCTATTTTAGGCCTTTGGTAGGTATTCAGTATGTCCTCCAGGATAAGGGAGTGTATTTGGAGCTTTATCCCTATTTTTTCAATGATCCCGGTATCATGGAGCCCGTCAATGTTTATCCATGTAAGCCGGTCAGAATCCAGGTAATTATAGCAGTCTTCTATTCTATTATGTTCCGAAGCATGGAAAAAATCAGAGCTATAGCTCATAAGCCCTATTCTTATATCCCCGCTGTATTTTTCACCCACATGGACCATACTGCCCGGGGACAGCCCGGCTTTTCTGGATCGGTTTTTGAACTTTAGCGACACTTGTATTACCTGCATAAGGGAACCAGGACTATTTTCTAAATCCCGGTTCCTTCATTAAATTTTATACATATGGGCAGGCCACAAGCCTGCCGTTTTCCCTTATTGCCAGCTCAGGCTTATTTATGGCGCAATCGGGCTTTGCTATTGGGCACCTTGTCCTGAATCCGCATCCTGTAGGCTTTGCAAGAGGGTTGGGTATTTCGCCTGTCAGTATCTGCCTTCTCTTCTCCTGAGCCCTTTTCGGATCCGGTATGGGCACAGCTGAAATCAGAGCCTTGGTATAGGGATGCATAGGATGGTCGTATACATCGTCAGCAGGGCCTATCTCCACAACATCCCCCAGATACATGACCGTTATCCGGTCGGAAATATGCTTAACCACGGAAAGGTCATGGGCAATGAACATATAGGAAAGGTTAAACTCCTTTTTCAGATCATTCAGCAGATTAATTACCTGGGCCTGAACGGACACATCCAGGGCAGATACCGGTTCATCGGCAATTATAAGCCTCGGATTAGTCGCCAGGGCCCGGGCAATTCCAATTCTCTGCCTCTGCCCGCCGGAGAATTCATGGGGATACCTGTAGGTCTGTTCCGGCTGCATTCCAACCTTTTCAAGGAGATAGATCACCCTTTCAAGCCTTTCTTTCTTTTTCATCCTGGTATGTATCTTCAGGGGGTTTTCAATTATCTGTCCTACTGTCATCCTTGGATTCAGGGAAGAATAGGGATCCTGGAATATCATCTGCATCTCTTTTCTGTGGGGCCTTATCTCATTTTTATCCAGGAGAGTCAGTTCAACAGGTCCCTGCTTTGTATAAAACCATATCTCCCCGTCCACTTCCACATCCGGTGCTGTCAGTCGCAGAACACTGATAATGGCCCTTCCGGCACTGGTTTTGCCGCATCCGGATTCACCCACTATCCCTAGAACCTCTCCCTCATGCATTGTAAAGGATATGCCGTCCACTGCCCTTACCTCTGCTATCTTTTTCTGAAATACCCCGCCGAAGATTGGATACCGGACTGAAAGGTTCTTAATGTCTAATAATATATTGCTGTTCATAATAATTCCCCTTTCAATTCTCTTTATTTTGCTGCTGTTCGCTGTTTAAGGCCGGATCGCCTGAGTAGAGGTGACAGCGCACATAGTGGTCATTCTCCAGCTCTATCAGCGGAGGCTCAATATTACAGCAGTGGCTCATGACTTTGTCGCATCTTGTGCAGTATTTGCACCCCACAGGCATATTCAGGATATTGGGAACCATACCTTTGATGACCTCAAGCCTTTTTTTCTCTCCCACAGGGTTGGGAATAGCCTTCAAAAGCCCCTGGGTATAGGGATGCAGGGTATTGTAGAAAAGCTCATTCACCTCAGCTACTTCCTGAATCTTGCCACCGTACATCACAATTACTCTCTGGCATGTTTCAGCTATTACTGCAAGATCATGAGTAATAAGTATCAGAGCCGCCTCTTCCCTTTCCTCTTTTATCTCAAGCATCAGATCGATA
This sequence comes from uncultured bacterium, assembly GCA_964431655.1. GTDB lineage: Bacteria > CAYMEV01 > CAYMEV01 > CAYMEV01 > CAYMEV01 > CAYMEV01. The sequence continues at coordinate 12,059 of CAYSKJ010000062.1, read as the reverse complement.
ATCTGCGCCTGTATGGTGACATCAAGAGCTGTTGTGGGTTCATCGGCTATCAGCAGGGATGGTTTGCATGCAAGGGCCATGGCTATCATAACCCTCTGCCTCATGCCCCCGGAAAACTGGTGGGGATAATCCTTCATCCTCTTTCTTGCAACCGGTATGCCCACATGGTCAAGGGCCTGGACTGCCCTTTCAAAGGCCTCCTTTTTATCAACCTTATTATGCTGCCTAATAACCTCAGAAACCTGCATTCCTATGGTAAACACCGGGTTAAGTGATGTCATGGGCTCCTGAAAGACCATGGAAATCTCACTTCCCCTGTATTTTCTCAGTTCATCATAGGGCAGTTTCAATATGTCGGTATTGCCCTTAAACATGATAGTCCCGTCTACGATCCTGCCGGGAGGGTTTGGTATAAGCCTGAGTATGGAAAGGGCAGTAACCGATTTACCCGAACCGGATTCACCAACAATACCCAGGACTTCTCTTTCATATACATCGAAATCCACACCGTCAACAGCTTTCCCTACACCGCCTTCGGTCTTAAAATAGGTCTTTAAATTCTTTATTTCAATAAGCTTTTTCATGTTCTGTCACCTCAACCTTGAGAAAACTTTAGGATCAAAGGCCTCCCTTATGGCCTCCCCGATGAAAACCACCATCAGGAGGGTAAAGAACATGGCTGCCAGCGGCGCTGCAATCAGCCACCAGTTGAAAATGTTCTCAAGACCTGTATTGAACATCTCACCCCAGCTGGGGGTAGGGGGCGCAAGGCCGAAACCCAGAAAGTCCAGGGAAACAAGTGATGTTATACCGCCGACGATGGAAAAGGGGAAAAGTGAAATAATCGGGGTCAGGGAATTGGGCAGTATATGCTTGAACATTATCTCCCGGTCGGTTGCCCCCATGGATACCGCAGCGGATACATAATCCTTTGCCTTTTCCCTGTAGAACTCTCCCCTCATATAATAGGTCATGCCAATCCAGCCGAACATGGTTATTATGACCACCAGGAGGAGGAAGCTGGGCCTCAGGATTGAGCTGATAATTATTACGGTATACAGGAATGGTATGGCTGCCCATATCTCAATGAACCTCTGGGCAACAATGTCAAATACACCTCCGTAAAAACCCAGGAGAGCTCCAATACTCACACCTATGGCATAATTAAAGAAGGTCAGTATGAGGGCAAAGCTCAGGGATATATTAAAGCCGTAGGCCATCCTTGCAAAAACATCCCTTCCGCTGGCATCAGTGCCGAACCAGTTCTGGGAAGTGGGGGGATGGGGCGGCTGGCCTTTTATCTTTTCCATAAGCGACTCATAGGGGCCATAGGGGTAAAGGGGCATTATAACCCAGTTACCGGAATCATCCTTTTTAAATTTTTCCTTTAATGCTCTGTAATCAGCCTCTCCTATTATATCCTGGTCAAAAGTTTCGCCCGCATAATACTGAAACACTGGAAAATAAATCCTGCCCTCGTATTTTACCACCAGGGCTTTATAGTTTATCAAAAAGGGAAAGAAAAAGGATAGTATATAAAGGACAAGGATAATAAGGAAGGAGTAATAGCCCCTCTTTATTGACTTGAACTTCTTTATCCTCTTTTGTAAAACCGAAAGGGAAACCTTCTTTTTTTTCTTTTCTTCTTTCATGCCTGCCTCCCTTATTTAAACCTGATTCTTGGATCAATGGCCGCATAGGCCATATCAGAGATGATATTGCCGAAAAGCCTTATAAATGTCCCTATTACAAGGAAACCCAGTGTAACCGGGTAATCCCTCTGAAGTATGGACATATATCCCAGCATGCCGATACCGTCAATGTTAAAGACCCTTTCAATGAGGTATGAACCCGCAAAAAAGATTCCCAGAAGCCCCCCTATACCCGTTGCAATGGGGATAAGGCTGTTTCTCAGGGTATGCAGGAATATTACTCGCTTTTCGCTCAATCCCTTGGCAAAGGCTGTCCTTACATAATCCTGGCTCAGGTTTTCCAGAAGAGAGTTCTTCATCATAACGGTCAGGGTGGCAAAACTCCCTATCATATAGGCAATAACCGGAAGCACAGTATGCCACAGCTGGTCCTTTATCTTTTCAAAGAGGGTGAAGCTGTCCCACATGTCATAGGACCTGAAATCCCCCAGGGGAAATACATCCCAGAAGGATCCGCCTCCCAGAAGCATGAGAAGAACCAGGCCCAGCACATACCCGGGAATGGAATAACCTATAAAGACCAGTATGGAGCTTGCCGCATCAAAGCCGGACCCGTGCTTTATGGCCTTGAACACCCCCAGGGGAACGCATACGCTGTAGGAAAGCAGGAAGCCGATTATCCCGAAATAGGCCGATATGTGTATCCTGCTCATCATAAGATCCCAGACAGGCTGGGCATATACATAGGACCTTCCGAGGTTAAGGTTGAATATATTAAACAGCCAGGAAGAATACCTGTAAGGCACTGGCTTGTCAAACCCGTAGAATTTTTTCATCTCCTCCATGGCAGCTTCCGGGATCTCAATTGAACCCATATTGTCCATGGTGCCTGCCGCTCCGACTTCTCCCCCTTGAGCCAAACCTGACTTGAGCTTCATTATCTCCTGTTCCAGGGGTCCCCCGGGGACTATCTGGAGTATCATGAAAACTACCAGGGTAACGCCGAGGAATGTAGGGAAAATAAGCAGGATTCTCCTTATAAAATACTGGTATAGCATGAGTCCTCCCCCCTATTCAAGGCTGTCATAGATATCCTGGGCGCTCCTGTCCGGTTCGGCTTCCATTACCTCTTCAAACCTGTCCCAGAATTTTACCTCGGTTTCCCCCACTTCCAGATTTATATTATTATCTTTCCTTGCCTTTTCCAGCTCAGCGTCCTTTGCCTCATCATACCACCAGAGGCTCAGTATGCCCCTCCAGTCGCCTGTTTTACTGAAATATCCCTTGGGCTGTCCGAACTTGTTCCAGTAGACTATCCTGTCAGCGGGGCTGTACCATCCCAGGGCATAGGGAACCTCTTCCATGAGTATCCGGTCGGTTTCCCTGATAAGCTCCACCCTCTTCTGGGGGTCAAACTCCACATTGTATTCCTCGCAGATCTCATCTATCCTTTCATTTTTGAAACCGCAGATATTATTTGTATCATTGGAGTCTGCAAGGTTTGAGTGCCATGAGCTTTCCGGGTTGGGGAAAAAAAGGCCTGTCCAGCTCTGGTAGTGTATTTTGAACTGCCTTTCCATTATAAGCTTGAAAATGGTGGTATAATCGCTGTACTGAAGGTTCATTTTCAGGCCCGCAGCCCTGAAATCCTCCTGGACCGGGGACATTATCCTGTTCCAGCTCTGGTCTATGCGCAGGTCAAATTCCAGCCTCTCCCCCTGTTCGTTCAGCAGGTACCCGTCCTTGTCCTTCTGGGTATAGCCTGCCTCTTGTAAGAGCTCCAGGGCTTTATTGACATCATGCCTGTATTTCGGGTTGCCAGGATTCTCATATACACTGCCGGGATAATAGGAATCAAGGTGCAGATACTCATTATAAAAGAGGTTTTCAATCAATTTCTGCTTATTAAAGAGATAATTAATAGCAAGCCTGACCTTCCTGTCATTAAAGGGAGGGACCCTCATGTTCATGGCAAGACCCGAGGTGCCCTGGGGGGCATGGGTATAGATCTTTCTCTTTTGTATCAATCCCCTCTGGACATTATCATAATCAAATTCCTCCACCCACCAGCTGGCTCTGCCTACCACATAGAAATCAAGCTCTCCCTTCTTGAACCTTTCCAGCTGAAGCCGTTCGTCCTTAACTATGTTTATCCTTATCTGGTCAAAGTTTGAATAATACTTGTTGCTTTCTGCATCCTTATCCCAGTAATCATCCCTCTTCTGTATTATTAAATACCGCCCCACACGGGAAGCCTTGGTATCAATATAGTAGGGCCCTGTGCCTGGAAGGGGAGTATACTGGTAATCCCTGATGTAATCAGTGCCTGTCATGTCTTTCAGAATATGGGAGGGATAAATACTCATGGAAGCTGAAACATAAAGAAAAAGCCTCCAGTTAAGCTCTTTTGCCTTGACTTTGACTATATACTTGCTGATTATTTCCGGCTCTTCATATTTTTCATAAAGGATATTGGTATAAGGGAATAATATCCCCTCATCCACCATAAGCTTCCAGGTATAGAGCACATCCTCCGATGTTACTGGATAGCCGTCAGACCACATGGCCCTCGGATCTATCCTGAACCAGAAGGTTTGATTGTCCTCCTCTATCTTGTAGTGGGTGGCCAGACCCCTGTTATATTCAAGGGTAAGGGTATCAATACCAAGCAGGGGCTCATATAAGAGGCCCCCTATCATGCTTATCACAGCCGAATTGCTGTCCTTGCCCTCTGTCCTGTAGGTAGGCGGAAACTCATTTAATGCAAAGGTAAGCCTCCCGCCTTTCTTTACATTATCACTCTTCATATAGAAGCTCGGCTCCCGGTATATCCAGCCCAGGTCCTCTGCAATATCCTCAAAACCGGGGCCCCCCTGCTCTGCAGGGACGCTGTGGTCCGGTCCGGCCTCAACTCCCGGGGGCAGTCCCTGTGCCTCCTGGGTCTTTTTAGAGCTGTCGCCTCCGCATGCGGAGATGAACAAAAATAGAAATACTATTGCCGGAAGGCAAATGAGCTTTCTGTATTTCATCAAAATCCTCCTTGATTTTATATTACTTTACATATATACACTTATGTATTAATTAGATCCTTTTTGCAAGAAGATTATTTTATTTAAAGCCTTGCTGAAAATTCAGCTCCTACCACCTGTCATAATGGACCCTGTTATCGTCATATCTGTTCGTCCTGGGTTTTGTTTCCGCCGGATATCCTATGGGAACCAGGGCAAAAGGCACTATATGCTCCGGCAGGCTGAAAAGATTCCTAAAACCGCTCATGCGGACCTCCCGCGGGTATACGCCCAGCCAGCATGTACCCAGCCCCTTGACCGTGGCCGCTATAAGAATGTTCTGGGTGGCCGCTGAGCAGTCCTGAACCCAGTAGCCTCTGTGTTTTTCCAGCATGAGATCTCCGCAAACCAGTATGGCACAGCCGGCCTCTTTTACAGAATCAGAGTACTGGTGAAACCTGGGTATTTCATCAAGAATCTTTCTCTCCCTGATTATTATGAAATGCCAGGGCTGCTGGTTGCCAGCAGAGGGTGCACTCATGGCAGCCTTGAGTATTTCCCTCAGGATATGTTCGGGAACCTTATCGCCTTTGAATTTCCTGATGCTACGCCTGGACAGGATAAAATCCATTGCCTTTATCCTCCTGTTTTTAGTGTGATTACAATTACATTATAACCTGTTTTATTAATTTATCAAGCAGGGAATTTAATTGACATATCCCAATATTTAATAAATATTGATTTAACCTGTAAGTCATTACTATTAGGCTAAAACGAAGATTAAAAAGGAGGATTGGGATGTTTGAATTTTTAAGTAGTGAAAAATTCAAAACAAAGGTTGGTCTGGCAGAGATGCTCAGAGGGGGAGTTATTATGGATGTAACGGATGCCGCACAGGCGAAGATCGCCCAGGATGCTGGTGCATGCGCTGTTATGGCTCTGGAAAGGGTCCCCGCAGACATAAGGAAGGAGGGCGGTGTTGCACGCATGGCCTCCATAAGCAAGATTGAGGAAATAATGAAAAATGTTTCAATACCTGTAATGGCCAAAGCCAGGATAGGGCATATATCGGAAGCCAGGGTTTTAGAACAGCTGGGGGTTGATTTTATTGATGAGAGCGAGGTTTTAACCCCTGCGGATGACGAAAACCATATCTGGAAGCACCACTACCGTGTCCCTTTTGTATGCGGCTGCAGAAACCTTGGAGAAGCTTTAAGAAGGATAGCCGAGGGCGCTGCCATGATAAGGACCAAAGGCGAGGCAGGTTCTGGAGATATTGTTGAGGCAGTAAGGCATATCCGACAGGTTGTCAGGGACATTAAACTGATGACCGTTTTAAGGGAGGACGAGCTTATTGCCGAGTCCAAGAGGCTGCAGGCCCCCCTTGAGCTATTATATTATGTACACAAGAACGGCAGGCTTCCTGTCCCCAATTTCGCCGCAGGCGGTGTTTCAACCCCTGCTGATGCCGCACTGGTGATGGAGCTGGGAGCAGAGGCAGTTTTTGTAGGCAGCGGTATATTCAAATCCGAAGATCCCGAAAACCGCGCAAAAGCCATAGTAGATGCCGTTACCCATCATTCAGATTATGCAAAGGTGCTGGAAGCTTCAAAAATGCTGAAAGACCCCATGAAGGGAATAGATGTAAGCAAGCTCGATGAAAGCGAACTTCTGCAGAAAAGAGGCTGGTAACCCTGTCATAGGGGTACTGGCCCTTCAGGGCAATTTCCAGTCCCATATCAGACATATCAGCGCATTGGGACTGTCTTCAGCAGAGATAAGAAAGCCCGAAGAGCTGGACTTTGCTGACGGGCTTATAATTCCCGGCGGTGAAAGTACAACCATGCTCAATTTTTTCAAAAAAGCCCCCTGGGCAAAAGCCATCAGTCAGTTCAGCCTGGACAGGCCTGTATTCGGGACCTGCGCAGGAGCCATCCTGCTTGCAAAATACGTGGAAAACCCCGAACAGGAGTCACTTGGCCTGGTACCTGTAAGGATAATAAGAAACGGCTACGGCAGACAGAAAGAATCCTTCTATGCAGAGCTCAAGTCGGATATTTTCGGTGATATACCTATTAAATGCTACTTTATAAGGGCTCCTGTCATAGCTGAAATCCTTGATCCGGAGGTTGATATTCTTGCCTGCTGGAAAGGCAGTCCGGTCTTTATAAAATATAGAAATATTCTTTGTTCGACCTTTCATTCTGAATTATCCGATGATTTAAAATTGCACCGTTTATTTGCGGATATGCTGAAATGCACGAGTTTAGCATAGCCAAGAATATATTTGATACCGTTTTCCAGAACATAGATAAGGAAGATACCGTATCAAAGGTAACGGTAGAAATAGGAAGCTTCAGCGGCATTGAATCTGAATCCATCATATTCTGCTGGGATATCCTCAAAGAGAATACACGGCTTAAAGATTCGGTAATTGAGGTATTAAGCACTGATACCACCGCTGAATGCCGAAAATGCGGTGAGATCTATACAGTCAGGGATTATTTCTTCTTATGCCCTGAATGCGGATCCAGTGATTCAGAGATTATCAGGGGGGATAAAATTATTCTTAAAAGCATAGAGGTGGAAGAAAATGGGTAAGAATTTCAAAATTATCACCGTAGAACGGGATGTATTGAGAAAAAACAACGATATAGCCCTGCTTAACAAAAAGGCTTTTGATGAAAGCAATGCCCACTGCATAAACCTTCTCAGCTCTCCGGGGTCAGGAAAAACAAGCATCCTGGAGGTGATAATACCCCGTCTGATCAGGGGTAGAAATGTATATGTCATTGAAGGGGATGTGGAGACACCCAATGATGGCCTCAGGATTGAAAAGACCGGTGCTGGTACGATTCAGATAACCACCCTCGGCAGCTGCCATCTGGATGCCGGGATGGTTGAAAAGGCATTCAGGGAACTGGATATCAGGAAATCCGAAGGCCCCAGGTCCATGCTTTTTATTGAGAATGTCGGAAACCTGGTATGCCCCGCGTCCTTTTATCTCGGGGAGCACCTAAACGGCGTGGTTCTTTCTGTAACTGAAGGTGACGACAAGCCCCTCAAATACCCCAAGGCTTTCAGGAATGCGCATTTTATAATGATAAACAAAACCGACCTTCTTCCCTATGTTGATTTTGATATCAGCAGATCCAGGGAATATATACTGAAGATAAATCCCGGAGCCCGGATATTTGAAATGAGCGCCAAGACAGGGGAAGGAATTGATGGTCTGATTGCCTGGCTGAACGAAATGGCCCGATGATAAAAAGGATTAATATAAGCATAAAGGGTATTGTCCAGGGCGTCGGGTTCCGTCCATTTGTTTTCAGGCTTGCCGGAAAGCACTGCCTTACGGGGAGCATCCGCAACAGCCTTGACGGGGTTGAGATAGAAATCCAGGGACTGGAAAAAAACATCAAAGCCTTTTTAAGAGCCGTCAGGGAAGAAGCCCCCGTTATCAGCAGGATTTCTCAGTTTCATACCCGGGAAATAGGTCTCAATCCAGCAGAACGAGATTTTGTAATAAATAAAAGCGTTTCCGATGGGAATGCTTTCCTGGATATCTGCCCCGATATCACCCTTTGCAGTCACTGCATCAAAGAGATGCTTGATGATGGTAACAGGAGGTATATGTATCCCTTTATCAACTGCACGAACTGCGGACCCAGATATACCATAATTAAAAGGCTTCCCTATGACAGGCCCAATACAACGATGAAAAGTTTCAGCATGTGCAAAGAATGCAGTCTGGAGTACCGCGACTCCAAAAACCGAAGATTCCACGCCCAGCCGGTAAGCTGTCATGCCTGCGGTCCTGGGCTTCACACCCTGACAGAAAACAGACCTGAAAATATTATTGAATATGCCATTGATTTGTTAAAAAAGGGAGAAATAATTGCAATTAAGGGCATAGGAGGCTTCCACCTTGCATGCGATGCATTCTCCGATGAACCCGTAGCAAGGCTGAGACGACACAAAGCAAGGGACAATAAGCCTTTTGCCGTCATGTTTCCAGATATATCCCATGCAAAGGCATATGCCTGCCTGGACCAAAAAGCTGAAGAAATACTCTCCTCATCAGCCTCCCCCGTTGTTATAGCTGAAAAAAGGAAAAAAAACGGCATCTCGGAATATATATCACCTAATATAAACACCTATGGCATAATTTTGCCCTATAGCCCCCTTCATTTCCTTCTCTTTTTCTATAAAAACCCAAAATATCCGCACTTTAAGGCTCTGGTAATGACTTCAGCAAACAGGGCATCAAAGCCTGTGATAAAGGATGAAAGGGAAATAATAAGAAGTGATGATAATATTCCCTATGATATCATATCCCACAACAGGGACATAGAAAACCGGATTGATGACAGCGTGCTTAGGCCGTGCAGAAACGGAATAATAATGCTGAGAAGAAGCAGGGGCTATGCCCCTTTTTCCATGCAACTGCCGGGCCGATCGGTTCCAGCCCTCTGCACAGGAGGAGAGATGAAAAACACCATAGCCCTTGCAAATAGTGATAAATGCTATATTTCACCATATATCGGCGACCTGAAGGACATAGATACCTTTGAATACATGATTGAAACAAAAAATAAAATGTCACATTTTTACGGCATTTTCCCGGAAAGGATAGTTTATGACAGTCATCCCCTGTATGTCAATACGAAGTGGGCAAGGGCTTCAGGCATTGAAGCTCTTGCCGTACAGCATCACTGTGCCCATATAGCCTCAGTAGCGGGAGAAAAGGAGTATTTTGATGATGTAATAGGGATAGCCATGGACGGCTCCGGCTACGGAGATGATGGAAACCTTTGGGGCGGAGAATTTTTTACAGGGTCTCCCCTTTCCTGCCGCAGGGCGGGCCACCTTGCCTACACAAAAATTCAGGGAGGGGGCATTGCTCCTAAAGAACCATACCGGACTGCCGTTTCCTATCTTTACGGTGTATACGGGGATAGGATCCATGACCTGGACATACCCCTGCTAAAAAGGGATATACCCGGAGAGAGGATAAGTCTGATAATACAAGGGCTGAAAAGGAATATAAATACCTTTTATTCCTCAAGCATCGGCAGGCTTTTCGATGCAGCTGCCTCAATATCGGGACTCAGGCATAATAACAGCTATGAGGGACAGTCTGCAGTAGAATTCGAATCCATGCTGGAAAACTGCATCAATCTCTCTCAGGCGCCCTACAGCTATTTTATAGAAAATCAGAACGGAGTATATACCATAGATGCCGGAGGGGTTATTGAAGGCCTTGTCACTGATACAGCCTCCAAGAGGGATATTTCTCTGATTTCCTGCCGTTTTCATAATACAGTGACTGATATAATACTGAAAATGTGCCGGAAACTACGCCAGGATACAGGCCTTTCAACCGTAATGCTTTCCGGAGGTGTGTTTCAGAACCGCTATCTCAGGGAATCTGCTGAAAGTATCCTTTACATGGACGGTTTTATTCCCTGGTTCAACAATACAGTATCACCGGGGGATGAAGGCATATCCTACGGACAGGCAGTAATAAACAGTTTGAGATAGAATATGACTGGATACAGAAAATATATCTTGTCGGCAGGCCTGGCCCTGTTGATCATAACCCTGATATTCGGCTGCATTTTATACCGAAGGTTTGAAAACCTTCACCAGGAGCCAGTAAAAAAAACTTCAGGGGAATTTACATCTGTAGATCTGTCAAGATTCTACGACCTTTATCCCAGCCCGGAATCCCCTGAAAACATGAACCAGATACTTTATCAGGAGGCAGACGGACTGCAGTTTTTACAGGGCTGGTTTCCTGAACATGAAGTGGGCATAGGAAGGTGGATGACATCTACCGAATCGGAACTTCAGTTTGAGAATAAATGTACTGAGAAAGGCTATATCATTCTGGAGCTTCTTTCCATCGAAAAAGAAAAAACAACTCAGTTCGCAGAAGTTTATCTGAACGGCAGGTACCTCGGCAAAAGGGAAATATTCTCACATGTGCACCCCTTTGCCTTTGACACAAAAGGAGCATTGAAAATGGGAAGGAACAGGCTGGTTATTAAAACAGCCTTTACACAAATATCCAGTAATCCGGATGATATACGATCCCTTAGTATTATGCTGAAATCCCTGGAGATTTACTTTCCGGCATCCACCTTCAGCTTAACCGCAAACAGAATTGACCTGGACCAAAATGCATCCCTTAGGTATACGATATATCTTGAAGGCGAAACAAGGCTGAAATATTCCCTTGCCAGGGATTATGATTTTGATATAGGAATATCCCTTTACCCCCCTGATGACCAGTCCGGCCCGGTGTTCTCCAAGGTGATGCCTGCAGATAAGGGTATCCATGAACTTTTTATATCCAGAACCGGAGGGATAAAACCCGGAACTTATCGACTAAAGCTGGACTTTTACAATAAGAGTGAACAGCAGAATTCAATATCCCTCATTAACCCCGAACTCCTTATACAGGAAAAAACAGAAGAGAAAAGGGAAAGGCCCATGTTTTTTGCATTTTATTATCCCTGGTATATACCTGATGAAAGGGAGCTGTTTACAATAAATCCCCTTTATAAGGAATATCATTTCTCAAAAAACCAGCTTGAATGGGAGATTGATACCGCAAAAGAATACGGGATTGACGGCTTCTGTGTTGAGTATTTCGGAATATCCGACAGAAATGCTATGGAAAGATATAAAACAATAATTGAAACTGCCTGCGAAAAAGACTTTAAGATAATCTTCTTTCTTGACGGCATAACCATATACCACAGGTTTTTAAGAGATACCTTCAATTCCACCATTGCCAGGAATATACCTGCAGACCCTGGCATAGTTGAGATGAAGCTCTTAAGGAAGGAAGCTTCTTTCATTTCCGAAGCCTTTGCCAGTCAAGGCTACTATAAAAGAAACCTGATACCCCTGGTCTACCTGTATGCAGCCGGTTCAACCTGGGACCTGGAAAACCAGCCTTTCTCCCTCATGGCCAACCTGTATTCAATGCTCGGCATAAACATAGCTGTTTCAGCAGATATAGGCGCCAGCAGCCCCCGGTCCATGTATAATATTATCCCCTATCTCGACAGCTTCACCTTTTATACTGCCCATAATGCTGAAAAGCTTTTTCACGGCCCTGAATATACCACCCATGACATATTCCTTGCACTGCTTGATATTTACGAAAAATACTACAGCCTGTCTCATCTTGCAAAACAGGATAAGGGCCTTTTGCCTGTTGTCTTCAGCGGTTATGACGACAGTCTTGTACACCCCCAATGGACACAGCCCGGTGTAAGCAACAGCTTGTACATAAAAAGCTATGAAACTGCCATTGCCAATAATCCTGAGATTATCTTCATTGCAACATGGAATGAATGCATGGAAGGAAACGGGATACTTCCCT
>CAYSKJ010000061.1:0-16745 GCA_964431655.1 uncultured bacterium | reverse complement strand
ATAATAGCCCGCAGGATGGATAACCCCTACTTTGACAGGATAACGAAAAAAAGCAGGGAAAGACACGGAAGCAGGGTTATCTACCAGGAAGGCTCCATATACTATATAGGAACTGGCTTCCAGCATAATGAATCCTGTTTCATGCTTGCGGACCACAAAGTACCCAGGCAATACGGGACATGGGTCAATTTTTTTGACCTGCCGGCTGTCACCCTTACCGTACCAGCCTACTTCGCCCTCAAAATGGGGGTAAAGATAGTGCCAATATTCTGTCTGAAAGAAAATAACAGCTACCGGATTGTCCTTGTGAAAAATCTTCCCCTGATAGACGGCTATTCAAAAAGCTTCAACCTATGGGCAAATACCCAGAGATACACACAGATCATAGAGCAGGTAATAAGAAATTACCCGGACCAGTGGCTCTGGAGTTATGACAGGTGGAGGATAGAACCTACAAAAGAGGAGCTGGAAAGCTGTAATGAGAATTATGAAAGATTTATTAAGGAAGGTTTGTCCTTCAGGATATAGGTCTCTTCCCGCACTCCCGTCACCATCCTCCCGATATTGCCAATAATTGGATTTATTGATAAGACAGGCCTATTTCCTGAACCTTTTTGAAAGGGATTTATAAAGGCCTTTATATTTTTCGTGTATCATATTCCTGTCGAATTCAATAAATTCATTAAGCATTTTATCCAGTTCCCCTTCGGTAAAATACCTTTCAGTATTCGGAAAGAACTCATTATCCTCCTTTCTGATATGCTCAGGGTAAATGCTGACCAGGAATTCAATTTTCTCTGTAATAGTATCAATGCTTTTAAGTTCCCCGTGCATATATTGCATATTGGCCCGGGAAAGCTCATGTACTGCTTCCCTTGCCATTCTGTGCTCATCTATAAGCTCCTGCATGGCCTTTTTATCCTTGTCCTTTATATCCCTGGAGCTTAATTCTCTGAAGAGAATATCTTCCTCTTTGCCGTGATGTGTGCGGTCAGCATATACCCTTATAAAGTCAATGATGGAATCAACAAAAAGGGTATCAACTGCCTCCTTCCTCTTTATCTCCTGAAGTTCCATGCTCATTACGGTGATCATATTCTCAATCAGACGGTGCTCCTTCATCAAAGGGCCTCTTGGCTTCATTTCCTGTCCTCCTTTAATTTCCATTCTTTTATATTAAAATTCCCAGACATTTACTGATATTAATTATACTTGAATTCACCTGTAAAAGTCAATACTCAGCATTCAGAGGTTAAGGGCTCAATTCGGTGTCTAATCATGCGCCTTTATACCAGTTGTCAAGGACCCCTTCAGGGGTGTAATCACCTTTCAGGTACCTCTTGATTTTCCTGACCCGTTCCCTGTTAGCCTCGGGATTATCTTCAGGATTAAGCTCATTGGGGCTGTTCAGCACCGCTATAAGCGATATAAATTCATCTCTGTCAAGCTCCTCGGGCCTTTTTTTGAAATAATATTCCGAAGCAGGCAGAATACCTTTTTTACCCTTTCCGTAATAGGAAATATTTATAAAAAAGTCCATCTGCAGTTCTTTGCTCATATTTGGATGCAGCGCAAATCGTGCATAGGCAGTCTGGGGTATCTTGCGCCATCCTGGTTTGAATTTCCTGAAATAGAAGTGTTTGGCAAGGGATTGGGTTACGGTGGTCCATCCTGCGCCGGGAGTTTCAGCGTCAAATCCTTTATGTCTATAGAATCCCGGATCCTGGACTTTTATAAGAATCTGACGGTATTCCTCCGGTAGCTGTGAAAACCTGTACTTTATAAGCCCTTCGGATATATACTGCTGTATTTTACAGGGTGTTCTGATATAATTATAATAGGTCATGGCGGCCAATAATAAAAAAAGGCATAATGTTAAAATTAAAACCCCCAGGCATATTTTAATCAGTATTCTTTTCATCCCAGCTTAAATAAACAGGGCTATCATTACTCCGGCGGCTATGGCTGACCCGATCACTCCGGCAACATTGGGTCCCATGGCATGCATTAAAAGCATATTCCCCGGGTCTGATTCCATGCCTACCTTGTTGACGACACGGGCGGCCATGGGTACAGCAGATACACCGGCAGCTCCTATCAGGGGATTGATGGGTTCTTTTGAAAGCAGGGCCATGAGTTTTGCAAATAGAACCCCCGACATTGTGCCGAAGGAGAAGGCTGCTAATCCGAGAAAGAGGATACCAAGGGAGGATGGACGGAGAAATTTGTAGGCGGCCATCTGCATGCCTATACTAAGCCCGAGAAATATGGTAACTATATTTACAAGCTCATTCTGCAGGGTTTTTGAAAGTCTTTCCACCACCCTGCTTTCCCTTACCAGATTCCCGAAAGAAAGAGAGCCAACAAGGGGAACTGCAGAAGGCAGAAGAAGAGCCGTCAGCCCCAGCAGAACAAGGGGGAAGAATATCTTCTCCGCCCTTCCCACATTTCTCAGCTGTCTCATTTTAACAGCCCTTTCTTTCCTTGTTGTTAGAAGCCTCATTATGGGGGGCTGGATCAGCGGTACAAGGGCCATATAGGAATAGGCGGCGACAGCTATGGAGCCTAAAAGCTCAGGTGCCAGCTTTGCTGCAACATAAATGGATGTAGGACCGTCTGCCCCTCCTATGATGGAAATGGCGCAGGCCTCCTTCAGGCTGAATCTTATTCCGGGGATTATATTCAATAGAATTGCTCCTACCAGAGTTCCGAATATACCGAACTGTGCAGCTGCCCCAAGCAGTGATGTCTTGGGGTGGGCTATCAGAGGGCCGAAGTCTGTCAGGGCACCGACTCCCATGAATATCAGCAGGGGAAATAACTGGTTTTCAATACCTAACTGGTAGAAAAGAAGAAGCAGTCCTGTGCTTCCGCCTGTTATTTCACCCATACCCGCAAGGGGTATATTGACAAGAATGGTGCCAAAACCTATAGGCAGGAGCAACAGGGGTTCAAATTCCTTCTTAATGGCCAAATAAAGCAGTAGTAAACCTATTATAACCATTAATAATTTCTGCCAGCCATGTTCTACTACCGTCTTATCCCTGTAGAGATGTTCCTGCTTTTCTGAAAGGAATGCCTTGATACCTGTAGTGTCAGCCAGGTTTTTCAGGAGCTTTTTCATGGATACAGTATCTTCTGCCCCGGAACTGCAGTCATTTTCAGCTGAGGAGGATCCCTGAACGTTGGAACAGAGGATTAGCATTACAATAATTATGATTAAATATCTTTTTGCCATATCAGCTGATTTCTGCAATTTTTTGTTCAGCCTGGAGCGTGTCCCCGGGTTTAACCATGTATTTTATCTTCCCTGATTGGTCTGTCTTGACTTCCAGTTCCATTTTCATGGATTCCATTACTATTATGGTGTCATTTTCTGAAACAGCATCTCCATTATTGTAATTAAGTCTCATTACAGTGCCTGCAATCTGAGCCTGTACAAAATTCGTTTTTGAGGGACTGCTTTCCTTCTTTAATGGCATGGGTGATATCCGGCTGTTTTCAGAACCGTTTTCATCCCTTTTTACATGAACTTTGAAATCTTTGCCATCAACATTCACTATGTAGCGCCTTTCTCCATCCGAGGATAATGCTGTTTCAGCCGGGATTGCACTGTTCAGCTCCGGTTTTTTTTCAAAATTAACCGGCCCCATGTCCCGACTTTTAAAGAAATTAAGCGCGACCTGAGGAAAAAGGGCATAGGTGAGCACATCCTCCATTGCAACTTTCTTTAATCCCATTTTCCCTTTAAGCTCATCCTCTATCCTGTCCAGCTCATTGGGGATATCGTCAGCAGGGCGGTGACCGACAGGTGAATCCAGGCCCATCTCATCAAGGGCTCTTTCTACAAGTTCCTCATCGGCATTTCCAGGGGTCCGGCCATATTTCCCTGCAAGGAGGTCTCTGCTCTCCCCTGTAAGATTTTTATATCTGCCGAAAAGCACATTGAATACAGCCTGGGTTCCTACAATCTGGGAAGTAGGGGTTACCAGGGGTGGATAACCAAAGTCTTTCTGGACCCGGGCAATCTCTTCCAGCACATCATCGATCCTTTCAATGGCATTCTGATCTTTGAGCTGTTTTTCAAGATTTGAAAGCATCCCCCCGGGGACCTGGGCAAGGAGTATCCTGGTATCAGCTCCGGTGAAGGATGATTCAAACTGATGGTATTTCTTCCTGACTTCGCGGAAATATGCAGCTATTTCAACCAGAAGCCTTACATCCAGACCGGTATCATACTCTGTATTGTGGAGTATCTCCACTATGGTTTCCGTGGGAGAATGGCTTGTTCCCATGGCAAGGGATGATATTGCCGTGTCCAGGATATCTGCTCCGGCTTCGACGCTTTTTATGAGAGTAGCGACTGACATGCCGGTAGTAGCGTGCGAATGCACATGAACGGGAATGTCTATGCTCCTTTTCAATGCCCTGACGAGTTCGAAGGCAGTATAAGGCTTTAAAAGCGCCGCCATATCTTTTATGCACAGGCTGTCAGCTCCCATATTCTCCAGCTCTTTTGCCAGTTTGACATACATATCTATAGTGTGAATGGGGGATATGGTATAGGAAACCGAAGCCTGGGCATGTTTTTTATGTTTCTTTACCGCCTTTATGGCTGTTTTTAGGTTTCGTGCATCATTCAGGGCGTCAAATACCCTGAATACATCCACACCGTTGAAACTGGCCCTTTCAACAAACATCTCCACCACATCGTCGGCATAGTTCCTGTAGCCGAGTATATTCTGACCTCTCAGAAGCATCTGCATGGGAGTGTCCGGCATTGCCTTTTTCAATTTCCTTATCCTCTCCCAGGGATCCTCGTTAAGGTATCTTATGCATGAATCAAAGGTCGCCCCGCCCCATACCTCAAGGGACCAGTATCCTGCCCGGTTCAGCTTTTCCGCAATGCCGAGCATGTCAGATGTGAGCATCCTGGTTGCAAGAAGTGACTGGTGGGCATCCCTAAGTATTAAATCGGTTATAAGTATCTTTTTCATTTATTCCTCCAGGCAAATTTAGAGCGTATCTTTCTCATATTCATGGACCGCAGCGGTAATGGCCGAAATAAGATCCTGATCAATTCCCCCGCCGTCATGAGGATTCTGCACATCTTCAAGCCTGAGCAGAGTGACCGTGTGGTAGCTTAAACGGATAAAAGCCATAAGCAGGCAGAGAAAGAGGAATACAATCCCCAGTCCTGTGATCATCACAAAGATGCTCTGGATTAAAAGTTCATAATAATCCACATATCTACCTTCAGTTTTTTTTACATTTTATGTTATAAAGGCTGACCTGGTCAACTGAAATTATTTGACAGTTATATTCCTTTAATTAAACTTTGTTACCATATCAAAATATTTTTTTATTATTTCTGCCTGGCTGGGAAATTAAAATGTCCTTAACATTAAGAAACTACGGATCAGAGGATGATTACTGGAGAATAAGGGCTTTCCTCAGGGAAGTGTTCTTATTGAATGCTCACAAAGAGAGAAGCTGGCAGGCGGCCCGCCTTGATTACTGGAGATGGCATATTCTTAAAAACTGCCTTGAAATTGACAGTGTCGAAGACTTCATATATATCTGGGAAGACAGAAAAGGCCGTATAGCCGGAGTTCTAAACCCTGAAAACCTTGGCGAGGCTTTCCTGCAGGTTCATCCGGAATACTCAGGCTCATATAGTCTGCTGGAAGAAATGGTGGGTTGTGCTGAAAAGCACCTTAACATTTCCTGTGACGCAGAAAGAAAAAAGCTTTATATCTGGCTATGCCATGATGATAATTTATGCAGACTCATCCTGAGAAAAAAAGGCTACAGCATGACCCAGTACTCTGAATACCAGAGAATCCGGTACCTGCATAATGATATCGAAGCAGCGGAAGTTCCGGCTAATTTCAGCATCAGGTCTCTGGGAGACCACGATGAGCTTCCCGGGCGCTCCTGGGCAAGCTGGAGGGCATTCCATCCCGGTGAACCCGATGAAAAATACGATGGCTGGGAATGGTACAGGAATATTCAGAACATGCCTCTGTACAGAAGGGACCTTGACCTGGTTGCCCTTACCAATAAGGATAGTATAGCGGCATTCTGCACCATATGGTATGATGATGCTACAAGGACAGGCTATTTTGAACCGGTGGGCACTGTTCCGGAATTCCAGAGAAAGGGGCTGGCCCGGGCTCTTCTATTAGAAGGGATGAAAAGGCTTTTTAAAATGGGTGCGATAACAGCCACCGTAAGCGGAGCATCCATGCCGGCAAACTCACTTTACTCCAGCATATTCTCAGGGGATTATTCAATTATGGAATGCTGGCAGAAGAATTTTTAATCCAGGAAAATATCCCGAATCCCGAAAGCCTTTAAAATAAAAGTGGCTCCCCCAGCCGGGCTCGAACCAGCAACCCTCCGGTTAACAGCCGGATGCTCTACCATTGAGCTATGGAGGAGCAAATAATAGAGAGTATATCTACACCATATCAGAATTTTATCAAGAAAAAAATTGATCTTTTTAAATAATCTCACAAAAGCCCATGACCTTTTCTGCCGGGATATATTTTTTACCCGGGATAATCCTCCTGCTGAACCGTTTTATCTCCAGGCCCATCATATTGGCCGCGGAAAAACCCCGGTTATAAATGATATCGGTCTTTTTGAAATCATACCAGGAAAGATCTTCCAGCTGAGGCTTTATCAGGATGTCAGCAAGGCTTATATTATCAATGTGGAACCGGTGGGAAGTCAGTTTCTCGATTCGAGAAAATATATCTATTGCATTACTGAAATTATTGTTTTCCTTGAATATTGAGCCTACATCAACAGCTATTATCCTTTTAAACCCCAGCAGAACAGCATAGATTACGGGAAGCTTTGCTGTCGTTCCCCCGTCTATGAGAACTCTTCCCTGGTAATCAACCGGCGGAAGTATCCCTGCAATGGACGAGCTTCCCTGAATAACAGGGGCAAGCATACCCCTGGAAAATATAATATCCTTGCCTGTAACAAGATCAGTAGCAACGATATATGTCTTCAGGGTAAGATCCTCCAGCCTGGCATCACCGAAATATACATCCAGTATCTCTTCAAACATCCCCTTATCCACCAGAGACTGGCGTATAACCCCTTTTATGACCCATGCACTTTTCTTAATACTCTGGTACATGTTTCTGACTGTATTTCTTATTCCCGGTTCATTACTTGATTTTGAGCTTTCAAAATCAGGGAGGTCAACTTCATCCATTACCTCCCTGTACTTTGACAGAGCTTTTTCCACACTGTTATACATGGCATAGAGGCTGCCGAAAAGGGCACCGGCAGATGTTCCAATAATAGCATCAAATGATATCCTGTTTTGAACAAGATATTCTATAACCCCCAGGTGGGCTATACCCCTGGCCCCGCCTCCGCCAAGGACCAGAACTGTCTTCTGCTTAAAAAATGGAATTTTATTCAATACAGGGCCCATACAGACAGCTTAATCATATCCAGAACTTTGTAAAGAATTATGAAGGTTTCCTAAAAAAGGGATAGATTTACAGCCTGCTCTATCCTCTCCATAAGGTAGGTCAGCCTTTCTCCCCTGCTGTCCCTTCCGATGGCAATGGCAATTGCCCTTTTTGAACCCAGCAGGACTGCCAGCTTCTTTGCCCTGGTAATGCCTGTATAAATAAGATTTCTTTTCAGCATCATATAATGGGATGTGATAATCGGAAATATAATAACGGGAAATTCTGAGCCCTGGCTCTTGTGAACCGATATGGCATAGCTCAATACCAGCTCGTCAAGCTCATCAAATCCATATTCCACCGTCCTGCTGTCAAATCTGACCCGGACTCTCCTTTCCTCAAAATCAATACCGGTTACGACGCCGCTGTCGCCATTGAAAACAAACTTATCATAATTATTTGTTATCTGCATTACCTTGTCATTCACCCTGATAAGCCTGCCATACCTTGTAACTGACGGATTTTTAGGATTAAAAAATTCCTGAAGCACTAAATTGAGATTATGGGTCCCGCATACTCCGCTGTTTAAGCTGGTCAGGACCTGAATATCACAAAGATCTCCAATTCCGGTTATTTTGGGAATATCATACTTTATTATCTTTATTATGGCATTGGGGATATCCTGAGTTTTCTCCATGCTGTAAATGCTCTTTGATTCTTCTGCAACAGCGTCAACAGGCATTTCCTGATTATTGCTCCTTCTGTCATCAATTTTATAAAGGTAAAGGTCATTCCTGTTGTCGACCTTGTATTCGGGAAGATAGGGGAATAAGCCCTGCCTTATCCTGTGGGCGGCGCTTATGATTCTGCTTGAGTGTTTCTGCCTGAATATCTGGTTTAGTTCAGCTGTAAAAATCCTTCCGCTTTTGATAATGCTGTGGAGCACATCGCCCGGACCAACAGAGGGAAGCTGATCAGCATCCCCTATAAGAATAAGTTTGGTGTGTTCATCGACAGCTTTGAGCAGATTGTAGAAAAGTAGAAGGTCCACCATGGAGAACTCATCAATTACCAGTATGTCATAATGCAGTCTGTTTGTCTCATTTTTTACAAATCTGCTGGTCTGGGGGATTGATCCCAGCATTCTGTGTATGGTTGAAGCAGGCTGTCCAGTAACTTCCGACAGCCTTTTGGCTGCTTTGCCCGTTGGTGATAGCAGGCCTATCCTGGCTTTCTTTGCCCTGTATATGCTGTGTATTGCGCGGACTATAGTAGTCTTCCCGGTCCCGGGCCCTCCCGTGACAACCGATATCTTATTCTTAATAACGCCGGCAATTGCTTCTTTCTGGTTATCGGTCAGATTTATGCTTATTCTTAGCTGTACCCACTCAATTGCCCTGTCAATGCTTTTTATGTTTATAAAGAAGCGGGAATTAAGGATATTACCAAGCATACGGGAAATCTTTATCTCCGCAAAAAAATATGAGGGAAGGCAATAATAAACACCACCTTCCCTTTCAATTATATAAATCAGTTCATCCTTTACCAGGTTATCAATACAGCTTCCTATTAAGGAGGCTTCAATGCCGAGCAGTTCCTGAGACTTTTTAAGAAGCTGACCTGAGGATGTCATGGTATTTCCGCTGTCCGTGTCATTCATCAGGGCGTAAAATACGCCTGATTTAATCCTGCTTAAGGAATCTTCCCTGATATTGAGTTTCCTTGCTATGGCATCGGCGGTTTTGAAACCGATGCCCCTTATTTTTTCAGCAAGTACATAGGGGTCTCTTTTGAGCTGTTCTATTGAATCGTCACCAAAGGCTTTGAATATCTTGGCTGCATAGTTAAGGTTTATGCCGTATTGCGACAGGAACATGATTATATCTCTTATCAGAACCTGATTTTTCCATGAACGGATGAGTTCCTGAATCCTTTTTTCTCCAATTCCCTTTATATCCTTCAGCCTTTCGGGATATTTCTCTATGGTTTCAAAGGCTTCATTTCCAAAGCAGTCAACGATCTTTTCCGCATAATGTTTTCCAATACCCTTAACCATACTGCTGGAAAGATATTTTATAATGCCTTCCCTTGACTGGGGATAGGTCCTTTGAAAACTGGAAAAAGTAAACTGCAGACCGTAGTCCCTGTTATTGACCCAGGTACCCTCAAGATGCAGTATCTCCCCGGGATAAGGCTGATAAATATTACCGCATGCTGTAACAATAACTGACCTGGACCTTTTTTTTACTGAGAGTTTTAATACGGAATACCCGTTTTCTTCATTGTAGAAGGTGATATTCCTGATTTCTCCAGAAAGGCTCTCCTTTGATTTTGAATATTCCCTAAAGCCCTGCAAAATGAATCTCCCTGTCCTTTAGAAACACAGTTTTTATATGCCTTTTGCCTTCATGGCCAATGTGGAAAATATCATATCTTCCCCTTTCAAGACCGAAAACACTATAGGTAAGGATTTTATCCCTTTTAAGAAGATAGGTTTGCCCCCTGCCCTTAACAATTATCTCCCCGAAAATGTAGGATTTGTCTACAATGACAATTCCGCCTTTATTGTCGCCATTGCCTCTGGATGCAGCCATTATATCCATGTTTTCCAGAGGTTTTTTACCAATGGGCATGAAGCTGTACTCTGTACTCAGAATCCTTATTTCCTTGAGTTTTTCCATGATGGGATAATCATAATAGGCCTTCGAATAACGGTCATCCCTCCTTATGAAAAGATAATTGGGAGTAATAAAGAAAAGAGAGGCAAGGGGATCCACAGGTATATAGCACCCCTTTGAATCTTCAAACTCCAGCCATCGGTGAAGCATAATACTGCTGTCATCAATAACCAGGCCCCGGATAATATTGTGCTTAATCCCGCAGGCATCAAACATTTCACTCAAAACATATATTATATCAACACAGGTACCTTCCTTCTTCAGAAGGATATGCCTGAAGCCTGCAGGCTCTTTTGTCATCAGCTCTGAATTATAGGATATATTTTCCCTGACCCATAATACAAGCTTTTCCACCGCTTCATGAAGATATCTGGAGCCCCGGGTAATTTCCTCTGCCAGGCCTATAATATGACTGTCGCTGTAATTTTTTGAAGGCTTCATTCTGAACCTGGCCCGGGGAAGATTTTCCTTCGTAATGCGGGAAGTTATACGGACCAGGTAGTTGCCGTCAACCTCGGTTACAGACTGCTCATAGCCTGCAGAGATGTGATCTTTGAAAATGTTGTATCTTGAATATACCTCGACAGTTCCGGAACCGGTTACATACAGAATGTCTGAAAAGATAACAGGAGTGGACAAAAGCATCCACATTACTGCAATAATCCTGGCCATATACCGTTAAGAGCTCTCAGCTGTAGGTTATTTCAATTTCATCGGTTGGCGGCTTACTGGATATCTTTGCCTTTATCTTGGTTATGAAAATTTTGGCAATTCTATTATCCTTGTCGATGGTCATGGTTCTGAAAAAATATTCCTGAGCCTTTGTAAGCTTCTCCATTTTATAATGAATTTTTCCCAGCAGGATCAGTGCCTGGACATAGTTGGGGTTTATACTGCTGGCTTTTGCAAGGCTGCTGACAGCATCCTCATAGTTATTCTGATAATATTCAATCAGCCCGAGGATATAAAGCATGTCAACATATTTAGGCTGCAGTTTTAAAAGCTTCTTTATTGATTCCTTGGCCTTTTCCAGATTGCCCGAGTGGAAATAGTCCTTTGAAATATTCGTATAATCCACAAAGAAGGGTATATCATCAAGAGAATACCTGCATATTTCAAGCAGAAAGGGATTATATTCAAATGCTTTTGCAACCAGGCTCTCCGCTTCCGAGGCTCTTCCGATTTTTAGGGCCTCCAGTGCTGCATTATATCGGTTTTCGTTTAAAAACAGATTGAGTTTTTTTGCGTTGCGCAAATAAGGCAGGGCCTGGCTCAGATTATTTGTCCTTATAAGGAGAAGCGCTGTATATATGTATGCGTCCAGAAACCTGTTATTATGCTTCAGTGCTGACTGGAAATAAATATAGGCTTTTTTGTAGTCTTTTTTTAGACAGTTCAGCCTGCCTACGAAAAAATTAATATCAACATATTCAGGGTGCTTCTCCAGCAGAGAAATGGCTGATTGCATGACGGCATCAACCTCACCCTTCTTCAGTTCAGCATTCCACTCAGAGAACATTATTTCCCGGCTTGAAACATAAAAATTTATTATCTCATCTTCTGGTTCAACCTTAATATAACGGTTTATTTTAAAGCTCTGGATCTCTATCAGTATATTGTACAGGTCCGGCTTCAGTGCAAAAATAACAGGTTTTGAATTCTTTATGAATTTTGTCATCTGGGTTTGCGGAATGGTTATGGCTGCCTTTTCAATTGCCTGGTTGTCGAGATAGACCATAAATTCAACCGAAATTTCCGAACCGAGATTAAAGTTTATAACTTTAGTATCATTAGGTTTCAGGTCAACCTCTATTATCTGGGAAAACTCACCGGAACTCTTTTCTGTCTCACTGAAGATGTCCAGCTCCAGGATATCCCCCCTTAGGACAACCTTGTACCTGCCCGGGGAAAGGTGCTTTATAGTGGTATGGGCCTTGTTTTCCCCCAGAATATTGGTAAGATTATATTTTCTCCTTACAGGCAGAAGCTCCACATAAAACTGGGTCTGCTCCTCCCGCTGGGAATAAAGTACATTTACCTTGAGTATACCCTCCTGCATAGGGTCATATTTGATTTTAGCCATAAAATGCCCTCTCTTTATTTATCAGCCTGGTATTCTTTCAGCCTTGTCATTGTACAAAATATACATTCTACAGGATTGCTCACCTGCTTTGCCCGATAAAAAATCCCTTATCTCTCCAATACTATACCTTTGTGAAAAATGGGTCAATAAAAGAACCTTTATTTTTTTCCTGCTTAAATAGCAGAACAGCTCCTCCAGGGATAAATGGGAATTAAAGCTCCTGTCCGATTTATACAGAAAGGTTGAATCGAGAATAGCAATATCTATATTATCGGGAGTATTGGGATTAATCCTGTAGAAATCCCCCGAATAATACAGTCTGCACCTGAGCACCTCCCTCATAAGCGACTTTTCATCGCTTTCCCCTTTTAATTTCTGGATATTTTCTCCTATGTATTCTTTTTTTAGCTTCTTTGTCTTCTCAAAAAGGCAATAGGAAAAACAATGATCTTCATGAACCACAGGGTAAGCTTTTATAAATACTTTTCTACTGAGAAATACCTCGGCATATTCCTTTAAGGCAGAAAACCTGATATTATAATTAAGGGGAATCCCAAGGCCGGAATAATACTGGACCCACTGCCTGATGAAACGGTTCCCTGCAGGGTAATATACATCCAGGGGCACGGATGTACCTCCCTTTACAGTGTTCCTCAACTGTATAAATCCCATAAGACCGCTGAAATGGTCAGCGTGGTGGTGTGAAATAAAAACAGCATTAATTTTCAGAACCATTTCTTTCAGAAATAAAGCAGCGCCGTCTCCGCAGTCAAGCATAATATTATACCCGGAAACAGAATAAAAATTTGTAAACAGAGCTTTTGAAAAAAAATATATGCTTTTTCCAGAAACATCTATTTGTCCGTACTTTGTCAATTTCTTATGATTATTCTATTTTACTTGATAACAAAAACAGTTTAATATAATATATGTCATACATCAATAGATTATTGCAGTCTTGCCAATAATTTATATGTATTTAACTTAAGGGGTGTTTGAACTATGCATCATATAAACTGCACTTTCTGCGGAACAAAGCTGAAAATAAAGAAGATACCTGAGGGCAAAGACACTCTCAAACTAAAATGCCCGAAATGCCTTAAGATTTTCTCAATTGATATATCCTCAATCACTGAGGATGAACCTAAAAAGCCCGTCGCTGAAAAGGAAATACCCAAAACCAACGGCATTTCAGAGGAATACCTGGAACAGATACTGTCAGCAACAAAGAAAGAACCCACACCTCCGCCAAAAGCAGAGAAACCGATAAAAAACCTTCAGGACCTCATTGAGGAAGAACCAAAGGATATATTTTCCCAGGAAAAACCCCAGGAATTCTACTATGTAATAAAAGCCAACGGAAGCCGTATAGGCCCCTTCGGCTATGCTGACCTTCTTCAGAAGGTCAAGGACGGAGAAGTGGTAGGCATTGATACTATAGAAACCAAATCAGGTTTCAGGAAACCGCCCATAAGCTTTATAGAGATCAAAAGAATACTGCAGGAAAAAATAAGGGAACAGAAGCTAAACAGCGGTATTCCTCTGGGAATTGACACAGGATATTCAGTCCGCAGGGAAAAAAGGAAAATAACCCTGTATCTTCTTCTCGGAGCGCTGGGAATCCTCCTGCTGGTATACGGAATTATTACAATCCCAAAACTGTTCAGGGATAAACCTGATAGAATCCGGACAGTTTCCGAAGAACCGGATACCACTGAATCCTTTTCAATTGACGAAGAAATAGATGATGAAGATGCTGAAGAAAAAGCCATCAGCCCTGAGAAAACGGTAGAGATTATTAACTTCTCAGATAGCTCTATCCAGAGCTATTTTTCAATTTCAGGGAATTACTATGGAAGGGCCTCAAATAATATCCGGAGCAAAAACTATGACGGTGCTATAGAAGAGCTTGACAATATCCTTGTAAGCCGGGGTTCAAATCCAACTACCATACTGCTGAAGCTTCAGACATATCTTATGTCCGGTGATCTGGCTAAAGCCTATGATGATTTTCAGACCATGGTGACAATGCCTGCTCTACAGGATGATATGTATATAAATCTCGGATTCGGAGCAATAAATACTATGCTTGGGCACCTTGAAGAGGCAAAGACCCATATTGAGAGAACACGTTTTATTGAGCCGGAAAATCCCTTTGTACTATTTTACAGCAGTATACTTGAGTACAGGCTGGGCAATATTAGCAGGGCTGTAGAATACATGGAAAGCTCCATAAGGTATTCACCGCCTGATTTCGTGTTTTTAAGGGATATGAGAAGCCTGCTTTCAAAAATGAAAAAAGAGATGGAATAAACACCGGTAAATATCCATTTATTACCCTTTCTCTACAAATCATATAAAGCTGAAGAATTTCCGATCCTTTATTTTATTGACCTAAATTTTTAAACTGTTAATTAAATATTAGCTTTGCAAAGCGTTAAAATAATTATTAAGGAGGAATGTTGAAATGCCGAAAGAAAGAATAGTTATCATGGGGGCAGCAGGGAGGGACTTTCATAATTTCAATGTATATTATAGAAATAACGAGTATTTCCAGGTGGTTGCCTTTACTGCAACACAGATTCCGAATATCCACGGGCGCAAATACCCTAAAGAGCTTACCGGAGCACTCTATCCTGAAGGGATCCCCATCTATCACGAGGAAGAGCTCGGAACGCTTGTAAAGGAAGAAAATATTGATACCGTTGTATTTTCATATTCTGATGTTTCCCATGACAACATCATGAGGAAAGCTGCTTTCGTTAATTCACTGGGTGCGAATTTCCTGCTGCTTGGTGTTGAAAAAACGATGATAAAATCGACAAAGCCAGTCATTTCTATTTGCGCTGTCAGAACAGGCTGCGGGAAAAGCCAGACTACAAGAAAAGTTATTAAATACCTCAAGGAGCAAGGAAAAAGAGTCGTAGCCATCAGACATCCCATGCCTTACGGAGATCTGGCAAAACAGGCTGTACAGAGGTTTGCCAGGTATGAGGATCTGGACATCCATGAATGCACCATTGAGGAAAGGGAAGAATATGAACCACACATAAATGCAGGCATAGTAGTTTATGCCGGTGTTGACTATGAGAAAATACTTCGCCAGGCCGAAAAGGAGGCTGATATTATAATATGGGACGGGGGAAATAATGACACATCCTTCTATAAGTCTGACCTTGAAATAGTAGTTGCAGATCCGCTTCGCGTGGGTGACGAGATGTCTTATTATCCCGGCCATACAAATCTCTGCAGGGCTGATGTAGTGGTAATCAACAAAATCGATTCTGCTAGCCTGGAAGAGATTGATGAGTTAAGACGGAATATTCACTCCGTTAACACAAAAGCCGTGGTAATTGACGCTGCAAGCCCGCTTACTGTTGATTATCCGGGATTGATAAGGGATAAATCAGTTCTGGTTATAGAGGATGGACCCACTCTTACCCACGGTGAGAGCCTTTTTGGAGCTGGAGTCGTCGCTGCAGAAAAATACGGCGCAGCCGAGCTTGTCGACCCCAAACCCTATGCAGTGAGAAGCATTGCCGATACGTTTGAAAAATATTCTCATATTCAGAACCTTCTGCCTGCCATGGGGTATGGAAAAGAACAGGTTAAAGATCTTGAGGAAACCATAAATAATACTGTATGTGATGTGGTTGTATCCGCCACACCCATTAATCTAAAAAGGGTAGTGAATATCAATAAGAAGATGGTAACTGTCAATTATGAGCTTGAAGAAATCGGCTACCCGAAGCTGGCTGATGTTCTGAAGGATTTTATAAAATGAGCACTCGGAAGATTGCTCTTATAGCCTTTGGGGGGAACGCTCTGCTCCCCCCCGGCTCTTCCGGGACAGTGGAAGAGCAGCTGGCAGCAGCTGAAGAAACTGCAAGAGACCTTATAGGCATAATCAAGCAGGGATACAAGCTGGTAATAGTCCACGGAAACGGACCTCAGGTCGGCAATGCCCTTATAAGAGCAGAGGAATCCACCAACAAGGTCCCGATGATATCCTTGGATGTTTGCGTCGCTCAAACCCAGGGAGAAATGGGTTACCTGCTTAACAGGGGTCTTTATAATGAGCTGGCGAAATGCTCTATATCAATGCCGGTAATTACTCTGGTTACTCACTGCATGGTTGACAGGCATGATCCGTCCATACAGAATCCTTCAAAGCCTATAGGGCCCTTCTATGCCCAGCACAGGGCTGAAGAACTGAAAAAGACAAGAAACTGGAATATTATTCAGGACAGCGGCAGGGGATATAGAAGGATTGTTGCATCACCCAAACCAATATCTGTAATGGAGATGGATTTCATAAAACATGTAATAAATACTACTGATTCAATACTCATTTGCGGAGGGGGCGGAGGAATACCTGCTTATATAGGGAACGGAGACCAGAAACTCTACGGCATAGAGGGAGTAATTGACAAGGACTTCACTGCAGCCCTGATAGCAAAGGAGCTGAAGGCTGACCTTTTTATCATAGTGACACAAATTGACCGTGTAGCTGTAAATTTCAATACTGCAAACCAGAAATTTCTG
>CAYSKJ010000060.1:0-16829 GCA_964431655.1 uncultured bacterium | reverse complement strand
CCTACAGCCGTTACCCCCTCCAGGGGTATATCAGGGTGGTAAATTCCAGATCCGGTCTTCCTGTTCCGGTTGTAAAGAATATACATGTCCACAGCATCTATGACCCGGAAAAAGAGGCAGAGCTTCTTCTCGGGAGGCTGAAGGCGGAATTTCAGAACAATAAAGAGTTTCTGGTCGCGGGGTGGGGCTTTGCTTATCACGTGCATAAACTTATACAGGGCATGAAACCGGAAAGACTGATTATAGCTGAGGCTGACCCCGGCATCTTTTTCAAAAGCCTGGAATATGTACCACTGGGGCCAATCCTTGATACAGACCCGGATATTATCCTGGGACGCCGTGCCGGAATTACCGATCTTATTTTTAATTCATGCAGGGCAATAAAGGGCAATATGCCTGACATAATAAGGAATCCTGGAAGTTACAACCTTTTCAGCTGGTATTATGATGCAATTATTGGGAAAATACAGAAAATCTGCCTTATCTTCGGAAAAGACATTATCAGCTCATCCCTTGAGGGAAAAAAGCCCTTTGACAGCCCCGGGATTAAAAAGGCCATAAAAAGAGCCGGCCAGAGGCCTGTAAACATCTACTGCCTTGGGGAAATATTAAGAAAAGACGGTGAGCTTACCCGTGATGAGCTTTCAATCATGCTTTTAAAAGCCATTATAAAGGAGCATATGTAAAACCGGACGGTTTGATATTATGAGGATATCAGTAATCAATTCAATGGGCCTTGACAGTCTCTCCAGGACATTTCCCGCCCTGAGGATACTTCGGGAGAATTACCCCCATTCAGAAATCACATATTTTTCATGGGATAAATACAGGCCTCTGCTTTCCCATATGAATGAATATATTGACAATATCAGGTCAATAGATCCTGCAGGGCTCGTGAATATACTCCTGTCCGAGCTATCCGCCGATATAAAGTATAAGCATGTATCTGAGCAGACAGAGCAGTTTTCTTCATTCCAGGGGCAGGATCTTCTCATCAACTTTTCCGGTGAGGATGAAGCAGGCCTTGTCCTGAGTACCCTCATAAAAGCAAAGTCCAAAAAAGGCCCATTCCTGGCCGGGTCAGGGGAGACTGCAGTTATGGACATACCCGGGGCTTTTTCCCATGCTTCAGGCTTGTCAAGGAGGTTCAACAGGTTCAACCGGACCGATGTCAACAATCTTCTCACAGGCTGTATGCCTTTTAAGAGGGTATACCGCCCCCATATAAAGCTGAATAGCGAATCTGATGATAAAGTGATGCACCTGTTCCACGAGGCAGGAATCAATCCCGGCAAGGAAAAGGCAGGAATAATAGCCGGTTCACCGGGGGAGAACTCCTTCTGGGGGGTAGAAAACTTCTCTCTTCTGGCCGATATGCTGGCTTCCAAATTCAATCTGGATATAATTCTGATAGGCAGGGAAAGCGAGCATCCTTCAGCCGAACAGATAAGGATACAAGCCAGGAACAGCAGTATCTACAATTTCTCCGGCCTGGTTGATGACAGCATGCTTTTAAGCCTTGTATCAAAACTGCGTATGGTGATATCCGGCGGTCATGATTACATGTATTCCTCCTCGCTTCTTAATGTTCCTGCTGTCTATCTGGGCCTGGGTTGCTGTCATTTCCGTGAGCAGGGCCCCTATCAGAGCAACTGCCATATCATTACCCCTGCCATGGACTGCTTTCCGTGCAGGGAGGATTTCTGCTGCAGCCATGCCAACTGCAGGAAGATTATCAGGCCTGAATACGTGTATCAGATTGCAAAAAGCATTATATCCGGCTCTGATATCCCTTCGGATGAAATAAAGCAGATGAAAAGCATCTGCCTTTACCGGGGGGCCTTCACACCATCGGGCATTATTGACTATGAGCCTGTGGAAGCCTATGATATTGAAAAAAACGATCTCATATCTATCCTGATGTTCTATGTCTGGGAAAGGATTCTGGGCTTAAATGACAAAAATAATAACGCCATCGGCTATATTAAGAGAAACTACCGGTTTCTCTTTGACCCGGACCTCCTGGAGCAGATGATGCTTCTGCGTATTGACACGGCAAATATGCAGAACCGCTTCGGGCCGGGAATAAATCCAGACATCAGGTCTTTCAGTGATATTTCCGGCATGAAAGTCTCTGAGTATTTTGAAGTATTGAAAGGGATGGCCGGGATTCTCTGCCGTTCAAAGCTTACCGGGGAAGGGGGATCTTCTGCCGGCAGCTGCGATGAGGAACTTGGGTTTATCCGGAGATTTCTATCTATTTTTCTTGAAAAAACGGATAATCTGATAGATTCTATTAAACAGATTATAGGAATTGATGTCTGAAAGGAGGGAATGATGGAAGTCAATATCAATGGAGACTTGATTGATATCAAGGGTGACTTTATCAATCTTAGGGATATAATAGAAAAGCTCATGGAGATAGCAAATGACAACCGGAGGCTAATAACATCAATATCCATCGACGATGAACCCTTCGATCAGGCGGATGAAACATCCCTGGACCTTCCCTACAGAGGGCAGAATATTTATGTTATAACAGAGGAGACAGACAAGGTTCTGGAAAAAAGCGTGGAGGAAGGGATTAAGCATATTAGGGAATCACTGCTGGCAGGGGTAAAGGAAGTAGCCATGGAATTCAGGGAAGGCTCAATCCCGGAGGCTTCAAAACAGCTGTCCATTCTTGTTGATTCCTTCTACTGGCTCCTGGACCTGGTGGATTTCCTTGCCAAGCACGGGATATTCAATGATACGGATATAAAGCTCAATGATTTTCAGATATCGGATTTTGTCTCCTTCCTGAAGGAAATGATGGACAGCCAGGAGTCCAGGGATTTTGTCCTGGTTTCTGACCTCCTGGAATATGAGATATATCCTCTTCTGGAAAAGTGGCTGGAACTCTTCGGCCATGTCAAAGAAATAGTCTGACATCTGCATCCCGAAGTCAGGCTCATATGAACAAAATACCGGATTTTTCCATATTTCTCGCATAAAACCAAAATAATACAAGATTTATCGGTTATTAGTCCAATAATATATACATTACAGGTTCATAAACCCTGAAAAATAAGCAAAAAAAATCTAATATTTATTTGATTTTGATTATTAAATGGGATAAGGTGGTATAAAAGTGGGAAATAAATAACAATTTTTGTCATATATGAAAAAGTTATTAATAGAGGATTGATAAATGAGCTATTTTGGAGGAATTAATAAAAGGCAGATTGATGAAAAGAACAGACTGCCGATTCCGAAGGAATGGAGAGATGCAATTGTTGACAGCAACAATAATGTGGTTGCTGTCGCCAGGACCAACAAGATAGAGATATACCCCTGCAGGCTTTTTGATATCCTTATCGCCAAAGAAGTGGAGCTTGGCCTTAGCCGCGGTATCACGGACATAAAATCCAAGATAGGCAGTGTTACTGAGATAAAAGAACTTGATTCCAAGGGCAGAATCCAGCTTAGCGAAAGACTCCTGAGCATATCCGGTATTGAAGGAAACAGCAGTGTAGTGGTAGTTGGTGCTGTTGATCATATAGCCGTATGGAACCCGGAAGTGTTCAATGAATATGACAGGAGCAACAATATTGATGATATCCTTTGATATTGACAATTTTGCCGATGTTCCAGTTCATGAGCCGATTTTTGTTGAGGAGATTCTATCCTTTATCAAGAGAGAGCACAGTATTATTGTGGATGCAACCACAGGCGAGGGCGGGCA
Source organism: uncultured bacterium (assembly GCA_964431655.1). GTDB lineage: Bacteria > CAYMEV01 > CAYMEV01 > CAYMEV01 > CAYMEV01 > CAYMEV01. The sequence goes on along the minus strand of CAYSKJ010000060.1, from coordinate 13,105 downwards.
TAGCAGTAAAATTCTGGAATCAGCTATCCGGAACCTTATCCTGCTGTGCCTGGATGCGGATTCTGATATTCTTTCCAGGGCTTCCAGCCGTCTGCAGAAATACAGAAAAGGCACCGTTCATTTTGCCAATGATAATTTCAGGAATATTAAAGCAGTCCTTTCCTCCCATGGCATAGCAGGAGCAGACTTTATATTAGCTGACCTGGGGATAAGTTCCTATCATTATTTTGAGTCTCAAAGGGGCTTTTCCTTCAATGATGATGCACTGCTTGACATGAGGCTGGACACAAGCTCCGGCATGCCTCTTTACGAGGTTCTGCCCGATATGGAAGAAGAGGAGATCTGCGATATATTGTTCAGGTATGCTGATGAGAGCTATTCAAAAAGGATTGCAAAAGCCATTTATACCAGGAGGAAAAGCATAACCAGGGCAAAAGAGCTCTCAGTCATTGTACAGGAGGCCAAAAAAGGCTACAGGGGTAAAATACATCCGGCTACCAAAACCTTTATGGCATTCAGAATTTATATCAATAAAGAGCTTGAGAACCTGAATTCTTTCATGCAGGCCATTCCTGACTGCCTTAACAGTGGAGGCCGGCTGATAATAATAAGCTTTCATTCTGTTGAGGACAGGATAGTGAAGGATTTTATCCGCAGGTATTCCTTCCGGGAAAAGGAGAATAAATTCCGTCCAGCGCCCGTTAATAAAAGCCTGGGAATCAATCTTACAAAAAAGCCCCTAAGGCCTTGTGCAAAGGAAGTAATATCAAACCCCAGAGCCAGGTCCGCAAGGCTTAGGGCTTTCGAGAGGCTTTGATCATGGATGAAAGGGTTCTAAGAGTTATAAATTATATACTTTATTCAATTATACTTGGCCTTCTTATCTACAGCCTGGTTTCTTTTGCCAGGATAAAGAACGATATTGCTTTAAACGGCCCGGAAATTGCAAGCCTGGAGAAGCAGATAGAAGATTTGACCAATGAGAACAGGATTTTAAAAAGCCACCTGGAACAAAATACTGATTACGGAAGGCTTGAAGCCTATATGCCCGGACAGGCCTCGGATGGTGACCAGGAATGATAATTTTAAATGCTTTTGTCTTTTTTGATTATGAGGATATAAAGTCCAAATTCCGGGATGTGAACAACAGGATACTGTTCATTGCCTTTCTCTTCCTGGCCTTTTTCAGCGCCATAGCCTTCAAGATTTTCTTTCTGCAGGTTATTCAGCATGAAGCACATATTGCAAAGCTTTCAAGGGATACCGAATTTACATCAAGGGAGACCTTTGAGAGGTCCACCATATATGACCGGGACGGCAGGATACTGGCAGCAAGCGTAAAAAAACCGTCAATCTATATAAACCCCGCTGAAACAAGATCAGTCCTGGAGCCCGTGGAGCTGGCCTGGTTTGCTGATATTCTCTCAGAAAGAACCGGCAGAACAGTAAACTACATCATGAATGCAGTTGCCAGGGAAAGCCATTTCAGCTATATCAGCAGGCTTGTTGCTTCTGAAGATTTTGAGAGAATTATGGAAATCAATGAACTGGCAAAGGAAAAACTGGGTGGGAAGGTAAAAACAAATCTGGTAAAATACAAGATTGAGTATGACCGCATCTACCCCTTTGGGGATTCTCTCAGCCACCTGCTGGGGAGGACGGATTCCTACGGCGTGGGAAAGGAAGGGCTGGAGCTTGTGTTTGATAAATACCTAAGACAGGTTCCCGGTGAGGGCAATAAAAACACCATTGACGGCAGGGGGAGGGTTATGAGGGTATCCTCAGTCTATAAGGAAAACCAGTCGCGCAAATATGACCTTACCCTGACCATATCCCAGCCCATACAGCAGAAGGCCCATGAAATCAATGAAGAACTGTGCGCCAGATATGAGCCCCTATACAGCATAATACTGGTTCAGGAAGTATCAAGCGGTGACCTGCTGGCTTTTTCAGTGCTTTGCCCTGAAGATTCCCGGGATCAGCAGGGCAGGTTTGCGGCTAATCCTGCGGTTGCTTTTTCCTATGAACCGGGCAGTACCTTTAAGACTGTATCCTTTGCGTACCTTATAGAAAATAATCTGGTGGACATTTACAGTGATAAAAAGCTTAATTGTGAAAACGGGGTTTTTAATCTCGGCAGATACCGGTTCCATGATGCCCATCCATACAATGAACTTAAACCCATGGAGGTATTTTCAAAGAGCAGTAATATTGGAACAATCAAGCTTTCCCGGGATATACCGAGGGTTAAGTGGATAGAATTTCTTAAAAATTGCGGTTTTGGAACCAGGACAGGTATATCGCTCAGCGCTGAATCCTCCGGAAGCCTTACCAATATTGCAGTATTAAATGATGAACACTCAAGGCTGCTGAGCTTTATAGGCCAGGGTATCAGCGTGACCCCTGTTCAGCTGCTTGCCTTTTATCAGGCTATTGCCAATGACGGGGTGATGGAGGCTCCCAAGGTTGTAAAATACCTTTCTAACAGCCTTTTTGAAAAAATTGATCTAAACGGCATAACCGAAAGTAAAAAAAGGGTAATTACAGAAAAGACTGCCAGGATTATGAGAGAACTTCTCCGGCAGGTGGTCCTTTCAGGCACCGGGAAGAAAGCCCGGGTGGACAGCGTGGAAACGGCAGGTAAAACCGGCACTGCACAGATATTCAATACAGAAACAGGCAGTTATTACAAAGGCAGGTTCATTTCTTCCTTTATAGGCATGGCGCCGGCTGAAACACCAGAGATTGCAGTTATGGTCATCGTTCACAGCCCCAGGGGAGAATACTACGGAGGGGCTGTGGCAGCGCCATATTTTGCCAGGATAACTGAATTTACTATCAGTTACCTGAATTTTACAGGAAAGAAATACATAAGGAAAATGTAAGGTTTTAATAAACAGGAATGAAAAGCAAAAGCAGATATTTCAGGCTCAGCCAGCTTTGTGAAGGGATTGGCACTCTGGACAGGAGCATAATGCATGACAAGGATGTGATCGAGCTTCATTACGATTCCAGAAAAGCAGGATCTGGCAGTCTGTTTTTTGCGGTAAAGGGTCTGAAAGATGACGGCAATAAATATATAGAAGATGTTATAAAAAAAGGTGCTGCGGGGATTGTTACCGATGAGAGGGAAGCTTACCTCCGGTTCAGTGCAGGCATAGACATGGTCCTTGTCAGGGATGCAGAAGGCATAATGACAGCTGTCGGGGATAGGTTCTATGATAATGTGCTTGAGAGAATGAACCTGATCGGGATTACAGGCACCAACGGCAAATCCTCCACAGCTATGTTTATCCATTCGATTATAAATAACTGGAACAAAGGCTGCGGGCTCCTTGGAACAATATACAATGATTTGGGGGAGGGCTTTATAAAAGCAGATATGACCACCCCCCTGGCTCTGGATTCCCTGCAGTCTTTCAGCATGATGCAGGAGAAAGGCATCAGCTGGGCTGTCATGGAAGTCTCAAGCCACTCCATACACCGTAAAAGGGTAAAAAATTTTCCCTTCCTTATAGGTGCACTTACAAACATCTCCCAGGACCACCTTGATTATCACGGGAACATGGATGAATACAGGAAAGTGAAGATGAGTTTCTTTGACCATGTGCAGGAAGGCGGGTATTGCATAATACCTTACACCCTTGCTCAGGACAGTGCCTTAAAAAGCCTGGCGGGCAAAAAAAACCTGTTAACCTTTAATGACCCTGCAGGTGATTATTATATAAGGCAGAAAAAATACAGCGACAGGATGGTTCTGCTGTGGATACGGACGCCGGATGGAGAAATATCAGTTTCAACCGGCTACCTTAATGACTTTATGCATGAGAATATTCTTCTGGCAATAGCAGTCTCAAAAAGCATTGGTATTACCAATTCCTGCATTGCAAAGTCTATAGAGAATTTTAAGGGCATTCCGGGCAGGGTCGAGGTGGTTTATGATGATGATTTCAAGGCAGTTGTGGATTATGCCCATACACCCGATGCCATATTAAGAGTAATAAAGGAATTCAGGATGACTCATCCCGGCTCAAGAATAATAACGGTCTTTGGCGCGGGGGGTAACAAGGACAAAAGCAAAAGACCCCTCATGGGCAAATATGCATCCATGTTCTCTGACGTGCTGATACTTACTTCGGATAATCCCAGGGATGAAAGGCCTCTGGATATAATATCGGACATATACCGTGGAATTGATAAGGATTGCCTAAAATCCCTTGAGGTAATAATCCAGGATGACAGGAGGAAAGCCATAGAGATCGCTGTGGAGTATGCAGGACCGGGGGATATAATCCTTCTGCTCGGCAAGGGCCACGAAGAGTCCCTGGAGGAAGGCGGCAGGTTTTATCACTTCAGCGACAGGGAGATACTGAAAGAATCCATTAACGCAAGGGGAAAAAATGCTTGATTATTTACTGAACTCAAACAGGCATATATTTCTCACTATCATGGTTATAACAGTTATAGGCACCCTGTTTATCATAAATATTACAGATATTCAATTCAGAGAAAAAGCCGATTCCTTTATTTACAAGAGAATCTTTACCGTCGCCCTGGGCTTTTTTCTTATGATTGCTGTTTATTCCCAAAGGATTAAGACTATCAGGAAATTTGCATTGCCTGTTCTGATTGTATCTTTCCTGCTCCTTGCCCTGGTTCACATGCCAGGGCTGGGTGTGACAGTAAACGGCGCAAAAAGATGGATAGGCATTATGGGGATTCGTTTTCAGCCATCGGAATTTGCTAAGATAGGAATAATTATTACCCTTTCTGCATGGCTTTCCCAGATACAGGAAAATAACTTTACCCTGAAATACCTGAAAAAGGAGCTTGCGGTAATAATTGTATTTTTTGTAATGATAGCCCTGGAGCCGGATCTGGGAAATGCGATGATTTTGTCGCTTACAGCCCTTATATTGATATATGTGGCAGGTTTCAACATTAAAATTTTGATATTCTGTGTCCTCCTTCTTGCAGTGTTGGTAAGTATATTCATCCTTATCCATCCCTGGAGGATGGAAAGGGTCCGGGTAGCCTTTAATCCCGAGATTGACCGGTTCGACAAGGGCTATCAGCCCTATAAGAGCATTCAGGGTATAGCAACCGGAGGCATAATGGGAAAAGGCTTCGGAAACAGCTTCAACAAGTGTTTCTTCCTGAGGGAAAGCCATACTGACTACATATTTTCCATATATGCTGAAGAGACAGGCCTGATAGGCGCCATATCCCTTATTGTGCTTTATATTATCCTCATTTTTGAGGGTTTTCATATAGCCTATGAAACCCAGTATAACGATTTTTTCAAGAAATATGCCTCTTTTGGAATGGTATTCCTTCTGGCTTTGCAGGTATGCCTGAACCTGTCCGTGGCGGTTAATCTTCTTCCCTCCAAGGGTCTTCCCCTCCCGCTTTTTTCCTTCGGGGGTTCCAGTTATCTTGCGACGATGATTATAGCAGGATTTATATTGAGAGTGGATTATGAAAACAAAAAACAGAAGTGCTGAAAAGGTTTTTCTGGTCGGTATACTTGGCACGGGAATGACATCCCTGGCCAAATTCCTTCTGGACGAGCAGGCGAATGTATCAGGATCGGATATACGGGAGCTGGACAAGTTCCAGTACCTTTACTCCTATAAGGATAAATTCAGTTTTTTTAACCGTCACAGTGATGAAAACATACAGGCTGTAATGCCCGATGAAATTATCTATTCAAAGGCAATAAACCTGGATAATTCTGAGCTGAGGTTCGCCAGGGAAAACAGCATAAGGATACTGTCAAGGCCTATGAAACTTGCAGAGCTCTCATCATCCCGAAAGCTGGTTCTGATTACAGGAACCCACGGCAAGTCAACCATTACCGCTGTGTCTTCCTATATAGCCATGAAGGCGGAAAGGCCCATATCATTCATGATCGGCGCCATACCCCACGGATTTCCTCCTGCCATGTCCTATCCAAAAAGCCCGCACCTCATACTGGAAGGGGATGAAAGCAACAGGGAAATCCTTGCCCTTTCTCCTGAAGTTCTGCTTATAAGCTCCCTTGAATGGGATCATCCCGAATCCTATACAAAAGAGGAGATCTACAGCCTCTTTTTTGAACTGGTAAGCAAAAAGTCCATAAAAACTCTAATATTCAACCGATCCTACAGACAGCTTTCAGAAATTGTGGAGAAAGCCGGGAGCCATATAGAAAATATCATATCTTACTCTGCAACCCAAAAGGCAGATATAATGCTTGAAAAAAGGCTGAACACAAGTGATTTTATAATCAGCCAGCCCTCCGGGCAGGCCGGTGTAAAAAGCCGTCTGTTCGGCCTTAAAAACGCGGAAAACATCATTGGTTCCTATGCCCTGATGAGAAGCCTGGGCCTGGACCAGGAGCATATCCTGGAAAGCATTGGATCCTTTTCGGGAATATCAAAGAGGCTTGAGTTCATAGGCAGGTATAACAATCTTATTATATATGTGGATTATTCCCATCATCCTACGGAGCTTAAAGGTGCTCTGAGCGCCCTGAGGGAAAAGCATGAAGGCAGGAAGCTGATACTGGCATTTGAGCCTCACATGCCGAGCCGGCTGAAATTCCTGTTTGATGATTTTATGGATGCCTTTGCCTTTGCTGATAAACTGGTGCTTACAGAGGTATTCAGGGCCAGGATGGACCCCAATGAATCTTTCAGCATCCTTAGCAGTATCGATGAGATAAGAAAGCATTTTCCCGGCGTAGTCTTTCTTGAGGCCTATGAGAGCATTATTTCCTATATCAGGAATAACATGGAACGGGAAGGCATATTGCTGATATCCAGTGCAGGGCCCCTGGGCGATTTTGTAAAGAGGAGTTTTTGCAATGAGAGTTAGGTATAAGACAGCTTATTCTGTGCCCGGGACTTCAGCAAAGGAGAAATACGGATGTACATATCTCTCAGGAGACCGCAGGAAATCAATGCGCAGAAACGAATACGGCGCACTTTTCCTGACAACCCAGCTGCTTGTAATGATGCTCATAATAACAGCCTTTTTTTATCTGCTGGAAAAGAACCATCTTTTTTGCCTTTCCAGGATTAACATTCACAGCAGTGATGAGCTCATAAGATCCGAAATAACCAGGGTAACCTCTGGACTGGAAGGCCGGCATATCATAGGGTTGAGCCTTGACTGGCTAAAGGCCAGGCTTCTGGAGAACCGTCAGATAGAGTCAGTTTCCATCAAATACTCCATGTTCCCCCTGGTGATGGATATTAGAGCTAAAAAGAGGCAATTCTGGGCTGTGGCCATCCAGGGTGATTCAATGTCCTATATAGATATACAGGGAGATATTATCAAGCTCGAGGATTATGATTCAAAGGGGCTGGTGCCGGTCTATATCAAGACCAGTGACACCAGAGTTGTTAAGGATAGCCTCCAGAACATCATAAAGTTTTACAATACCATCAGCAGACATATTCCTGTCTATTCCTGCAGAATTGACCTGCTGTCCACCAGGGTAATGGCCGATGGAATCCAGATTCTTCTTCCGGGTATCCCCCTTTCAGCCAAATATGCCGATGCCCTGGAGCATGTGCTGAAGGATCCGGGTAAAAAAACCGGGATAATAGACATCAGGTTCAGGGATTTTATGATAGTAAAAGACAAAAGGGTGCAATAATGGGCAATTCATTCAGACAGATAAACTATATTTCCGTCGGATCTTCTCATATTGATATCATCATTGCCACGAAAAAGGAATTCGGTTTAATTGACATAATAAACCTGCATACCATTCCGACAAACGGCTCGGTCATAAACGGCAGTATTGTAAATTTTGATCTGGCCAAGAGAGAGCTCAGGAAAGCCATAACAGAAGTGAGGGAAAAGATAAGGAAAAGCCATCCCATGCTTAACCTTAATATCCTCAGCTTTTACGTGGGCCTGCCTTCTGCTACTGCAAAGACCGACTATGGATTCGTTTCTGAAGATATGACCACCTTAATGTCCCAGAGGGAAAAGCTTGTCTCCCATACCGATATAGTCAATCTTTATAAAAGGTGCGGGAAAAAGATACAGAGGGTTGTTACAAACAATGCCAGCGCAGAATTCATACCCCGGACCACCTACTGCGACAGCAGACGTTTTTATCCTAATCCCAACAAGCAGATGTGCAGAAGACTGTCCTGCGATTATATCTACACATACCTTGATGCCGGTATAGAAGAAACCTGGAGACAGCTTCTGAATGAGCTTGGATGTATTCTTGAAGAGCTGGTTTTTGACAATGTCCTGGGTTTTATCCCAATGTTCAATGACAATGAGAAGGACCTGGGCTCAATCCTTGTTGATATCGGTTCAGAAACAACTTCGCTTACAGTCTTCAAGAAGTATCTGGTTGGGATACACAGCCTGAATGTAGGTTCCAGCTCCATAACCAGTGACATCTGCAGGAACTTTCACTGCACTCCGGAAGTGGCGGATGAGATAAAGCACCGCTTTTATGATATCTACAGCAAATACGTACAGGACCCGAAAGGCTATCTGGGCTACAGCAAGATGGACGGCCAGAAATCATGGATGCCCCTTGAGATGATAATGGACCTTTTTAATAATAAGCTTTCCGAGATAACCCATGAAATTAATCTTTTTGTAAACCATGTGATAAACATAAACAGGCTTTTCGAGATAAAATACTCGGTTATGCTTGATGATAGGCTTAGTAAAAGCATAAAGAAAAAGGCTGATGCCATCATCAACACTAAGATAAAGGTCTATAAGGATACAACAGAAAAGGCCATAAGCAATGATGTGATTGACCAGCTGATGTATGAGCTGTCTTTTATTGACAGGAACATCACCTTCAACCTGGAAGACCAGGTCTATAACGGGGCTCTGATGGTCGTAGGCGGAGGCGCGGAACTGCATTATGTCCCCCAGCCGGAGAACCCCCTGGAAATTGATAAAAAATATGTCTTTGAACAGCTGATACTGCATAGCCTTAACAATCAGGAGCGGTTCAACCTTTTCCTGAAAACGAAGATAAGCTATCAGAATGAGCTTTCCAGCGAGAACATGCTTTATTTCATCAAATCCACAGCTGTAGCCCTGGGTATGCTAAGCTACATGTACAGCCTGGATTATGAGGATGTTGAGCCGGAGGACAGCGATACCATATCTGCAAATATAAATATTATGTCAAAGAGAGACTTAAATATCAGATTCTTTTAATAAATGAATGGAGGGGAAAAATGGACGATTTTGATTCCAGGTTTAACATTTTTGATTATGACTTCGTAAACGACGAAGACAAGGAAAACAGGAAAGAACTTCCTATCGGCTTTGATACCGACAGGGGAGAGCACATTGTAAACATCAAGGTGCTTGGTGCCGGAGGAGCAGGGTGCAATGCAATAAAACGGCTGATTACAAGCAATTACCCCAACAATGTAAAATTCATAGCAGTCAACCTTGATGCCCAGTCCCTTAATGATGTCCCGGCGCATATCCGCATACCCGTGGGCAAAACCAGGCAGGGGGCCGGCGGTATGCCGACAATAGGCGAGAATGCTGCCAGGGAAGCAGAAGAGACCTTCAGGAGTGTCCTTGAGAATACAGATATGGTTATCCTGACCGCTGGCATGGGAGGGGGAACCGGAACAGGCGTGATTCCCATCATTGCAGAGATTGCCAAAGGTATGGGCATACTTACCCTGGCGATAGTCTACACGCCATTCCAGTTTGAGGGTGACAAAAAACTCAGGGCGGCCCATGAAGGGCTGGGACGGCTCCAGGAGAATGTGGACACCCTGATTGTCATATCTAATCAGAAGCTCATAGACAAGAGCAATATCTCCATAAAGATTGAGGATGCATTCCTGCTTGCCGACAATACCCTGAAAGATACTGTAGAGACAATTTCCCACATCGTCAATGATGTCGGCCAGATGAATGTGGACTTCCAGGACCTCAAGGCGATCACCCAGGGCAAGGGTTCTGCCATAATAGGCATAGGCGTGGCTTCAGGCGAAGACAAGGCTCAGAAAGCGCTGAACCAGGCATTGAACCACCCGCTTATGGAATCCTACAATATAGATGATGCCGAGGGCATTATCCTTTATTTTATCGGTTCTCCCCAGAACCTTATCTTAAAGGAGCTTACAAGCGTAGGAGATTATATCAGGGACAAGGCTCCGAAGGCAGACCTGAAATGGGGCTTCGGCTTTGACCACTCCATGGGTGATGAGATCAAGGTTCTCCTGATAATATCAGGTTTCAGGTGGAGCAATGGAGATCATCACAGTATCTATACAGGAATGGCCAAAAAAAGCCAGTCATCGGATAACAGAAAGAACAGCATGGAGCCTGCACCCCTGAATGTCGCCATAGATTTCACGAAGCCCGCCGAGATTGCAAAGAACAGGCATATTAACGATGATATGGAGGATATTGATGAGTATTTCTTTGAGGATGAAGCTTCTGAAAAAGCCACTGTTAAAAACAGTGTGAGCCTCCCTACCAATATAGCAAACAACCTAAAAAGCCGGCTGAATAAGCCTACATCGCTGATATTCAGCAAAGGCAGGTTTCCCCATAAGAAACTGGATTAGGAAAAACTTAGATGAATGATGTATATTTTTTAAGGGCTAAAAAGTTTGAACCCCTGGAAAAACTTCTAAAAAGGCTCAGCTACCTTTTTTCAAAATCAAACATCCTCATGAATGTTGAGCCGGAGGATTTTATAGCTGTAAAGATACACTGCGGTGAAGACACCAACACTACATCCATAAGGCCTGAGATAATATTCCAGCTTGCAAACGACCTGAAACTAAAAACCGAAAGGGTTTTCATCACCGACACCAATGTCCTTTACCAGAGCAGCAGGAAAAATGCCATAGAGCACCTTATGCTCATGGAAAGCAGGGGAATCAGCACTCATAAAGCCCGTGTGCCTGTAATAATTGCAGACGGGCTTCTCGGGTCCAACAGCGTGAAGGTGCCGATAGACAAAAAACACTTCAAGACAGTGGACATTGCAACGGATATAGCCATGTCTCATGGCATGCTTGTTGTCAGCCATCCTACCGGCCACCTGTCTGCAGGCTACGGGGGTGCCATAAAGAATGTGGGCATGGGCTGTGCATCCAGGAAGGGCAAGCTCCAGATGCATTCAAAGATGAAACCGAAAATAAACAAAAACAAATGCACGGCCTGTATGCAATGCATAACCTGGTGTCCCATGTCCGCCATATCCCTTGTGGAAAAAAAAGCCGTTATTGACCAGGAGAAATGCATAGGATGCGGACAGTGCCTTGCAGTGTGCAGGTTTGATGCCGTAAAATTTGACTGGAGGATAGACCCCGGGGAGTTCCAGGAGAAAATAGTGGAATATGCCTACGGGGCAGTCAAGTCAAAAACTGAAAAAACAGCCTATACTAATGTACTGCTGAATATTACAAAGGACTGCGACTGCATAAGGAAATCCCAGATACCCCTGATGGAAGACATAGGCATACTTGCCTCCGATGATCCGGTAGCGATAGATACGGCATCCCTCTACCTGATAAAGGAGATTAACAAAAAAAGGCTCAGGGACATGGCCTATGACATTGACTATACCGTACAGCTGAGATATGCCCAGGAGCTGGGCATGGGGAGCATTGACTTCAACCTGATAGAGATTGAGTAGCAGAACCCTGCGGGTTAAAGAGCAGAAAAGTGGGGGTTCTTGAAAGTGCCTGGTCTATTATTTTGTCGTTAATGGCAATAGGATACGGAAAATTAAAGGAGCAAAATTAATGAAAAAAGGCTGGAGATACCTGGGCATATTAGTCTTTATTTCTGTGTTTATCTTATCTTGCAGTAAGGGAATAGTCCCGGATGATTTTGAGGTTCCCCTGAGGTTTGAAAACGAGCATTTTATCATAAGGCCTATCAAGGCCTCGGATGCTGAAATGGATTATGAAGCAGTTATGGAATCCATCGATATTATCCATAAATCCCTGCTCAGTGACCGGTGGCCTCCCCAGGATTTCACAATCAAGCAGAACATGGAGCAGATCTTTATTAAGGAAAAGCAGTTTAACAAAAAAAAGAGCTTTACCTATGCTGTTCTCAGCCCTGATGAGCGACGAATCCTCGGCAGTGTCTATATAAACAGGGGCATCGGGGGGCCGGAAGCTGCAGTCTTTATGTGGATAAGGAAGAGTGAGTTTAATCAGGGCATGGATCCTGTACTTGAGGAAACAGTCAAAAAATGGATAAAGAACCAGTGGCCCTTTGAATATGTGGTATATCCCGGCAGAGCAACTCCCTGAAAACTCTGAGATACAAAAGCCCAGGCAATATCCTGCTTGACAAACCGGTGATCTCACTTAATCATGATTTTTCCTGATCTATGGTAAATTCTCCTTCAAAGGGCATTCCTTCATACTGCTCAAGCCTTATTGTCTTCCTGTAATAGTCTTTTCCGACTTTGCAGTATTCCAGACAAAAGACTGTTCATGGCTCAGAATTCAATATTGACAGACAGGACAATTCAGTTATAAAGGTATTAACCTTAAAAAAAATGGCCCAGGAAAAATGAGAAATCTTTGGAAATACCTTAGCCCTCATAAATGGATTATTGTTTCAGCGCTTATCCTTTCCGGAATCGGCCAGGTACTGAACCTGATCGACCCGATAATATTCGGCAAGATTATAGACGATTACGCCCTGAACCCGGACAATATGCCGGGGAATGCCCTTGTCCGGGGGGTAGTGTTCTGGCTGGGCATTGCGGTTGCAGTTGCTCTGTTAGCACGTCTTGCACGTACAATGCAGGATTATATCATTAGATTGACAGTACAGAAGTTCGGAATGCAGATTTTCAATGACGGCCTGAAACAGACCCTCCGCCTGCCCTATGACGAGTTTGAAGAACAGCCGAGCGGGGAGACGCTTTCAATACTTCAGAAGGTAAGGCGGGACACCCAGATGTTCATTAATTCATCCATTATGGTACTCTTTTCCACCATAGTAGGTCTCGTTTTCCTTATCGTATACTCCGTCACGAAGAACTGGATGCTGATACCCGTCTTTATTGTAGGCATTGCCATATTCGGCTCTCTTACCGGACTTCTGAGCAAAGAGATAAAAGCAA
>CAYSKJ010000059.1:0-17038 GCA_964431655.1 uncultured bacterium | reverse complement strand
AGAGGGAAATCCCGGAGGAGGAGAACAATCCGGATGTTCTCCCCTCTTTCCCCTGTTAATCTGCGGAATGAAACATGATTAAAAGGCTATAGAAGCCTTTCCGAGCCTGAATATACCTCCTCAATATGAAGGACTGTTGCGGCATGGCCGGGAAAACGGGGATCAAGCCAGTTCTTCATATCATCAAAGATTTCACCCTCTTTGTAATATTTTATCAGGCCTTTAATCTGGTATGCCTTGCGGTCACCGGTAATGAAAAGTATGGAGCCTTTAGTGCCGGATGCTATGTTATTGCGGGTCTTGGAGAAATAATTGTCGGCTATGACTATCCTGTTTTGTTCATAGAGCTTCACGCAGGTGGCATATATGGCATTGGGCATACCCTTTTTATCCACGGTGGAAAAGATAACAGGGCCATTTCTGTTATCCCAGGCATTGATTAATTCTTCAGTAAGGTTTTTCATAGGAAATCTCCGTAATTAATAAGAAATGGAACAGGGGGCCGGAAACCCGGCCCCTTTATTATTTGTTTACCTGGAAGGTATTGTCGTCTTTTTCAAAAAAATTGATTATCTGGTTTGCAGCGGCCAGGCCTGCATTGGCATTGGCCTCCTTTGTCTGGGCTCCCAGCTTTTTGGCGGTAAAGAAAACCCTGTAGCCGAATTTCTCAATCATTTCATCCTTATTGTCCGGAGCAATGTCCGAGGCATATTTCAGGTCAAGCCTTTCCTCAAAGAGCCTGACCATATCGGCCTCATGAATAACCTCTTTCCTTGCTGTGTTGATCAGGGCAGCCCCCTTGGGCATCCTGGACAGAAGCTCATAATTTATGGACTGTTTGGTCTTTTCATTTGCGGGAATATGAAGAGATACATAATCACAGGCCAGGTAGAGCTCTTCTGCTGAATCTACTGCTTTTACACCATCGGCTTCAATATCCCTTTTGGGGATGAAGGGGTCATAGGCATATACTTCCATGCAGAATCCCTTGGCAATACGGCCTACGAGCCTGCCTACATGACCGAAGGCATGGATACCCAGCTTCTTGCCTTTGAGCTCTGTCCCTGCCTGGCCAGTATAATGGACCCGGGCAAGGCTGAGCATAAGGCCGAAGGCCAGCTCCGCGACAGCATTGGAATTCTGCCCGGGGGTGTTCATAACCACTATATTTTTCCCCGTGGCGGCCTGAAGGTCCACATTATCATAACCGGCACCGGCGCGGACAACAATTTTTAATTTCTTTCCCGCAGAGATAACCTCCTGGGTGACCTTGTCGCTCCTGATTATCAGGGCGTCGGCATCCTCAACAGCCTTTAGCAGTTCGCTTTTATCAGTGTATTTTTCAAGAAGGGCAAGCTCATAACCCGGAAATGATTCCACAACCTCGCGAATACCTTTTACTGCTTCCGCAGAAAATGGTTTTTCTGTTGCAACCAGTATCTTTTTACTCATATCAGTCTCCCGTTTTTTCTTATTTTTTCAGGGCGCAAAGCGCTTATAGAGATTAAAGAATGGAAAACTGTTTCCGTCAAGAATATTAAAATCAGAGGGCGGTTATTCCAACCGCCCTGCATTGCGCTTTACTTTCCCAGCTCTGATTTTTTCAGCTGAACAAGCTCCGTGGTATTTTCAGCTATGCGGAAAATGACAATAATAATCTCAAGCCAGACCCTTATCATGATTACATATACTATCCAGATTATGGGGCTGAGTATGAGTCCCATAATTATGGCAAAGAACTTCCCGGTGGCAAATGATGATATCAGAAACCCCAGGGCCCCCAGAGTGGCAAGGATTATGCCGATAATGAATAGAACCTTAATGATCTTTACAGTAACGAACTCGCTGAAAGTAAGATCAAAGATCTTGGCAAAAAAGCCTTTGTCCTGCATTCTAAAACCTCCTTAGTTTTGTATTTTTTAAAGTATAACACAGGAGAGATTTCAAATGCAAACAGTTTTGTCTTTTTTTTTATGCCCAACAAGGTAGGATATCCAGATAAATGCAATAATGCCTGCGGACCAGTCGGTAATAAGCCTTCCTGCAAAGATACCGGTGATTCCGAAATAATGATTGCCCAGAAAGGACAGGGGAACCAGGAAAGCCAGCACCCTAACGGCATTAAGGGTTGTCGCCAGTACCGGCCTGTGCAGGCCTGTAAGGAAAAATCCTCCATACCTGTGTATCTCCATCATCCCGTATCCGAAGGACACTGTCCTTACATAAAGTATGAATATCTCATAAACCCTGGGATCATCAGTAAACATTCCCGCAAGAAATGGAGCGGTTATATAGAACACCGCTGAAATAAATATCCCGTAATAAAAGGCAAAGCGGGTTGAATAAACCTTGGACTCATATATGCGGTCAAAACGCCCGGCACCGTAGTTCTGGCTGACAAATGGCACAAGCGACATGCCAAGAGCCATCGGAATAATAAAGGCAAACATCTCAATCCTTCCTGCAGCGCTGACACCGGCGACAGCAGGGTTGCCATGCCTGCTTACCAGCGCTGTTATAACAGCGGAGGATATGGGCATCAGTATCATGCTGATGCTTCCGGGAACTGCAAATCCCAGAATCCTCTTCCAGGTATTAAGCAGAAGGGAGAATTCAGGGCGGTAAAGATGCAGAAGCCTGTGTCTGGCTGTAAGAAGGTAAAAGAGCCAGAGGGAGGAAAAAGCCTGGGAAAGGACGGTAGCAAGGGCGGCTCCCTTAATGCCGAGGGCGGGGAATCCAAACCATCCGAATATCATGACAGGGTCCAGCAGGCAGTTGAGAACTGCCCCGGAAGCCATGAAGAGGCTGGCTGACCTTGAATCCCCTAAAGCAATGAGAATGCCGTTGCCCATCATGGGAAATGCCATAAACAATGCACCGGTATACCATGTCCTCATATAGCCCTTTACAAGTGGCATGGTATTGCCGTCAGCCCCCAGTCGGGCAAATACTTCAGACATGGTCAGGTAACCGATAATTGTCAGCAGTGAAGCAACAGATACAATGAGGAGCACGCCGTGGGTGACTGTCCTGCCTGCATTTCTGCTGTCCCCCCTGCCTATGGCATGGGATGTCAGGGTAGTTACCCCTGTGCCTATGCCCCCCGCAATAAAGGTAAGAAGCATTACAACAGGGAAGGTAAAGCCCATGGCGGCCAGGGGATCCGTGCCCAGTTTCGAGACAAACCAGGTATCAGCCAGGTTATAGGTATTCATGGCTACAGTGCCTGCAAGCATGGGAAAGGCCATGCCGAAAAGGGTCCTTTTTACACTGTTATCAATAAGCCTGGCGTTCATTCACCGGGCATTATACCTTCAGGTATATTTAATACAATAAATAAATGCTTAGGGCTCCTCTTTAAAGGTCAGGGATGAAACAGTCAGTATTGCTAGAATAGACATAATGAATCCGAATACCAGGTCAACGTGTGTACCTTTGAAAACAGGGATCAGGTTTGTTATGATTACAGTCAGAAGAGCTGTTATCATGCCCGCTGTAATACCCTGCCTGGTCGTCTTTTTATACCACAGGGAAAAGAATATTGAGGGGCCGAACACTGCACCCAGACCTCCCCAGGCGAACAGAACCAGGTGATAGACCAGCTGGGTCGTGGTAAGGGCTATTGCAAAGGCAAATAGTCCTATAACAATGGTTGCAATCCTGCTGATCAGGACAAGCTGTTTCTGCCCCGCATCCTTTCTGAAAATCTTATGGTATATATCCTCTGCCACCGCAGAAGTTGATGAAAGAAGCTGGGAGTCAGCTGTGGACATCATGGCGGCAATGGCCCCGGATATCATAATGCCGGCTATGGCAGGCAGGGTAAGGAACTTCGCCATCATCGGCATAAGCTTTTCTGCATCATCTATCCTTCCGCCCAGGGCATCTATGTGCATAAACCAGTCCCCCTTCAGTATGGCCCCGGCTGACAGCCCTTCCGCCATGGAATTTCTCAGTATAGCCATGCCTATAATGCCTAAGAGGGTCGCACCCCAGAAAGCAAGGAGAGCCCAGATAACAGCGATAAGCATGCTTTTTTTCAATTCTTTTTTGTTTCGGCTGGACATGTAGCGCGCCAGCAGGTGGGGCTGTCCCATGTAGCCCAGGCCTATCCCCAGGGAGCCGATTATGGTCAGGGCAAGGGGCAGTCCGGTCTTTACACCCGTAACAGAAAGCAGACCGGGATTGATAAACCTTATATTCTCTGCCATGGGGCCGAATCCCCCGATATAAATAATACCCGCAACAGGAAGCACTACAAGGGTAAATACCATGATAATGCCCTGTATAAGGTCTGTCCAGGCCACTGCAAAGAATCCCCCCATGACCGTATAGAAAAGAATCACACAGACGCCTATCACCATCCCCCAGAAGGGTGGTATGTCAAAGGCGGCATTCAGCACCTTTCCGGCGGCAAGGAACTGGGCGGCTACATAAATGGTGAAGAAGAAAATAATAACCAGGGCTGATATTATCCTCAGGGTTTTGGTGCTGTCCCTGTGCCTTGCCTCAAGGTAATCAGGAAGGGTTATGGCATCGTACCGGCCTGTTTCCTCCCTTAGCCTGCGGGCAATGAAAATCCAGGAGAACACAATGCCGAAGGTGCACCCTATAGCAGGCCATATACCAAGGAATCCGCTTGCCAGGGTAAGGCCCGGCACCCCTATCAGAAGCCATGCGCTTTCTCCGCTTGCTCTTTCAGAGAAAGCCACTACCCATGGGTTAAGTTTTCTGCCGGCAATAAAATAATCCGATACAGTCTTCGAATACCTGAATGTCATAAGGCCTACACAAAAAACAATAATAAGATAAAGGACAAAACCGATAAATATTGCACTCATTGTATTTCCCTGTCCTCCCGGGCAAATTTCCGGTAAGCAATCAGAACAACCGTCAGCAGGAATACCGGAGGTGCTATCAGAAAAAACAAGGTCCAGAATGGCATATAAATCTCCTTTTTTTATTTAATACTAATAAAAAATCAGGCCATAATCAAGGCCTGAGTAAAATTATATATTGACTGAGCTCCATCGCCTCTAAATATGCAGGATTATAAGTACTTGAGTTTGAATATCTTGTTAATAGCTTGCTGTATTTTTGAATTATGCTATAATAAACTGCAGGAGATCAGTTTATGAGAGATGCTGTTGTTTTTAATAAGTCCAGTTTACTTAAGATATTTGAATATATAAATGAGAGACTGAAGGAGAATCAGCTGCAACTGGATATAACTGTCTATGGCGGTTCCATAATGACCCTGGTATATGATAACAGACCTGCAACAAGAGATATAGACTGCATCTTCGGAAATACCGATGAAAAACTCCTTGAACAAATATTAGATGATACAGGTTTTGTCTTTTCTCTTCCAAAAGGCTGGATAAATGAGGATATAAAAGAACCCCTTCAATCAATTCTGAAAGAAGATAAAGAAACCTACAGGAACTACTCAAATTTAAGGCTTTTAAAACCAAAAGCAGAACAGCTATTAGCCATGAAGATACTGTCCGCAAGGCCTGAACCCTCAAAAGACTTTATTGATGCTCATATCCTATGCAAAGAACTAAAAATGGATACCAGGGAGAAGCTTCTAAAATTAATCTCAGACTACATTCCGCTGTCTTTGATCGGTGAAAGACAGATTGTTTTTATCAGATATCTTGGAGAAGACCTGGGTTATGATTGGAAATAGGTTTCTTAAAGAATTATATGAAATTAAGGATGAAGATACAGGTCTGAACATTTTACTGGAAACTCTGAAAAGAAAAGATCATGAGTTCATAAATAGCCTGAATTACCCTGTAAATATAGACCAGTGCAATGATAATGAAATAAGGTTTTTAACCATAGCATGTTCACTTATCGACTACTATCTGCAGGAAGCTGGAATAGATATCCCTGAATGGTTAAGAGACAGCAGGCTATGCTTTGATACACCATATTATTATCCTTCAAGATTAGGTGATTTTGAAAAGCTAAAATTGATGATAAGCTGTCCAGGGACATTTAGAGCAAGAAATGTTTATTTTGACCTGAGAGGCATACATAGAGTCTAAGATGTCCGGGTCTTAGGGTAAGAGGTCTTATGAGGGAATATTATTGAAAAACCAATATAAAGCTTTGATTGCAATAAATTGGATGCTTTGCAAAGTCTTTGTTCACATTATAACAAGACATTCTGGATAATCTTAATTATATAGGATTGCTCCTCAAATCAAACAATTCAGTTCAGTTGTGAGATATGGCGGATAAGATCTGAGTCAGTCTTTTATTTAGTTCTTAAATTCCTGCTTCCTTAAAAGAATAAAGGACAAAACCGATAAATATTGCACACATTGTACTTCCCTGTTTTCCCGGACCAATTTCCGCAACAGCCATGAGCAGGAATACCTGAAAAAACAAGGACCAGAACTGCATACCATCTCCTTTTTTATGTAGCACAAAAAAAGGTCAGGCTATAATCAAGGCCTGAGTAAAAATTAAATATGGACTGGTATCAAAATTATTATAGAATTTTCCCAGATTGTTGAAGGGCATTCTGCCCGGGACAGCAAAAACATTATGGACAGGGGGATAGATTTATGGAGCTTATCCAGGAAGATATAATTAAGGTACTGCTTGCCATCCTTGTCGGGGGCCTTATAGGAGCTGAGAGGGAATTCCATGACAAGGCCGCAGGTTTCAGGACAATGATATTAATCTGCGTGGGGTCAGCATTATTTACCCTTTTTTCTGCCAGGCTGGCGGTAAACAGCGACCCTAACCGCATAGCAGCGAACATTGTCACTGGAATCGGCTTTCTCGGGGCAGGTGTTATCCTGCGGGAGGGAGGCAGGATAGTAGGGCTCACGACCGCGGCCACCATCTGGCTGACAGCCTCAATAGGAATGGGAATAGGAAGCGGTTATTATCTTCTGGCAGGGGCTGTAACCTTGATCATGCTCACTGTTCTGTGGCTTTTTCCCTTCTTTGAAAATATAATAGACAGAAGCCGGGACCATAAAACCTATGAGATAATAAGCACCATAAGCCGGGAGAAATTGGCCGGATTAAATACGTTAATTAGGGAGTGCGGATTAAAAATAAAGAGCTGTAAGATACTCAAAAGCACCGAGGGCATCAAATGCTGTATTGATGTTTACGGCAGGCGGAGCAATCATGACAGGTTCATAGATATACTTCACTCGGACAGTGAGATCAGAGAAATCAGGTACTGAGTGCCGGAATTGACCAGTCCAAAGGCATTCTTTTATTATCTTGTCCATTTTACCTGGGGCTTGAGCGTAAATCTGGCAGGGGGACTGATTTATCTCATTCTTAGGATAAACAAAAGGAGCTCAGAGAGATTCATAAACAGCATTATAACCTATACGGATACAGGAAGTTTCGGGGGCTTTTCCCTGGGAATCTTTATTTTCATAAACAAAAACAGGGAGGAAGGCCGTCTTTCTGAGACAAAAATCCATGAATACGGCCATACGATCCAGGCCCTGATCCTGGGACCCCTTTACTGGATAGCCGTCGCTCTTCCATCGGTGGTATGGGCTCAGTTTTTCCAGGGCTTCAGGAAAAGGAGGAATATACCCTATTCATGGCTGTACTGTGAGTCCTGGGCGGATAAATGGGGGAAAAAATACGCAGGGATTTAGCCATGTTTTTTACCAGCCTGATATACTGCTGTATATTAAAGGAGGGATAATAATACCCCTCCTGTCTTTAATATCCCTTAAGCCTGAAAGAATACTGTTTATGGCTTTTGTCCTGGAAAGACCGAATCTAACAGTATAACAGCGGAAAATGCCATGGGCCAGTTCGGTTTTATCCCTGGTAAAAGCAGGGTCATAGCTCATGCAGAAGGCGCACAGCTCTCCGATATCCCGCTCGATACAGCCTTCCTTTACTGATTCGAGATCTACCCTGTAGATTCTGTTCTTCCTGCTTGAGAAAATGAAGTTTCTCAGGTTCATATCGCCAAGAATCATGCTTTTGCCGGGATAGCCCGCTTTTAGTCCATTATAAAGGCTTTCCAGGCAGTTCCCCAGGAGCATGATCTTCTCATCAGGGCTCTGCCTGATTATGTCAACCATGCACTCGCCATCTATATACTGCATATACAGCCTTTTATCACGATGGTACAGAAGCCGGGGTACAGGGGATCCGGAATTATTGAGGGTTATCAGGGCATTCAGCTCCCTGGCGCAGTCCTCTTTGCTGATAAAATCTTTGATGACGGTAAAAGCTTCATTCTCCATACCGGGGATCTTTGCTTTATAAACCCTGTTCCTCCGGCTGAAGAACATCTCCAGAATTTGCTCATGCTTTGAAGGCTTTTCTTTCAATACAGCTATTTTTTACCTATTGTTATCTTAATACCGGCATTCTTTCTGTATCCGTGAAGCTCGCTTATTATACCTTCTATAACATTCTGCAGTATCTTTTTCACGAAAGGCACCATTTTTATCCTCTCCCCGTCTATCATGAGGCTCAATGTTTCATCTTCATCCACAATGCAGTCCTGCCTGGTACCGGCCCCGGAAAGAATACGGCCGACCATTTCCCTGCATGAGTATCCGCAGGCTCCGCAGCATTCCTCTTTCAGGTTCGGGAGAACCTTGAATACCCTTTCTTCAATGACATCTACCATCCTTGCTATATCCGTGTTTGAATTGATGACCGGTATGCCCTGGTATTCTTTAATTGTATTGGATATGCACCCCGTAATCATAAAGACACTTTCATCGATCTTCCCGTCTATTTCTCCCGGCTCATGGCATGACAGGATTTTAGGGACATAAAAATCCCTGACTCCTTCTAGGATGACAAAATCATTGTCATAGTACTTCAGAACTTCCATCATATCAAGCTTCCTGCTGTAAAGGATATCGGTCTCACGGATGCTTCTTGCAGTAACAGGGTCAGCGCCTGCTTCATGGTGCCTCCAGGTGTCCCTTCCCTCTTCATCCATGGCAAATTTATCAAAGTGAATATCCTTTACCGTTCCCACGGAATAGTTTCTTCTTCTAAGCTCTTTTATAATGTGTTCCACCGTGGTGGTCTTTCCTGTCTTGGAGTAGCCCACTATGGACAATACCTTCATATTCGTTTCCTCCTGCTTTATCTGAAATATATATACAATGCGGTGAGGGTTGCAGAAAATATAAACAATATCAATACATAATCCCTCCATCCGCATTCTAAACTTCTCAGGCTGGTCCGGCGGGGGCAGGCCCTGAAACCCCTCATTGAAACGGCAATGGAAAGGTCCCGGGCTTTATGAGTAATGCTGGCTATGCCGGGCAGGGCTAAAAAGTAGAAGACCTTGAATTTCCGGATGATCTTCAGTTTCTTTATGTCAATTCCTCTCAGCTGAAGGGCTGTATAGCGGTCGTTTGCCTCCTGGCGGAGAACGGGCATAAAACGGAGCGCTACCAGCACCATGAATACCAGCTCATAAGGAAGCCTGCACTGGTATAATCCCTGGATAATATCCCTTGTGCCTCCGGCCCAAAGAATTGAGGCCGAAACCATTAGTACTGCAAGCCTCAGTATAATGGACAGGCCCAGGCTTATACCCCTGTCCGTAAGTATTACCATGTGGCCGAAAGCAAGGACAGCCCTGCCCTCCGGGGTGAAAATGCTCTGTAAAAAAACCATTACTATAAATACCCCCAGGAGATACCTGAACCTCCATAAAACCCTGTGAACAGAACTATTAAACATCCCGGCCAGGAGAAGGGCTGTAAGAACTGTTCCTGCAAGCCAGGCAGGCTTATTCAATATGACCGCCAGGCCTGAAAGGCACATGGCTGCTGTCAGCCTGGTGCGAGGATCATAAGCTTTTTCTGTCATTTATTATGCTTCCTCTATCAATTTCTATATGCCTGGCTTCATTTGCAGGGAATATAAAGGTATCATGGCTAATAATAAGTATTCCAGTACCTTTATCAAGCTCATTCGTGAGTACTTTTCTTAAAATCCCTTTTGCCTCTTCATCCAGGGCAGATCCGGGTTCATCAAGGATAAGAAACCGGGGTTCATTTATCAGCAGGCCTGCCAGTGCCAGCCTCTGCTTTTCCCCCATGCTCAGGGAGAAGGGAAAGCGGTCTTCCAGGCCAGCAAGGCCGAAAAGGGACAGGGCATGCATAGCCCTTTTTTTAATATACTCCCGGGAATGATCCCTGAATCTCATTGGAAAGGAGATCTCTTCCAGGGCTGTGGGTGCAAATAACTGCCTTTCAGGCTCCTGGAACAGGTATCCAATCTGCTGTCCTATCTGGCCGAGGGATATGTCCCTGGTATCCTCCCCGTTTACAAGGACCCTGCCTTTCTGCGGTTTTAAAATTCCTGCCATAAGCTTGCTCAAAGTAGTTTTACCCGATGCGTTACGGCCTTTCAGGACTGTAAGGCCTTTGGCCTCAATATCAAGGCTCAGATCACTTATTAAGGGTTCATCATGGTATCGGAAACTTATATTCTCCATCCTAATAAACCCGGTCACTCAGGCACCCCTCATCCAGAAATTTTATGCTGTCTGCAATGTCAAGGAAATGACTGCCATGGTCCGCCAGGATAAGGGTTTTACCCTCATTCTTCAGCTTTAACAGAAGGTCTTTCACCAGGCTTTTCGCCTCAGCGTCCAGACAGGATACAGCCTCATCCAGGATAATTATCCCCGGGTCCAGGCTTAATACCGAAGCAAGGGCAACCAGCTGTTTTTCACCCCCGGAAAGGTCTTCAGGGTGCATGAGGCGGAGATTTTCAATAGCAAGAAGCTCAAGACAGCTGTTTACCCTCCTGGCGATTTCCTCCCGGGGCAGGGCGAAATTCTCCGGACCGAAAGCAATTTCATCCTCCACTGTGGGAAGGAAAAGCTGGGCATTGGTATTCTGAAGGACTATGCCGATATGCCTGGATAGATCAGGAACCTTTATTTCCCTGGTTGATATGCCGTTTATCCAGACCTCGCCCTCAAGCCTGCCGGTTTTAAGAAGGGGTATTATGCCGCACAGGCAGTAGCAGAGGCTTGTCTTTCCGCTTCCGTTGGGACCCCTCAGAAGCAGTGCCTCTCCTTTTCTAATATCCAGGTTTATACCCTTAAACAGCATCTTATCAGAGCCGGCATGGGAAAAGGAAAGGTTGCTTGCTGTCAGGGGGTGGCTCATCTGATATCCAGCTCCATAAGGAATTTATTCCATCTCTGGCCGAAGGCATCCTTCCTGATTATCAGCTGGTAGGGCCCCGAACCGCCATCCTGCTTGGTCTTCAAGCTTTTGCCGTTCATTTCATAAACAATATACACATTATCCTCTTCCAGTACCTCCTGACTGCCAAGAACCACCGTATAACCGTCGAGGGCCCGGGTCACAACCTGGCTGACAGCTGAACACTGGATACCCTGGGCTTCAAGCAGGTCTTTGAGCATTACACCCTTATAGCTGTTTTTCTTTTCTCCGCCGGCACTGCTTCTTAATACAGCATCAAAAGTATACTGCTTGAGGCCTTTTATGTCGGCAAAACTGACAGACCGGTTCTCATCTGCGTATTTAAGCCATAGAACAGCATTCTCCTGGCTGATCTGCCTTTCTTCCCTGTCCACTGAATTCAGGTATGAAAGCAGGATAATAGCAAGAATAAGAAAGGTAACGGTTAATAAAATCCTTTTATTCATTGCCTGCCTCCCTGTAAAAATACCAGTAAGGAGTAAACATGTCTTTTTCGATAAGGTTTCCATGCCCGCCTCCCTGCGCTGTTGCATGCATACCATGGTCAGAGTAGATAAGGACCCTGCCTGTAAAAGAGGAAACAACCTGGCCGGCAATCCTGTCTATTTTCCCTATGGTATTCATTGTCTCATAATGCAGGTCTCCATACCTGTGTCCGGCTCTGTCGATATCCTTAAGGTGCACAAATACCAGGTCATGGCCCTTGTTTAGCTCTCCAAGTGCATATTCAGCCTTTTCATCGTCGGTGCTCTGGTCCTTATTTAGGTCCAGGCAGAATACCGGCTCTATTTCAAATTCCACAGCAGAAAGAGGACCTATAACTGCGATGCAGGATTTATCTTCCCGTATGCATAAATTGAAAATCGTAGGCACATTAAGAGCGTTGGTCTCTCTGCTGGCGACTCCGTTGACCGGAGGCAGTTCGCCTGTCAGGGATGCAGCCAGATTTACAGGGGTAATGGGCGGATAGACAGACATGCACTTTTCAGGGGCAGGAAGCCCGGCCAGAAAAGGTATAAGCCCCGAATCAACTGCATATTTATACTGATGCCAGCCGAAACCATCCAGAAGTAAAATAAGTAACGGCTCTTCGTTTATCAGAGACTGCCTTGCATCTCTGTAAACATCGGTTATCCTTCTGGGAGGCGGATCTATTATCATACCCCTGCAGACAGGGATCAGCACTTCATTATCCTTCATAAGGCCTATGCTGTTTTCATTCAGTATGAAACAGCTATCACCCTCCAGAGTCACAGATTCGCCTTTTTCACCGAATACAACAGCTGTCTTATCCGAATATAAGGATATATCAGGCACCTTGCGGGTGATGAAGGATAAAGCCTCAGAATCATCATTTTCCTGATTAAGTGATGCTTTACCCCTTAACATTGGAACAAGGCAATAGCCGTCCCTGTATACCTGACCCGGAGATATGGTGGTATTATTTCCTCCGGCATCAATAATGGCAAAGCCCTTTTCCGGAGGAACACCTTCAGCAATCACCGCAATGCTTTCTATATCCCTTACATTACTGCTGACCGGATAATCCGGGTTAACTGCAAACCAGCCCTCTCCGCTGTATGCAAGAAAGCTGGCATCCAGGCCTTTACCGCTTATAACAGCCCCGAATCCGTCATGGGACCTGTACAGGATCTGGTAATGCTCTGCCCAGGGTTCGGCCCTGGCAATAATCTCTTTTAAGAGAAATGCCCGGATTCTTCTGCCTTTGTGTTCAATCCATACGGTGTCTGTGTAAACTTCCTGAATGCCCAGCCTGAATGGATTGCTTATATCGCCGACTACCGATATGGTCTTTACCGGAACGCCGGATAAAAAATCCTGTTCATTCCGGCAACCCTGGAGGGCAAAAGCCATGTTCAATAAAATAAGGAGAGCTAAAAAAAGTGCTGTGGTCTTATTGTAATTTTGTTCCATCCATTAATTCCTTTCCATTTTTTTCAGGACTGCTGGGAACCGGCATAAACCTTTTTATTATATAATAGGCGGTTATGCCCCCTGTACCGCCTGAAAGAGCTGCCACCGAAAGGCTAAGAAGAAGGGGAACAAGGGGCAGACGGAAAAAGGCCAGGTTTACAAGCAGAGAACCGCTTACATTGGCAGATATACCGGCGGTAAAGCATGCTCCGGCAGAGCCCCTCTGCTTCCCGCTGATAAAAAATATAAAGTCTGCCGCAATACCTGGAAGCATATAGGTAAGCAAACTCATGAAACCATGGCTTCCGTAAACCCCCAGAGCCATGACAATTATTCCCTGGAGAAGGGCGATTAATGTGGCGCTTCCGTTTTTCCCGACAAGGACAGCCCCTATAACTATCCACATCATATAGAATCCCCCCGCCAGGACACCGCCGGGAATAAGAAGGGTAGCTGTTATGAAATGGACCAGAACTGCAGTAAAGGGTTTGAATACAATCCCGAGGCCTGCAGTAAGCGACATTATGATAAGGTCATGAACTGTAAATCTGTTAAAAAATGAATTAAGCACCGTCTCTTGTGTCACTCCCCTGTACTGATTGATACTACATCCTCTATGGGTTTTCCTTCAAAAACATCCTCAAAAACACAGGATACATTGGCGTTTTCTGCATAAAAAGCAATACCCTTTTCCATGTCTTTAAGGGATATTTCAGTTACAGTGCCGTCTTTTGACTCCAGGATATAAATTTCTGCTGTTCTGAGTCTGAATTTATCTGCAATATCCTTAAGAAGAATACCCCTCTGGTCTGCAACAGCATTTTCACTGAATATATTTTTTGCCTGGATTATGGAGAGAAAACCGGTTTCACCGGTTCCTGCCCAGAGCAGGTTTTTTACATGCATGCCCTTTTGTATATCATGACCGCGGAATGAGGGTGCATCTTCGCCCTCTATGACTATCAGCCCCCTGCTGAATACATCATAATTTTCGTTTTTTTTCAGACCGTCGGAGGCAAGAAGGCTTATACTTTCATTCTCTTTTACCCCTGGCATAAGGTCTGTGGTTTTAACCGCCTTCAGACCGTCTTTGCCATAGTCTTCCCTGTCTAAATCCATAAACCTTGTCTCCATGAATATTATTCTGCTAATCTCATTATTCCCGCTGTTTTCTTCACTGTAGATCAGATGCACCCTTACTGCCTGCTTTATCCAGTACATCTCCTCCTCTTGCGGCACAAATACCCTTATTGGTTTTGAACCCTTAAAAAGAGGTTGCCCTTCCATCTCATAAGCAAGGATAATCTTTCGCTTTCCCAGAATATCCCGGGGTATCTCAACGGCATAGCCGTCCCTTGCTTCAATCCTGACAGCAGAAAGGTTATTTATGTCCTCGCCAAGGTAGTCCAGCATCCTTGCCAGCAATACGCCCCGGACAGAGAAGCTTTTTTCTATATTGCCTGAATCATCCCTGGTTATTATTTCCTCCCTGATCTCATCCATTGACATGATTTCATGAAGGGAAAACTTCCTTTCCCCGGTTCTATAAATAAAAGACACTGAATCTTCGTTTGCCTCAGGATACACAGATTCAGAGGAACCGGCTTTATGGCTCCTTGAAGCACCTTTCTCAGGCGCGCGGCAGTGGATCCCTGCCAGAATTACAAAAATCAGCATTCCTGAAAGGATTATAATTTCCTGGTATACTCTCATCACTCTGTTCCTTTATTTATATTCCCGGCAGTGTTTTCCCTGTTTCGGAAAGGAGGATGAATCGGGCTTGTATAATCCGTATTGTCCGCCCCTTTCCAATTACGGGAGGCATCCCCGTTTCCAGGCATACCCTGACGGCCTTCATTCCATGGCTTCCTTCAGGATTAAAGGCTCGGAGCACAATACCGGCTGTTTCTTAACTATACTATATATTTATTATGAATATTCAATATTAATAAATTTTTTATTGACTTTTTGTTTTCGTGTCATATATTATATTGTGTATTACACAGTATTATTATATAACACTTATAAGTGCATAACAAAGGAGGTAAAGATGGAAGTTAGGAATCATGGGGTGGAGCCCGAGATGAACCGGGGATTTCTTCAGATTCTGGTTCTTCTGGTGCTGGAAAAGTCAATGTACGGATATCAGATGATAAAATCATTCCTGGATCTTGGGTATCCCGTGGAAGAAAATACACTCTACCCATTGCTGAGAAGGCTTGAGAAGAACGGATGGATCAAAAGCCACTGGGAAATAGAGAAGGAAAGACCAAAAAAATACTATATCATCACGGATGATGGAAAGCTGGCCAGGAGCAGTTTTCTGGACATATGGAAAAGACAGCAAAAAATAATAGAATTTTTGATTATGGAGGTGGAAAAATGAACAATCCTATTAAAGAATACCTTGAGGAAATAAGTCATTACCTTGGTGAAAAGAAAGACTCTGAAGAAATTCTGCAGGAAATAGAGGCTCATATCCATGACAAGCTTCAGGCTGAAGGTATTGAACCCGATGAAAAGAATATAGCAAGGGTGTTGAGAGAATATGGCAAACCGCGGGAAGTAGCTGAGAGATACCTTGAAGACAGCCATATTATCCGTCCTTCCTACAGGAGGTTCCTCTTTCAGTATACATGGATAATTTTTTTCATACATTACGGATTAAAAGTAATCTCCTATATCTCAGGCATTTCTTTCAGCATTCTTCCTTTTGAC
The DNA here is from genome assembly GCA_964431655.1 of uncultured bacterium. GTDB lineage: Bacteria > CAYMEV01 > CAYMEV01 > CAYMEV01 > CAYMEV01 > CAYMEV01. The sequence goes on along the minus strand of CAYSKJ010000059.1, from coordinate 1,163 downwards.
TTTTCTATAAATATAAACAGCTGGTCACAACTGATAACCCATATCCCCATGACCTGGATTTATGATTTCGGACTGGTAGCTCTGGTACTGTACTTCATAACCCAGGAACCCGGCGACAAAAGATTGTTATGGCCGAATTTAGGCAAATTTTTTTCTCATACAAAGATCAAAAAAAGGAAGATTTGGATCGGCTGGTTCCTTTTATTTATATTTATCATTCTCTTTGCTGTATTTTTGCGCCAGGGCTCAATTGTGTTCTATAACCCGGCCGAGCTGATAAAGCCCGACCCCATGCAGAGGCCTGACATTTACAGAGTCCTAAGCATAATTGTACTTTTTATCCTGGCTGTGGAGACTATTACTATATTCCTTCAGAGCAGGTTCAGTTCTATCTGGATAACCCTGGGGAATAATCTGCTTTATCTTACAGCGGGCTTACTTCTCATAAATATGCCGGCTGATATGATATTTACTGATTCATCACTGCATGGAATATTGAATCCGATGTCCTGGTTGCTGGGAATAATACTGCTCTTTATAGTATATGATATAATTTGCAATATTAAGGCTATATTGGCCAAAAAGGCTGAATAAATATAATCAGGGGTGCTTTTACAGCACCCCTGATAAATTATTAAAAGGTCACTTTTAGGATTCATGCTTTTTAATCCAGATGCTTAAAGTACAGGGGAGTATCGGGGCGAGGAGATTTGAACTCCTGACCTCAGCGTCCCGAACGCCGCGCGCTAGCCAGGCTGCGCTACGCCCCGATTTACAAACCGATTATATTAAAACCTTGGACCTTGTCAACAGTATATTTTCACAGACAGTAATTTTTCCTGCAGGCATCTTTCAAAACATGCCATGAAGCCATTGTCACGATGCTTATCCCCGATCTTGTGTTCATCTTTTTTTGGCTATCAATTATTATAATTAATGTTTGCGTTTTTGTTTTATTTTAACTAAAATATTGAATGCAGGGGAATACATTAACACCTTAACGAAGATGCTCCCTTAAATAAATTAAATAATTCGGGAGAAAAAAATGGATAAACACTTCTTTTCTGTTTTATTATTTATAATCCTTTTTTCTTTTTTTACAGCAGGAGAATCCTGTACTGCATCTGCAGACCAGGAGGATGCTCCAGTACCTGTGGCAGCTA
>CAYSKJ010000058.1:16054-17428 GCA_964431655.1 uncultured bacterium | reverse complement strand
TTGAGAATATTTTTTATGTCCTGCAGTATGGAATGACGGTGGGCATAATGAGAGCCTTTACCGCTGTTCCCATTCATTGTTTCACCGGGGTTATAATGGGATATTTTGTCGGGACGGCCAAGTTTCTGCCTGACAAAGCAAAGACAAAAAGCAGGATACTCAAGGGCTATCTCCTGGCTTATATTATACATGCATCTTATAATACCCTTGCCCTTTCCTGTAATATACTGGCTTTACTTATATTTCCGGTGGTCATAGCTACCATTGTTATCGGCTTGATGCTTCTGAGAAGGGGAAGAAGGCTTTCTATAGCAAGATGGAGCAAAGAGGGCATACCAGGGGAAATAGGGGTTAAAATTAGCGGAAGGTGGAAGATAGTAATATCAAGGGTTTTGTTTGTTATGTTACTTGGATTCTGGCTTTTGATAGCTGTCGGTTACAGCCTTGAGACAGACAGATCAGGGATAGATATATACAGCCTTATCGCAGGGGGCCTGGTGATTTCATTTATTCCCTTTGCCATTGGATTTGTTCTTGAAATGTCCTTCAGGAGGGATAAAAAGCGGGCTGCTGGAAAAGCTGAGGCTGAAGCAGAATTATTGTTTGACACATAATGATATCTTTGTTTATAAAATAAAGCTAAAAGAAACAGGGGAGTTCAGTTATGATAGATACGCTTAAAGAATGGTTCATGTCCAGCAATATACCAGAGATATGGTCTTTTTACCTCGCTGTGGCCATACTGGTATTCAATATTGGCTTTATTGCAGTTATTGTGAACTGGGTGACAAAAAAGATTGTTCTCAGAATACTTGCCATATTCGTAAAAAAGAGCAGGACCAAGTGGGATGATGTTCTGCTGGAAAAGAGATTTTTCCACAGGCTTTCCCATATTATCCCTGCCATGGTTATATATGCTTTTGCAGGGGTTTTTGGGGAAACCTACAAGATTTTCGTACAGCGCATGGTCATGGCTTACTATGCGGTTCTGGGCTATCTTATTATCAGCGCATTTCTTGATTCTGTGGATGCCATATACCGCAGTTACAAGGTTTCAAAGGAAAAACCCATAAAGAGCTATCTCCAGGTTGTAAAAATATTTGTAGGAATAATGGCCCTTATTATAGCTATTGCCACAGTGCTTAACCAGTCGCCCTGGGGCCTGCTTAGCGGTATCGGTGCAATGACGGCAATACTTCTGCTGATTTTCAAAGATTCCATCCTGGGCCTGGTGGCAGGGGTTCAGCTGTCGGCAAACAATATGGTTCACATAGGGGACTGGATTGAGGTACCCCAGTTCAATGCTGATGGCGATGTAATAGAGATCACCTTAAATACAGTAAAGGTAAAGAACTGGGATAGAACCATCACCAC
>CAYSKJ010000058.1:0-16044 GCA_964431655.1 uncultured bacterium | reverse complement strand
TCCCACCTATGAGCTTGTGGCAGGTTCTTTTAAGAACTGGAAAGGAATGGAGGAGTCCAGGGGAAGAAGAATTAAGAGATCTGTCTTTATTGATATGAATACCGTTAAGTTCTGCACAGGGGAGATGCTTGAGAAGTTTAAAAAGGTACAGTATATAAGTGATTACATTGAGGAAAAGCAGAAGGAACTGGAGGAATACAACAGCAGTATAAAGGCAGACCTTTCGGTGATGGTTAATGGAAGGCATTTGACTAATTTAGGAACCTTCCGGGCCTACATAACAAGCTATATAAGAAATCACCCCATGATAAAACAGGATGACATTATTCTCATCCGCCAGCTCCAGCCCTGTGAAAACGGGCTTCCTATAGAAATATACGCCTTTTCCAGCGATTATTCGTGGGTTGGCTACGAAGGCATACAGTCTGATATCTTTGACCATATCCTCGCAATTGTTCCGGAATTTGAATTGAGGGTTTTTCAGAATCCTTCAGGCAGAGATTTCAGAAAAATTACTGCCTGAACATGGGAATGAAAACAGGCAGTTTCCTTAGTGCCGTTGATTCACTTAGTTTGTCTCTGGATACAGGCCTCCTTTCTGAGATGATAGACCGGCTGGATGGTGAAGAAGCTCCCATCACGCTTATTCCTTTCAACAATTATGCAAAATACCTTTTGAACCTCAGCGGGGACAGGATTTCGGCTGTCATTGACAATGAAAGGGACGGGTGGAGATACAGGGGGAGAAAGATAATGTCTCTGGATGAGGCAATGGAGGTGCCTGCCAGGGCTTTTTTATGCTGCTGTCCGGATTTCAGCAATGAATATGCGGGTATGATAAAGGGACACAACAGCTACGGTGGGCAGAGGATATTTGTTTTTCCCCCGACGGAAAAGTATAAGAAGGATAAGGAAGCGTTCAGGGATATAATGTTTTACAGACACCTGGAAAAGGAGATGCACTACAGGGATATCCATACCATGCTTGACAGGGGAAAGATTTTTACATTGCTGGAGTTTCTTAAATCATGCAAAACAATTAAAGGTGATGTTCTGGAATACGGTGTCTGGCTGGGTGGAAGCGCTTTTGCCCTGGCTAAAGCCATGGAGTATTCTAATATGGATAAGGATCTGGTGCTTGCAGATCTCTTTGAGCTTTCAGACAGTAAAAGCGCTTATTCCATAATGTGCATGGATGAGATACACTTCAACCTGTCTTTTTTTAAAAGGCTCAGATTAATACAGGCAAATCTGGAAAAAAACCCTGATATCCTGGCTGGTCTCAGCTTTGCCTTCATTCATTATGACGCCCCCTTCAGCAGGGATGTATTACAGCAGTTATACAAATCCCTCTCTGCCGGCGGTATCATGGTAATTGACAATTACAATAATACCATCGGTAATTTCGCCCTTTTTGACAAATGGTTCACATCACAGACGGATGTAAAGCCCATGTTATCACCGGGCAACCTTAATCAGGGAATAGTAATAAAAAACGTTTAAACCATTTTTTATCCCGGCATGTCTATAGGGTCAGATAAAAAAAAAGGAGGAACAGAAAATGAAAAGTTACAGGGCAATACTGGGAATATTTGCAATTATTCTTATAATTGCCGGCGGATATGCCTATGCAGATGCCCATAAGCCGGACTGCAAAGGCGACCATAAGGAAGAGTGCGAAAATAACAGGAACAGGAAACCAGGCCATAAGGGAATGAGGGGGGATATGGACCCCATGGATTTCTTCATGATTGAGAGGCATAAAAAGAACCTGGAGCTCACAGAAGAACAGCTTACAAAGATTAAAAGCCTCAGAGACACGGTGAAGGACACAGTCCAGCCTTTTATGGAGGAGATGAAGAAGTTTAATCAGGAGATAAGGGAAGAGCTGAAAAAAGAGAAGATGGACAAGGCCAGAATCGAGGAACTCAAGAAAAGCATCAAGGATATTCAGTCAAAAATGCTGGACCAGAGAATAGACCATATTATCAGCTTAAAGGAGATACTTTCCCCTGAACAGCTACAGAAACTGGAAGAACTGCGTGAAAATATGCGGATGCATGAAAGAAAAAGGATGGAAACAGAGCAGTGTGATACCCACACAGGAAGGGAAATGAAGAACAAGGGCAGGAAATAAAGCCTGTAAAAAGGCAAAATGCTTTTTTATGAACGGGCGGTAATGTTTTTACCGCCCGTTTTTTTTTGATATCAGTTAAAAAGGTTTTTTTCTATTTCTTCAATATTTATCTGACGGGTAATCCCCAGTGCCATATTTATTGCATCTTTGTAAGTATTGTCAAGTTTTTCCCTTATGTCCTGAGGTATGAATATTTTGGTTCTGTCAAGAAGAGCCAGGTAATGGTTTATCAGATCCGTGTCAAAGGAAAGGTCTTCAAGGTCTGAGAGCTTTTTGCCGGCAAATATGTTCTTGGATATGATTCCTGTAAGGTATGCATCATCAAGGTAGCCGAAAAAACCGTACTGATTCTTGGGAAGGAGGTCGTTTGGCTCCAGCAGGTAGCTTACAAGAAAGCCGTATAAGAGTTTCTCTTCGCTGTTCAGCATGTTTTTCATCTGCAGGGTATTGAGTATCCTGATTATCAAAGGCATGCCAAGGATGAAATCCCGAATTGCAGTTATAGAGGATTCAGTCAGAAGACTGGGGTGGTTCTTGTTCATGAAATCCCTGATCTGGTCCTTTTCCTTCTCATACTCCAGCTGAAGCTGATTGTAAAAAGCCTCTAACATGATAATTGCCCTCCTTTGCTATATGGTCAAATATTAGATTCTGTTGCAGGGCTTGTCAATATAAATGATATGCTGAATAATCTAGAGGCATATCCTTCTGTATGGGCAGTAATGGCAGTAGATGGGAAGGCTTCTGTCCTGGGTGAAAGGTATATCAGGGTTGTTTATTTCCCTGAGGATATCTTTCAGGAGGGGAAGATACTGGTTTTTAATTGTTTTTTCCGAGTCCTTTAGTTTATCCGCACTGGCATTGTCATATAACTCTTTCAGTTTATTATGAAAAATACCTGAGCTTTTTTCTGAGATATTCTTAAAAGACAGGTAGAAGGCATCGGCAGGGTATTCATCAAAGAGATACAGATACAAAGGCAGCTGGAAGGAATTTACCCTTTCTCTGATTCCGCACCTGTCCAGCCCCTGCCCAGCACTGTAAGGATTATCTTTTTTATGGCTGTAAAAATTTCCTGTTTTATAGTCAATAATGCAGTAAAAATCATTTACCCTGTCAATCCTGTCAATCTTTCCTGAAAGGGAAAAACTCCTGTCATCAACATCAATAGTCCTGTTAATGTTTTTTTCCAGGTCAAGGATTTCTATATTGTAATTTTTTAGGTAATCAAGGGTTGATGAGAGAAATCTGTCAAGATAGTAAAGGAAGGACATCTTAAAAAGGAACAGGGTGCTTGCATGTTTATTCTTGAAGTATTGATCGGATATGGAATCAAAATGGTTATGAATATTGCTGAGGAAATTTGTTTTATCAACTGTCATGTGCCGGCCAGTAAGAGTTTTATAAAGATTCATTGAATATTCCAGCAGTTCATGGGCAAAAGTTCCTATCTCTAAATGGGTTATTTCCCCTATCTCGTTATCCTTACCTGATTTACCCATACCCAGAACATCATTAAAGTAGAACCGGAGAGGGCAGGTCAAATAGGTATCTATTTTTGTGGCAGTATAGGTCATACCGGCAAGTTTTTTTAAAACTGCGGGTGATTTTTCCCTTTTTATGTCTTTTAAAAATCTCGGATTGATGTAGAGGGATACATTATTTGATTCTGGGAGCGGGTGCTTGTCCTGGCGGTAATTCCACAGTATCTCCTCAATAAAACGGCTTTTCTCGTTCTCTCTGGAGTTGTCATATACCAGGACAGCCTTTTTTGATGCCTGGATAATCCGGTTGGCATGGTAACGGTAAATCTCTATCTTTCTCTGGCGGTGGCCGGTTTTTAGGAGCTTCCTAAGCTGATCAGGCACGAGGGGCTCTGCGCTTTTATAATCAGGCAGAGAATTCTCATTAAAATTTAGTATATATATCCTGTCAAAATTCAGACAGCGGGTTTCCAGTATGCCCAGGACCTGAAGAGGCGCCAGGGGGGAGCCGGTTAGAACCATATAGGAATCGCCCAGCATTTTCTGGAGAAGCTCAAGAATAACAGGAATTTTCAGATCCGAGGCATACTTCTTTATACTGAATATCTCTGATATTCTGTTTAGAAGAGCTTCAACGCTCTCTGGCCCGAAACTGATATCAGTTATATTGCTTTTTTCAGCTGTAATGCGAATAATATCAAACAGGGAATTAATGACATCCTCAAAGCTGATACAGCGTTCAATACTGAAAAGGAATATTTCGTGAAATTTATTTATCAGGCTGAGCTCATTATCGCATCCAGACCCAGAATCTTTCAGATTTTTTTCAAAAAGCCCGCAGATTTCATCCGGGAAGACTTTTAAGACTTCATTTTCAGTTATAATTTGAATTACTTTGGTAATTATATCATTAAGGGACAGCTCTTCATCTTTTCCGATATTCAGAGAGCGCATCAGTCCGTCCTGCAGGAGTTCAATATATAGCCTTACAGGATAATAATAATTGCGATCCTTTTCTATTACAGCATTTTTATGAAGGTTTAAAACCTTCTGCAGAGTTTTATATAAAGGGGTTAAAAAGACCGGGTATCCCAGTGAAATATTGAATTCGGCCTCCAGGGCAGGAATAATATCATAAAGAGCCGGGATAAGGCTTGACGGCTCCGGAAGGACTATGCATGTGTTTTCATGAGCGTTTTCCCTGCTTAGTTCATCCCTGACACCCAGTATCTGGGAATGAGTATCAAATCCTTCTATTAGTTTTATCTCCGGGTTCGGGGTGTCAAAATCCGTAATGGGGTATTCCACGTGAGGGTTTAAATGCTCCGAAAGCATTCCTGTGTTAATATAGCTTTCCCTGCTGTCGTTTTGAATTATATAATAAAAGCTGTCATTCATCACCTGCATAATATTTTTCATCAGTATCAGCTCCGATTTCGTCGGGTCAAAAAAACCGGCAAAGATTACGCTTTTATATCTGGTAAAACCTTTGCAGATATAACCATCAGCCCCATTGTACATATACCCTTTAGTAGCTGTATTTTCTGATTCAAGGGCATTCGTATAGCTCTCATATATCTGAAAAAGCTTCTGCCTGACATCATTTTCATTAATACTTCCTGCAAAGACACAGGACAGTGCTTCTTTAAACTCCTTCTGACTGACCTTCTCCATGAAAAGATCCTCAAAAAATTTATATATTTCCATTCCCCACTCATAAAAAGCGCTGATACTCATCGGGCTGAACTCCGGAATATCATCACGGTCTTTTATTATCTCCCAGAGGCGTACTACAGCCTCCAGGGCGCTTATTTCCCTGCCGTCAGGGTTATTTGTTCTGTACAAATGCCTGAAAAGGTCATCTATGGAGTATATACGGGGGGGAAGAATGCAGCAGGTGCTTTTCCGGGCCAGCCTTTGAAGGAGGTGAAGTCCCGGCTTTTTATTGGGAAAAACTATCATAATGCCTGAAAAATCATGCGGTTTTACAGGCATATCAGAAATTAAGCCGGTAATAAAATCCAGTATATCATAATTTAAGGGCAGGCTGATGATCATTAATTCACCTCCCTAACATAGCTGTCCGCTGTAGAGGCAAAGAAAGCCTTGATAATACGGTCAGGGTAGATTAACCTCAATAAATCAACGGCTTTTTTGAAATCTACTGTATCGGAGGATAAATCACCGGGAACGTCTGTGTAATGCAGAGCATGGATGCTGTCACTCAATATGATAATCCTGTCAATGAATATTGCAGTGCCGTTTTTATCTGCAACAGCAAAATTTTTTACTGTTTTTTTATCAAAGTGCAGGCTTTTAAGCCTCTCATCAAGCATTATACTTCTTATTATTTCTTCGGCCATATTTTTTGTGCCGGGTTCATCTATTCTTTCCCGTTTGAGAAAATTCTGAATTTCTGATCCCAGATTGTTTTCCTCAATTACAGGGCACGACCTTAAGAATGAGAGGGCGAGCTTGCGGGAAACATATTCATTAAAGTTTTTGAGTCCATTCAATACCGATATATCTGCCCCGCGCTTTTTCAGGAGTTCCTCCCAGTCTTTATCAGCATTAAGATTATCAAGAGTCAGCTGTTTATCCTCCTGTTCACATGGTGATGACTGAATTTTACTGCCGATTGAATAGTGCTTGCCTGCGGACAGGGCTTCTTCTACCTCAGGCCACTGGTTAAACAGCGACAGATAGCTTTTGCAGGGAAACCCGGTATTTTCTCTGATATTTTCTGAGAAAAACATGTAAAGCTCCCGGGAGGGGCGCGTAAGGGCAACATAAAGCATGTTTATGCTGTCAGAAAGATTCAGTATTATTTCATCTGCAAACAGGTCCAGGAGTCTGTCTGATTTTAGTGCTTCAGACTTATCAATTTTGTAAAGGTGTATTTTGTCATTATCCAATACCGCAGACTCGTATGCATTGAAAATCTTCCAGTTGTTAAGTGCAATTTTCGGAATAATCACTGCAGGGAACTGAAGTCCCTTGGATTTGTGTATGGTGAGAATCCTTACAGAATCTATGTCTTCCGATGCTTCAATTTCCAGGTCTTTGTTCCTTTCCTCGGAGTTTATCTCTTCCATGATCAATTCACTGGAGCTTTCAGCCTTTTCACTCCGGTTTTGCACAAATTCAAAAAGCTTGTATATAAAAATGGCATCCTCAGGGAACATGCCGAGGACATTAAGCTTTGCGCAGAGATTTCTGCAGAAAGCGTAGAAGGATTTCAGCCTCAGGTCATCACACAGGGGTGTGATAAGCTCTGTTTTTATCACGGGATAATTTTTGCATATATAATCAGCAAATTTCTCACTCTTGCGTTTTTCCAGCAGGTCCATGATATTGCTGTTCTGGAATAACTGCCTTGATGAAGCCCATCTGCTGAATACAGCGGAAAGAAGAAATTCAAAAAGGCAGGCATCTGAACCCTGGTTCAGGATATAGTTTATGAGGGATATGACAGCCTTTACTGTTTCATTTTCCCTTATGTCCAGGGCATTGTCGCTGATATTGGGTATACCGCTGTTGGTCAGGGTCTGGGAAAGATCCCTGCTCTCCTGGTTTTTGAAGGTTAGAATGGCTATATCTTTATGATTAAATCTTTTAAGCAGATCATCTGTCAGAAGCTCTGTAACATGGCTGTATGGAGTGCTGATATCCCCAGGCAATGCCTGGAGAAATACATACCCCTTTTCTGTTTCTTGTTCCCTGCTTGCAGTCTGTGAAGAATTTGAAAAGTCATCCCTCATTTTATCCCTCAGTTTTGATAGAACTTTGCCTGTACAGCCTTTTCCCATGGCATCAGTGAAGGCATCTTCAGCCCACCTTGAGATATTGCCGGAATCAAATACCCTGTTATTGAATTCTACAATGTTTAGCAGTGAACGATAGTTTTTATCCAGTGTCCGGGAACTGATACTCTGTGTGAACATGGACTCTGCTTTTTTGAATATACTGCTGTCGCTTCCCCTGAACCTGTAGATGGACTGCTTTCTGTCGCCTACAAAAAAAAGACTTCCTTCTCCGGATAAGGCCTCATCTATAAGGGGCTTGAGATTATTAAACTGCAGAATATTGGTATCCTGGAATTCATCTATCAGAAAATGTTCAAGCCCGGTATCGGCAAAGATCAGATTTGCCTCCTGTGCCAGAATGTCTCTCAGCCTTTTATTAATCTCATCAATGAAGATTATACCCTTTTCATTCTTCTGCTTTTCTATATGGGATTTGATTCTTCCGTACAGCTTTATAATCTTTGAATAATATGTCATTGATTTGTATTCCAGGGCATTTCTGATATTATCAAGAATTTCTTTCCACAGCATCTGCGCCATGTTAGTGGGTGCTACCTTTGATTTCTTGTATCCGTCGGGTTCGTCCCTTACAAGATTACTGCTGATTGATTCCTTGAAATCTTTCCATTTTGCACTGTCCGGGTCAAGGCTTTTAAGCTTCTCGATCAGTTTCAAGAAATTTGCTTTTGGGGAAAGTCCCCTGGATAATATCTCATCTGCAAGAAGGATGGTTTTCTCCCTTATATTCCTTATAAATCCGCTGAAGGCGGCGGGGATATAATCAGGGGACTCGAATTCTGCACCATATATGCTTTCATAGCGCATAAGAACCGATATCAGCATGTCTGTTATAGATTTTTCCGGGAAGTAATCAAGATTATGATAGAACAACAGCTCGGTGATTACATTCTCTATAAGGTCAATATCTTCAGCCGGTTTTTTTTCCACAATCTCTTCTATATAATCCCTGAAGGCGGACCTGACATACCTTTCACTGTCTTCTTCTATGGTGAAGCCAGGATTAATGCCCATTTTTAATGAGAGGGTTTTCAGGAGATAAGTGAAGAAACTGTCTATGGTTCTTACATTGAAAGATTCAAAGTTTCTAAGGATATCGGTGTGTACACGGGCTGCCCTTTTCATAAAGTCCGGAGTTTTTGCATTGCTGAGTTCCTCAAATTCGATAATAGATTTTAATATCTCAGTATCCATGAGAGCAACAGCCCTGAGAAAATCAAGGATCCTCTGCTTCATTTCCTTTGATGCTTTCTTTGTAAAGGTAATGGCCAGTATATTTTTATATCCTTCGATATCCTGAAAGCGGCTGCTGTTTTTGAAAAGTATTCTTAGGTACCAGCATGCAAGGGAGAATGTTTTGCCTGAGCCAGCAGAGGAGCGGAGGCTGTATATATTAGGGTATGAAAGCTTTTTATGCATAATGCTCGTAAAATCTCCCTGATTTCAGTTATCTTATTGAAAAATACCTCTTTTTCAAGAAAATTTGCTTAAGCGACATGGGAATTAAATTATTTTTTTATTGTAAAACAGCCCCAGTTCGGGAATAATTATATAATACAAGGTGGAGGCAGTATAAAACCTGTTAAAGGAGAAAGTTATGTGTGAGTATTTCGCAGTTGTCTGTCATGATGATACCATAGTAAAGGTAGACGCAGACATCCTGGATATGGATATATGCTATTATTACAAAGGAATTTTATCCAGTATAAGCTCTTTATCCCTGAAGGGAGGGAGCCTTCAGTTCCTGTCAGATTCCGCAGTATTTTTCCAAAAAAGGAAGAAAAACGATAACTCCGCCGGTATCATCAAACTGCATATTCACCCTGATAATTTTGCTTACCTTGATGCCTGCGAACTTCATAATTCCTATAAGCAGGAGCTCATTCCCGACAGGGCAAAATGCAGGGCATCCTCAGATTCAGAGCATAATCTGTTTTTTATCCTGAACCGCTTTTCCGAAGACTGTGAATTAAGATTTGACAGCTCTTTATTCAATAAGCTTCTTGAAAATATGCATAAAATCAATTGCTACGGGCCATATACCTCATTCCTTGCAGGCGGAGACCATGTTTTTGCTTATAATGACAAAACAGGCCATAATGAATTGTTCATATACAGAGCCTGCAGGCTGAAATTGAAGGACGGGATTGAGATTGAGGGTGATAAGGCACTGGTTTTTTCAAGCAGGAGCATAAAGGGCTGTAAGGGAGATATTATGAAGAAGGGGGAGCTTGCAGTTTATAAAAAGGGGGAAAAGATATACAGCTCGGTTTATTCAGAATTAAATATCGAACTGGACAGACTGCCGCAGATTTTCCGGGATGTTTTGAACCTGGTAAGGAAAGCTGATAAAAACATATCCCTGAATGAAATGAATGAGAAGCTTATCCATGATATCAGCCAGATAGAGGAGGCATTAGCCCTTCTTCTTGGCAAAAAGATCATTATTCAGGACCCCGGTGATGAAATCAACTGGAACAACCCTAATGCCCGGTTCTTTACAGACCCTTCCAAGAGAGACCTGATTGACCAGTTTTTCGGTAATAGCAGGGACAGCTTTTGAATTGCCATAAAATGATATCGGCATACAGGATTATTCTTCTGTTAATTCTATCCGTATCGATTCTGATATACTCAGCCTGCACCGGCAGACAGCTTAAAGAAAAAGCTCCTGATATAATGGAACCGGATACTGCAGTGAAGGGTTATGCCTCCTATTATGCCCACAAGTTTCATGGCAGAAAGACCGCAAATGGGGAAACCTATGATATGTACGGCCTCTCAGCTGCCCACAAGACCCTTCCTTTTAATACAGTACTTGAGGTTGTAAATCTTAATAATAACAAATCCGTTGTTGTCAGGATAAATGACAGGGGGCCCTTTATAAAGGGCAGGGACATAGACCTTAGCCTGGGGGCAGCGAGGAAACTGGATATGATTGTAGACGGTGTCGTCCCGGTAAAGATGATTTTTGTCACAGGAGAATCACCCCCGCCGTTATCAGGGGATTATTCAATCCAGATAGGAAGCTTCAAGGACAGGGATAATGCAGAAAATCTTCTTAAAAGGATGAAGAGCGCGGGTTACGATGGCTATATTGAAATCTACGGGGATTTTTCAAGGGTAAGGATAGGCCCTTTCAGCGGAATAGATTCAGCAGAAATAGCTGAGCAGGAACTTATCCGTGAAGGTTTTGATACCTTTGTAGTGCTTTATGACAGGCCTTGAGAGCCTGAGGGGAAATTTTTATAAAGCAGGCCTGATCAGGTCTTTAATGAGACCTTAATCCTCAGCATAAGGAATTTTAAAAGCTCTACAATATCTTCAAAAAAGGAATAAAGGGCCGGAATAAAGAACAGGGTCAGAAAGGATGCAAAGGAAAGCCCTCCTATGATAATGCCTGCCATGGGCCTTTTGTATTCGGAACCTTCCTCAAAACCGAAAAGCAGTGGAAGCATTGCTCCCACTGTAGTCAGGGTGGTCATGAATATGGGCCTCATTCTTACCAGGCCGGCTGATATTATAGCATCAACCCGGTCTTTTCCCCTTCTCCTTTCCTGGTTTATGAAATCTATCAGGATTATGGCATCATTTACTACTATTCCAATAATTATGACCAGTCCCATGGCTGCATTCTCAGAAAAATTTATGCCCAGGATGTTAAGGCTTAAGATTCCGCCGAATATTGCAACGGGGACGGTAAATATTATGACAAAAGGATGGAACAGAGACTCGAACTCAGCTGACATAATCATGAAAACAAGGATAAGACCGGCAATAAAAAATACATACATATCGCTCATGGATTCCTGGAAAGCCATCATTCTCCCACCCCAGCTGAAGGAATAACCCGGAGGGAGTATTATTCTGTCAAGAATCCCTGTTTTTTTTGAATTGGTAATGTCTTCCATGATTTTTGTCATTGGTATATCCTTATCAACCTTAAACTCGATGAAGCTGACAAACTTGCTGTTTTCCCGTATTATCCTCGGTGATTGAGCCTCTATGCCAATATCAATGAACTCTTCCAGCGCTACCTGTATATTGTTGGGCATGTTTATCTTTATGTTTTTAAGGGTTTCAATATCCTTTGCCTGCTGATAGTCTACCGTAAGTCTTATCTTTTTCTTTACTCCGTCAGTAAAAATCTCAGTGGCGATATCACTCCCTAGTTCCCTGAGTATGATCATGGCTATATCCTGGGATGAGAGGCCCAGGGATTCCAGCTTTTCTCTGTTGGGATGGACGACAATTTCAGAGCCTACTATACCGTAATCAGGGTTTACTTCGTACAGGCTTTCAATACCCTGGAGGGCTTCAACGGCTTTTTCGCTCAGTTCTCTCAGATAGTCAATATCCTTACCCTCAATGCTGACAATATTTTTTGATGCATCCATGCCACCCCGGCCGTGAGACCTTATGCTGGATTCTATCCTTATTCCAGGCATACCGTTAAACTCGTCAAAAACAAGCCTTGATATATCATCGACGGTTCTGTAGGGCTTTCCTGGAAATTCGGACTGGAATTCATCCTTTTTATGCAAAATGAGATATAATCTTCCCCTGCCTGTAAAGGATACACTAGATACGTCTTTTATCTCAGGCACATTTTTTGAAAGAAATGATTCTATGGCAAGGACTATTCTTTCCATTTCACTCATTTTAGTGCCCTGAACAGCTTCAACGTTTATGCGCAGATAGGTCTGATCCACAATATCATCGGACTCGCCCCGGAGGGAATTATAGATAAACCCTGCAATCAGGGATATTATTATAAAGGCAATGAAAAGCAGTCTTGTATACCACTTTTTCTGAATGAGCAGGTTCCCTTTCTCATAGCCCTCCTTAAAAAGCCTGCCTGTCAGCCTGAAAGGAAGGGAATCGAAAATACGGTTTATAATCTTGAATCCAGGCTCAGGACGGCTTTCCAGGTAGAAATTTGCAATTATCATCGGGACAATGCTCATTGCTACAAAATAGGATGCTGCCAGTGAGAATATGGCAGTAAAGGACAGGTCCTCAAATATTCTTGATGCAAGTCCTCCAATCAGGAATATCGGGAAAAAGACAGCTATGGTTGTCAGGGTTGAGGCAAAGATAGGTCTCTTTACTTCAAGGACTGCCAGCATGGATGCCTGTGTGGGAGAATGCCCCATAATGCGGTACCGGTGTATGTTTTCCATGATGATTATGGAGTTGTCCACCAGCATACCTGAAACAAGAGCGAAACCGAGAAGGGATATAAGATTGATATTTACTCCCGTAAAATACATGGGGATAAAGGTTATTATTATGCAGATGGGAATGGCAATTACTATGGTGAAGATGCTTCTGAAGCTTCTTAAAAAAATCAGGAGAACAAGACAGGCAAAGAAAAGGCCTTTCAGAAGGTCTGATTTTATTGTATTCAGAACAGACTTGATGGTTTCGGAGGCATCATTAAAATAGGTGAGCTTCAAATTGAACCTCTTTTCGAACTCGGCGGTTTTTAACTTTACATTTTCAGATACTTCAAGGGTATTGGCGCTTGATTTTTTCAGTACATCAATTAAGAAGGCATCTTTGCCGTTGAATTTATAAATATAGTCCCTGTTCTCAAAATCTTCAGAAACATAGCCGATATCCTTAATCAGAAGTGCCTTGCTGTTAGGGAAGGTTTTTACGACTATGTTCTCAATATCCTGAAGGGATTCCAGTTTACTGTTTACCTTTACTACTGTCTCCCGGCTGCCGCTTTTAATTGTGCCTCCCTTCTGCTGTATGTTCTCGGAAAAGAGCGCAGCAGTGACTGTGCCGATGGTTATATTATGCTTTTCCAGGGAGTCCTTTTTCAGCCGTATAACTATCTCCCGGTCAAAACCTCCTTGCAGGTCTATCCTTCCAACTCCCGGTATCCTTTCCAGTTCAGGCTTTATTATATTGTCCACAAGGTATTTTGTCTTTTCCAGATCAATGCCTGTACCAATATTTATGGACAGTATGGGAATATCCTGGGGATCAAAGTGATATACAAAAAACTGGGTATCGGCTGGAAGGTTCATGCGCGAGATATTATCTTCCAGGGTGTTTTTTGCAACCAGGACATTGGTTCCCGATGAAAGCTGGATGAATATGCTTGTATCATTCTGGCCTGTTCTGGATCTGACATTCACAGTGCTGGGCAGCATCTTTACAGCCTCTTCAATGGGTTGGGTCACCATGCTTACCATGGTTCGGGGCGGTGTATTGTCAAGGGTTGCATAGATGAACAGAAACTCAAAGGAAAAGTCAGGGAGCAGGGTTGTCTCTATCTTGTTATAAGTCATTATTCCCAGGAAAACCAGAAGAAGGAGCAGCATCAAATTAGCGACAGGTTTTTTTATTGCCAGTTCTGTGATTGACATTTTTATATCTTTGATACCAGGTTTTTGAGCATAAGGATATAAAGGCTGGTATGCTCTGAAATATCATCAAAAATAATATAAATAACAGGTATGATTACCAGGGTAAGAAATGTGGCAAACAAAAGGCCGAAGATGATAACCATGGCCATTGAAGAGTAGAATTCGGAACCTGAGCCTATTCCGAAGACCATTGGAAGCATTCCCAGCAGGGAGGTGAAGGTTGTCATAAGGATAGGCTTGATCCTATGATTGCCTGCGGTTATTATGGCCTGTGTCCTTTCTATGCCTCTTAACCTCAGAATGTTTATATAGTTGACCAGCAGTATGGAGTCGTTCACCACTATGCCGAGCATCATTATAAGGCCTATAAATGCGACTACAGAAAGGCTCATGCCGAAAAGGTTGAGCCCCAGAAATGCGCCGATAAGAGACAGGGGGATGGCAAACATTATTATAAAGGGCTGAAGGAGGGATTCAAACTGTGCTGCCATTACCATGTAAACCAGGGCAATAGCCATAAGAAAGGCTGCTTTCAGCTGGGATATGCTTTCAAGCAGGGTCTGGGCCGAGCCGGAAAGGGAAATGAAAACATCCTCAGGCAGGTCAAGTTTTTTAGATACGGGTGACAGGTCATATTCATATATCTCCAGATTATCCAGAAGCCTGCCAAGGGAATATCCCTTTTTTAAATCCCCGCTTACCCCGATCATCCTCTGTCTCTCTTCATGCCTGATTTCAATAGGACGCGATATCAGGCGTACATCAGCAAAGTGGCTTAAGGGGACAGATACAGAACTTGCTCCTGTGCTGACGGAAAAGGGGATGTCGGCAATATCATCAATACTGCTGTAGAGGTTCTTATTACCGACGATATTAATGTCTATCTGTTCCCCTCTCTGTTTGATGTCTGAGGCTATATCCCCGGCAAGGTTGGTCTTTATGGTCTGAGCGATCATATTTGTTGAGAGCCCCAGGGATGATGCCCTGTAACGATCTATTTCAATAATGATCTGGGGTTTATACTGGCTTTTGGATGTCCTTAGTTCAGCAATATTTTCATTTTCTGAGAAATACTCAAATATTTTGTCTGCAGAAGATTCTATTTCAATAAACCCTGTCCCTGCAACTTTTACAACAAAGTCGCCAGTCAGATTCTTTTCCGAGGTTTCAGAGATTATATTCTCAAAGATTGAAATGGGCCTGATTGAAAATTCATATCCAGCCGGCACAGCATCCATAATCCTGTTTTTTACCCTCTCTATTATCTGCCCTGACTCCCTTTCGCTTTTGAGGAGAAAGAGTATATTTCCCTCATTGACTCCTTCCAGGTCTGAAAGTGAAGAACTGACCGTCGCCACATCGGGATCCGAGAGCAGAATGCCTTCAATCCTTGTAATTATTTCATTAGCTCTGTCAATTCCTATGCCAAGGGGTGTATTGAATGCAATATAGAATTCTTTCTGCTTTCCTTCGGGAACCAGTTCAGTGTTTGGTATGGAAAAAAGGGTTAATATAAAGAATACCAGCACCAGAGAAACCGAAATCAGCCTGAAGTTGAGACTGGATGTGAGTTTTATCAGTGCCTTGTTATAAATTTTCATTGTTAAATCCGATATTTTTCCCAGGTAAAACATGTCATAAATCAAATAGCCTGTCCTTTTTAATATCCCTTTTCTGCTGTTATCTGCAATATGCCTTGTGAAGTCTTCCCGGAGTATTTTTGAGGACAGCATGGGTATTATGGTAATGGCTGTTAGTATGGAAAAGGAGAGTACATATATTACAGTAAGGGAAAGGTCTTTGAAAATTTTTCCCGTAATCCCAGTGACAAAGATGATAGGTATGAAAACGGCAAGAGTGGTAAGGGTTGAGGCCAGAACAGCCCCTGCTACCTCTTTGGTCCCTTCTATGGAAGCTGAAAGGGAGCTTGCGCCTTCTTTCAGGTACCTGTTGATATTTTCGAGAATAACTATTGAATTGTCCACTACAAGACCTACACCCAATGCTATCCCTGCAATTGAAAATATATTCAGGGTCATTCCAGTGAAATAAAAGGGCGCAAAAGAGCATAATATTGAAATTGGCATGGACAGGGAAATGATGAAAGCGCTTTTCAAATTTTTAAGAAAGAGCAAAAGGACAAAAGCAGCCAGAAGGGCACCGGTAACAGCTTTTCCTTTTACCAGGTCAAGGCTCTGATTAATGTAGTTGCTCTG
>CAYSKJ010000057.1:0-17453 GCA_964431655.1 uncultured bacterium | reverse complement strand
TATTAGACCTCCGACAGCACATATCCATGGAACATGAGAACCATTTGCTCTTTAGCCCATTTCATAATCATGCATTAGTACCATTATTGTGTGATCTGAAAGAATTCATCAGGTATAATTCAGCCATTTCCAATCTTATCTGCGCCCTGGATAATTCAGGGAAAGATATTAATGGCTCCCATAGCCTTACTGAGAGTAAAAAATGACCGCAGATGCCAGAATATATTTAAAACTTGTAATCCCATGTTAGCCATGCATTTCTGTCGTTATTTCTAAGACATGTTTCCGTTATTACACCGCCCAAATGTCAAGGGCAATTCTATTCCCCACCCAAAATTGAAATAGGACAATTTAGATTCCCCACCATACATATTATATATTGTTGCATTAGATGCTATTTTACTCCTAATATCTCTATATCCATTCCCATCCCCTATTAAAATTATCTTTGGCCTATAAATTAAAAAAATACCAAAATGATAAAAATAGAGCTTGATCAAAAAGCAAGCTCATATTATAGTTAACAGAAGCAGGTGGATTATGACAGGTGTGGATATAGGAGAAATATACACATTGCGTGATACATACCATTATGGAAGGATATACACAATGCGGATACACAGATGTTACCGGTAAGATCTTAGAGAGTAGGAAATTATGAGAATAAGAAGCCCTGTCTATTTTGAGATTAGGTTGCCAAAATGAGCAACATATACAAGAAAATAAATAGGAAGAAAAGATGTTTAACTTCAATAATAGTATACAAATAACAAATAACAAGCAACATAGATTAGGTAGTCATGAAGAGCAACCTTTGCTTTTTTCATTAGTACACTTAATCTTATGTTAGGCGGGAAGGAATGATTCAAAATGAAGTTTTTTCATGAAGTGCTGTTGGCAATGCTCATTGGTGCAGTTTCTGGTATACTCATATTAGGTGTTTTGGGACGTGCAGTTACTGCTGGTATTGCACTTTTTACTGGTAATTCTATAAATCTAAGTCTAAGAGGTGCGTTAGAGGTTGTAGTGTTTGCAGCTTTTATAGGAGCAATTGGAGGAATAATGCTCCTCGTTTTTAGGTATGTGTGCCGAGGTAATGGGGTAGCCTACGGTATTTTAGCTGGTATAGCGCTGTTTATATGTTCAACTCTCTTTGTATCAGCTGTCGGTAAGTTTGCCTTTAATATGTCATTAATGCAGGTTTTTACGTTAGGCATCGTAGCTGCAGTATTTATGATATATGGAGTCCTTACCTCAAAACTAATAATGCGATTCAATGGAAATAGGAGCAACTAATAATGACAAAAGTATTAAAGCTGATCCCATTTTTTCTTTTGATAGTAGGCACATTTGGTCTCTTAATGAATGAGTTTGTATTTGATTGGGGAACTATTGCGACTTTAGCATTCGCTTTATCTAATGTGATTGGATTGATTGCACTAGTTATTACCAGCGGGATTAAGAAGAAAGACAAATAGGAACGAATTTTCTTTGTGTAGCTAGAGTTTTAAACGATGGATAGACAAAACAAAGTAATACTTTCAAATGATTAAACTCATGCAAAATATAAACGCCTAACATTTTCATGAAGCCGATTTTAACCGCCGAGTGTTTCAGGCACATTTCGGAACATTCTCAGTTTCAGCTTGTTTGCGCCCGTTTTTCCGATGCGGTTAAAACGGCTGATGAAAGCGTTAGTAATAAGAAGGAAGGGAAATAAGGAATCTCCAAAATCCAACCGATAACACAGGCGATATGCCATTAAAACGGCACATAGCCTTAACGTTATTTACCAATTAATAGGAGGACAGATCAAATGAAAACACTAATTTGTTTTGGCGTTATGATGCTTTTTCTTGAATCGGTTTTATCAGGACAGATCTCTTTCGATTATTCCGCAGTGGAATTAGTCCTTGACAAAATTGTGGGAGGCAATACGAATACAGAAGAAATAATTAATAACGCTGGTTACCAACATATCTTAGCACACAGCAAGAAATATTCCTCAGATCCACTTACAGAGAACAACCTTCAAAATTCATTAAATGGCAGAGACGAAGGATTTGATTTTTCTAATGTGGGGGAACGAAAAGAAAAATATCTTAAAATTATAGATTTTTTAAAAGCCCATGAGCAGGAAATTGTTAATTGCTATGCAAGACTGTGCTTGAGATATCTTCCTGATGACTATGAACAAAAAGCAATAATTTATTACGTGATAGGCGGATATAACGGAATTGCCTTTGATAATAAAATCTGCATGAATATAGATTTTGAACAGTTCAGAAATAACTATAAGGAAATAGAACTATACATAGCCCACGAGTTATTTCATATCGGCTTTGAAAAATATCAGCCCTTACCTGATATTTTTTCTGCGAGAAAGGTCAGGGACTTAAAAGCAATAGTCATGTCAATGACTATGAACGAGGGCTTGGCAACACTTACGCCATATCATAAACGAATTGAATTAAATGAAGTTTCAGATAGCGATTATAAGATTTTACTGGATCCAATAGCCTTACAGAAGAAAATAGAGCAATTCAATTCAGTCATAAAACTTATGGATGAAAATATTGATGAAGAATTGAATAATGAAATTTTGGGATATGTGCTCGGACAATGTTCTGGCGACAGGCTTTTCTATATTGTTGGTTGTTATATTGGATTGAAAATTGAAGAGAAATATGGAAGTGACAAGATTAAAGAGCTAATAAAGCAAGGACCTGAAAAATATTTTGAAACTTATTATCAAATAATAGCAAAAGAATAGCCGGTGCATAAAACGCCCGAAATTTGCTGTAAATGGCAGGGCATTCAGTCCCAGTTCAGGAAATTATAGATTAGTTTAAGGGAAATATGCCTTTGGATTATCAGGGTGTCGTAGAGGTCTTTGTTCGGGGAGATTTCTTTCAGGTAGAGATAAGTAAACATAAGAGATTTCTCTGATAAGTAGAGATGGTTTTTTATCTGTGCTTCTGTGGGTTCTTTTGGCAGGGTGGGCTGCAGCAGCTGGTCTTTAAGGAAAGAGAAGAGACCGGGGGATTTAGGGGAGGGTAATTTTTCTGAGAGGGCTTCTTTGTTCTGGTTTATCAGGTCTAAAATGCAGGTTTCTTTTTTAATGAGTATTTTTAGAAGGGTGGAGAGCTTTTCTGATTCAAGGCTTTTATAAAAATCAAGCAGGGCTGATTCGTAGTTAATGAGGTGCTGGATTATTTCATTCATTTAAGAATTCCTTTATAACAGGGAGGACTGGGCTGGATGTTTTATGGAGCATGGCACGGCTTCTTTTGGTATGGGGCTGGCTTTCGGAGGTGATTGACAGGGTGGAAAAAAGGTTGTTTATTATGAGCCGGGATCTGGTAAAATCAGAGAATTCGCATTCCAGTTCATGGTCGGTAAAGCCGTCGGGATAGTAAGTCTGGTCAAGGGTCAGGGGAATCTGATTGAATGTATAATCCTTCCTGTCAGTAGTGCAGAAGTATATAGGGCTGAGGGGTTTATTTATATGAACATGGGTATGGCCAAGCTTCTTCAGTATATCGGTTTTGTTATCAATTGCTGATGAGAATTCTTCCCTGGAGAGGCTTATCTCATGTTCATCGCAGATAAATAGGCTTTTATGTCTTTTAAGGGATGATTTGGAAGAGAGCTTATAGTGGAGATTATTTTGGGTCTTCTCTATTCGCAGGCGGATTGAGAGGCCGAGAGTTCTCAGGGTCTCGTAGGCAGTATCAAGGTATATATTGAGAAGGGTCATTTCTTTTTGAGGATTTTCAAGGAAATTTAAGAGGGTCGTATAATCAGATGGAGAAAGGCGGTATTTTAGTTCTATCTCCTGCATATCAGTTCTTTTTAAGAACAATGAGATAAAGGTTATAAAGCACTATTTTCCTTTTGTATTCATTCAGACGCCATAAGATGTCATCCTTTTCCTCCAGGATGGAAAAGCCCTGTTCTTCGGATATTATTTTTAAGGCTTCTATCTCACTGCCTGCTATTTTTTTGAGTCTGGTTACGCTTTTGGAGGAATCAACAAAGGGGGTTGTTATGATAACGGTGCCGTTTTTCCTGGTAATGCGTGCTATCTCCTTTAGGAGCTTTACAGGGTCTGGAACAATATCAACAATGTTCAAGGCCAGGGCAAGATCAATATAATCGGAGATAAAGGGTGTAGTTTCTGCTTCGGAGACAAAAAAATTAGGCTTTTTAAGAAAATCAAGGTTTTTATTTATGGTAAAGGACCCGTGGGAGAAGGCTATCTGCTTTTTATCCGCTGATAATGAAGCGCTGTGGATGGCTTCAAAAGAGGTATCAAAACCGAAGGAATTCTTATACAGGGAGGAAAGCATGAAGGTAAATCCGCCCAGGTTGCAGGCTATATCCACAGCATTTTCCGAGCCCGGTTCATGGTATTTTTTTATCATATCCATGATGACGGGATAAAGCTGGGGGCTTTCATTATTTCTGATGTCCCCGAGGCAGAATATGCCGGGTTCCCATTCCATGCCGGCCTGGGATTCAAAATAGGACTTAAACCTGGTATATACCCCGTCAATAAACCTCTCTTCATAGCCTTTCCTGTTAGGGATTACCGGCTCATTAGGGCGGTTCATCATGTTCAGGAAGACAGCATACAGGCTCTTTTTTACCGACGTGGGCAGGGGCCTTCTGGTGTGGGCAAGATAGGTCTCTATGATGGAAAAGTTATGCCTAAGGTAGAAAAAGGGCTTAGGAACCAGGAGGGGGACAAAGTCTATAACCGGGTACTCTGATCCGCATTCACTGCAGGACAGGCTCCCGTACTGCATATTGCTGCCTATCTCGATAAAAGGCAGGGAGCCATGCATGCAGGGGCTTAACTGCCCTGTGCAGATCCCTTCTTCGGTGATATTTACACATCTGTACATAACAGCATAATATATTTTATTAAATCAGCAGTGTCAAAATATTTAAATTTTGATTGATATAATTCAGCAGAAATATATAATTCCTTTTCAAATGGAGATTAAGGCAGATAAAATTATCTTGAAAGCAACCAACTGGGTGGGGGACGTGGTAATATCCCTGCCGGCATTAAAGGCGATTAAAAGCCTGTATAATGACTCTGAATTCACTGTGGTATGCAAGCCCTATTTAAGAGAAATATACGAAAACCTTGGTTTTATTGACAGGACTGTATGTCTGGGGAGCAATTCCCCGGGTGCTTTTTACCGCCTTTCCCGTCAGATAAACAGGGAGGGCTACGACCTGGGAATACTTTTTCAGAATGCCATAAACGGGGCACTGCTTTTCTATTTTGCCGGAATCCCGAGAAGGTTAGGTTATCCCACGGATGCAAGGGGCATATTCCTTACTGACAAGCCCAGGGATAAATATGAAAATACCCATCAGATGGATCGCTATCTCGGGCTGGCAAGGTACCTGGGCTTTGAGGGCCAGGCTCCTTCGCCCTATATACCCACCGGCTTTGATGAACACAAGGGCAAAAGGGAATTTTTGTACAGCTTTTTATCCAGGGGCCTTAATAGGCAGGTGCCGGAGTCCAGGCATATAATAGGCATTGCGCCCGGAGCAAAATACGGTCCGGCAAAGATGTGGGGAGAGGGGAATTTCCGGGAACTTATCCGACTTCTTCTGGAACAGAAAAATATCAATATACTGCTTATCGGCTCCAGAGAGGATGATGCATTATCGGAGAGGATAATATCAGGTTTCAGTCCTGAGAGGGTTTTCAATACCAGCGGGCGGTTTGAGCTTCTGGAAAGCCTTTATATCATAGGGGAGCTGGATATGCTGGTTTCCAATGATTCAGGGGCAATGCACATGGCAGCTGCAAGAGATACCAGGATAACAGCCCTTTTCGGGCCTACAGTATTCAGCCATACATCTCCCCTGTCTCAGAAGGCGGAGATCTTTTTCAAAAGGGTTGAATGCTGGCCGTGCAGGCACAGGACATGCCCCAGGGACACCCATGGATGCATGGAACAGATAAAACCTGCAGAGGTATTTGAGAGTATTTTGCGAAGGATATCAGACTGAACCTGACTCCAGGCCCAGAAGATATCTCTTTCTCCATATACCGCAGGAAAAACCGGTAAGCCTGTTGTTTGCTCCCGTTACCCGGTGGCAGGGTACAATTATTACCAGGGGGTTTCTGCCCAGGGCCTGGCCTACAGCCCTTGCCCCCCCCGGCTTTCCAATATTCTGGGCAAGACGGCCGTAGCTTGATGTCCGCCCATAAGAAATATGCATGCATTCGGCCAGGACTTTCATGAAAAAACTGCTTCCTTCATACCGGATACTTAAATCAAAGGTTTTTCTATTGCAGTTAAAATACTCGCTGAGCTGGACAACAGCATCCTGGATAATACTGTTTTTTTGGCCGGGTTCCCTGCCTTCTGCAAACTCTGCTTTTAGAAGGCTATCCTTATCTGCGGTAAGGGATATGATCCCTATCGGGGATTCATAATAACCTCTGTAATAATACTCCATTAAAGCTTATTGCTTATATATTTGCCCAGTGCCTTCATCGCCCTGTCCGCAGACCTGAAGACAGGAAATCCCTTTTCCCTGAGGCTCCGGACATAATCATTGAAGAGGTCACCGGAATCCACAATAAATATGACTGGTTTGCTTTTATCAGAAGAAAAATCCCCTAATCTTTCCGGGAGGCTGTCCGGGTCGCCCATGTCTTTGCCCAGGGTTTTCATGGCGGCGGTAAGGGGAACTGCGCCGATGACAATTATATCAAGGGCTTTCTGGTCATTTACATATCTTATTATGCCCTCATAGGCGCTGTCACTGGCCATCGGGGTAAGATCAAGGGGATTGGAGCAGTTTACAAGGCCATTCAGCCTGAACTTTTCAAGAATGCTGTACAATCCCTGGTTAAAATCCCCGTCATTTCTGTAGAGATAGAGCTCGCCTCCCGAACGGAGGTTGTCAGCCATGCCGACTGCCTCATACCCGGCATTGGATATGCAGAAGACCATATTGCCCTTTATTTTGCGTCCCTGGAAAGCACTGGCTATCTGGAGGGTATCCTCAAATTCATGGAAAGAATCGCATACAAGTGCACCGCTGTCGGAAAGAACCGATGAGCATACATCATAATCCCCGGCAATGGAGGCTGTATGCCCGCTGGTGGCGGTCTTGCCCTCCGGGGACCTGCCGGCCTTGTAGAATATCACATCGATGCCTGATTCAACTGCGGATCTGACATTCCTGGCAAATTCGACACCTTCAAGGTCATTGAAGCCTTCTACATAGATGCCTATGACCTTTATATCCCTGTCATCCTTTACATAGGCGAGAAAGTCGCATGCTGAGAGGTCTATCTGGTTTCCCGTGGAAATGTCATATACAGTGCTTAAATGGGGAAGGTTGCTCATCCTGGTTATCATGAAGGCGCCGGACTGGCTTATCAGGGCTGTGTTTCCGGGCTTTCCGCCGGGCTTTGGAAGCTTGTCCTGGGGTATGAAAAGGGTATCATAGTTTCCTTTTTTTGAGAGGATTCCGAGGCAGTTTCCGCCTACAAAGACCGGACCCTGGTTGTCGGAGAGGTGGGCTTGCTTTATCATGCCGGCCACCTCTTTTTCAAGCTTTTTGCCCTCCTTTGTCTCTCCCATCCCGCCGGGGATCAGTATCACTGATTCAGCCTTGTCAAAGCTGATTATCTCTTTTACAGCATCAGCAACCTGGTTTGCTGATATGGCGAGAACCAGCATATCAACCTTTTCAGGGAGCTCGCGGATGGAGGAATAGGCCTTTATATTGTCGACAGATTCTCCATCGGGTCTTACCAGGTATATCCTGTCCCGGTTGAAATTGTTCTCCAGCAGGTTGTGAAGTATGATCCTCCCGGGATTCATGCCCTTTGAAGATGCACCGATAATGGCACAGCTTGAAGGTTCCAGGAGCTTTTTAATCTTATGCAGTGGTTTATTCACCTTTTTGTATTTATTCAGCCTGAACTGAAGAAGCCCGTCTATGGGCATTATGTCCGAACCGTAGCAGACGAAGGGATTAATCTCCATCTGGCTGATTATAAACTCTGAGTTTCCGCTGAAGGAATAGTGACTGGCTATCTCGGCCATGATACCTATAAGGTTCTTTATCCTTTCCTCGTCTACTATCCTCCTCTTCCCTCTAAGCAGGCCTGAGAGTCTTTTGTAGGAAAGAGTATGCTGATATTTCTCAAAGATGACTTCCGGTCCTGATACTATCGGAGAGCTGATTACAGCTGAACCGCCGGTTTTTATATTCTCTGAGAACAGCTCTGTATTTACCCCCCCTATGCCTATGCTCAGTATGCTGTCAAATTCCCGGGTATGCCTAAGGCCGATAAAAAGCTCAGTGCCGAAATCATCCTTCTCATAGTCGATGTATTCCATAATAAGTATTCCAACGGTATCAGCATTAACTCTAAAGGCAATCTCATCGTCCTTTAGCTCCCTGTATTTTTCAGGCATCATATCCCTGTTAGCGATGAGAAAATCGGCAAACTGCCTCGGCGTACGGGTAAGCATTTCATTTATACTGTCAAGTACATTGTAGGAGCGCTTCTCTACTATTTTGACTCCTCCGAAGTCCGTTTTATGAAGTATATATGGGTGTATTATCTTTAAAACTACCTTTTCAGAATCAAAACTGCTCAGGAATGAGGGCTCAAAGGTATCATCCTGCCTGTAGACCTGGAACATGGGTATCCTGACATCAAAGCTGTCAAGAATCTCATAGACCTCATATTCAAATAAGAAATCCCTTCCCTGCCTGTGGGCATTTTTCAGGAGATTATCCATATACTTGAAATTCATACTACAACTCCTTTCAGATAAAAAAATACTTAAGTCACAAAACTTGCTGACAAAGGTTAATCTAATACAAGTTTTAATATTATCAACAATATTCATTCTTGCTTATGCGGGATAAGGGAGTATGTCCAAGACAGGCCTTATACTGGGTTTTATATGCCTGTTAAAAGAAGGCATTATTTATATGTCTATATTATGTAATGGCTTATCCCATCAGAAGGAATATGCAAGACCGCCCTTTATCATAAGCCCGTCAAAGAATCCTATATCAACCCAGAGGCTGGCATTATTGTAAAAATAGTATTTCAGGCCTGCATTCAGGGCAAGAATCGGTATATAATCCATGTCAATATCATCGATATTGCTCAGATCCTCACTGTCGGAGGAAGAGTAATATTCTTCACCCTGAGGGCCGTAAAAAATACCCTCGGATGTGTAGGATACATCGCCTCTTAATGGGCTGAAGCCGGCACCAAGACATATATAGGGTCTCAGGTCTGCACCGGGAGAAAATTCCCATTTCAGGTCCAGCAGGTATGCCCTGAAAAGAATATTTACAGTACCCTGAGCTGTTCCCCTGAACACACTGCTTGAAACAAAATTCTGGATCAGCTCACCCTTTGCATCAAGCCTCGCGTCAAAAGAAAAATAGCTGAGCCCGATGGAAAATATGCCCTCCGCACCCCTGGGATACATCCTTATGTTCAGGCCGTAGCCGTTTCCTTTAGAATCATAATCAAAGTCATAATCAAGGTTTGCCAGTATCTCCTCGGGAAAGTCCTCGCCGAACTGCTCCTTTATCTCCTCTTCAAGGCTGTCTTCAACAATATCCCGGATGATGCCCTTGAAGTTCTGTATATTCCAGTGATTTGCCCCGAGGCTTACCTCCCACCGGACCTCCCCGTAAAAGGAAGGAACAAGTACAAATATTGACAGCAGCAATATAAAATATTTCATTTGTTCTCTATGCCCCACCATTTGAATTTAATTTCATCGGAATCAAACCGGACCCTGAACTCATCTTCAGGGTTATAATGCCTGTCGGTAAAGTAGACCATGGTCATATTCCCGTCGGGAAGGACCTCATAGCCGTGCATCACTCCCTTCGGTATTTTTACAGCCTTAAGGTAGTACTCCCCTGCAACTATGCTGTTTGCTGTAAGGTATGTGGGGGATTCCTTCCTTATGTCCACCAGGGTTATCTTGGCAGTTCCCCTTATGGGAAGAAAGATATCGGTCTGGTGCCTGTGGTAGTGGAATGCCTTTATAACGCCCTGCCTGGTCATGGTTACGGAGGACTGAAGCACCTCGAAGCCTTCAGCCACCGGATCCGATGTCCTGAAAATCTCTGCAAAGAATCCCCGGTCATCCGGGTAAATATCTAGCTCTTTTATGAAAACCCCGTCTATCTTTCCCCCTGATTTGTTGGATATTACATTATAATGCTCTCTGACAGCTCCAGGTTTCAGGTCCATTAAGCTTCTCCCCTTCTAATTTATTCAATGTGATTAAAACTCAAACCTGGCAGTTTATCAATAAAAAACTTTATTCTTTTAATTTAATGGTATAATTACTTATTATGGAACCGTTGAATATATACTGCCTGGGTGATTCTCTCACATCAGGTTATTATCCCTATTTCCTCAAGGGCATGCTTGACAGGGACAATATCCCCTCAAGAATCTACAATATGGGCATACCCGGATATAATACATCCCTTTATCTGAGATTCCTCAAGAAAGCAGTAGATGCATGGCTGGACCATAAAAACAGGATTTCTCTGTTAATGCTGGGAACAAATGATATCCGGATCGGTTTTAAGTATAGACTCTGCAGAAATTACAGGAGAAATATGGAGACAATAATAAATCTGCTCAAAGCCAGGGATTTCAGAATAATAATTTCCCTTATCCCCCCGGTGACAGGGAGGGTCTTTCCGCAGTACACCATGCATTCCATAAAAAGGATAGGCTCCTGCATAAACCCTGTTATAAAAATGCTTGCAGAAAAATACGGTTTTCCCCTGGCTGACAATTATAAAGGCATGTCGGGGCAGGTTTTTCTGGACAGGGTTCACCCGGGTATCAGGGGCTATGAAAAAATGGCAGAAAACTGGTACATGGTTTTAAGAAAAGAGATTAAAGGAGAACCAAGCTGGCATGAGAATTAAAAAAAGACACATAACCCTGGTTATTTCAGCCTTCCTTTCTATTGCCCTGATGTATTACCTCTACAGGGATTTTGACTTCAGAGGACTTTTTGAAAAGATGCTGAATATAAACAAATATTACCTGGCCGGATTCATTGCTGTGTATATATGCACCCTTTTTATCAGGACCTACAGGTACTGGATACTTGTAGGAATGCAGAACATATCCTTTATGCCGGTGCTACTGACCACCATAGTGAGAAACATGTTCGTTGACCTGCTTCCTGCCAGGCTGGGATCCATCTCCTATATACTGATACTTAAGAAGAAATACAATATTGACTATGATATTGGAACTGTTTCACTGGGCCTTTCCATCTTTTTTGATATCGCCGCCATGTTCCCCCTGCTTCTTATGGCTGTAATCTACATGCTCTACCATGTGGGGAGCAGTGTCATAGATATTGACTATAACATATATATTATTATCCTTATATTTATAAATATTGCTTTTATCACATCCATAATCCTTATGGACAGGCTCATTACCCTTGGCAAAATGGTCATTGACTATCTCTCAGGCCTGCTCAAGCTTAGGTCCTACAAAATAATGCAGATAATTCTGGACTTTCTTGACAGGATATTTGAGGATATCATAAGGGCAAAGAAGGATAAGACCTATTATCTGATATTTGTATTATCTGTATTTCTGCGTATATTCAAATATATAGGGCTTTACATGCTCCTTCTGGCAATCGTATTTCCCTACGGTCTGGAAAATTTCCCCAACCTGAGCTTATTTTCCAGTTTCCTGGGCACTGCCATGACAGAGATGAGTGAATTTCTTCCCATCAAGGGTATAGCCGGTATTGGAACCTGGCACTTTGTATGGGCAAAGACCTTTGAATTCTTAAAAATCCTGGATTTTGAGATTGCCAGGGGAGCGGGCATAATGCTTCATTCCATTACCCAGCTGATAGAGTACTCCTCAGGAATCCTGGTTCTCCTCTACATAATTTCCCTGGCAAAAAGGGATGGGAAAGCCGGCCTGAATGAAAAAGGCTAGAAAAACAGCATTAAAAATCTGTAGAAATACCGGAGAAGAAACATTATTACCGAGCCTGCAACTCCGAAGTAGATCACTCCCATGAGTATGAGAAAGCCGAAGGGCTCTATTTTCCGGTAGAATTCCTCCACTGACCCCATGAAAAGGTTGCGCACCACATGGCTTCCGTCCAGGGGGGGTATGGGTATCAGGTTGAATATGCCAAGTACGAAATTAAGGATCATTCCGGAGAAGAAAATCTGCATAAGCCTTGTTGAATCGGGAAAAAAGACATAAAGGATGCGGGCAGTCACGAGCAGTACGGCAATAAGGGCAAAATTGGCCATGGGTCCTGCCAGGGAGACTATTATCTCATCCCTTCGGCGGTTCCTGAAATAAAAGGGATTTACAGGCACAGGCTTTGCCCATCCGAAAAGGAAGCCTGCATTCAGCACAATAAGCACCAGGGGAACCATGATGCTCCCGACCGGGTCAATATGGGGTATCGGGTTCAGAGAAAGCCTTCCCCGGTCTTTTGCCGTGGTGTCTCCGCATAGGTAGGCTGCATACCCGTGGCTTATCTCATGGAATATGATGGAGTATATCAAAATTATTATGGTAAATACAAGGACTATGGGATCGCCGGTCATTGCTACCTTCCTATCTTAAGTCTGTCGGCCAGTATTCTGGGGAGCTGTTTATCCCTTATTTTCTTAATAACGCTGTTAATGTCGTATTTTAACCGGATAAACCGGATGGAATTGTTTTCCAGTATTACATAGCATGCCCTGGGATCCTTGTCTCTGGGCTGACCTACCGAGCCGATATTGATTAGAGCCCTGCCATAATCATTCAGGTCGAAACTGAATTCATCCCGCTTCCTGTGGTGGTCCGATTCGGGAAGGGGCTCAAAGTGCACCTCCTGTTCCGCCGCGGTAGAATAATATATCCCTGTAAGGTGGGTATGTCCGTAAAAGCAGTATTTCCTGCCCCTGAACCTTTCTGACATGAAGTTATCCTGGGCGGATTTTGTATTGTTGATATACTCAAAATAGGGGTATTTGGGGGAGGCATGGATGAAAAGATAGTCGCCGAAGGCCACGCCCCTTAAAAAACGCGCCACTGTTGATATATCCGTTGATCCCATATTGTTCTTGGTCCAGTCGATAGCCTCCTTGGCATAACTGTTGAAGCCCTTGTCGCCGTTGAAAATAGCATTCTCGTGGTTGCCCATGAGGATAAAGTCAAATATCCTTGAAAGCTCCAGAACCTCCTTTGGATTTGGGCCATAGCCTACTATATCCCCCAGGCAGAAAACAAAATCCACATCCTGGTCATCCATGTCCTGCAGGACGCTCTGGAATGCCTCCAGGTTAGCGTGAATATCCGATATTATTGCTACTTTTGAAACCTTCAGGAGGTCAGTAAACAGCGTCTCCAGGCTTACTTCTGCCTGGTACCTTTTTAAAAAGTTCACATGGTTCATGATGCGGGACTGGGCAGATACAAGGTCTTCCCTGATAATATTATAACGGTTGATGAAAAAGGCTACCTCATTCCTGTTTGTAAACTTTAAGAGATTGTTATGACGTTTTTCAGCATCATCCACATTAAGGCCGGCAATCTCAAGGCTCTTTGAAAATAAAAACCTGTCAAAATCATAAAAGCCCAGCCTCTGCACCTGGCCTATAAACCTCTTTATCATTTCAAGGTAATTCACCTGCAGGCTCAAAGTACCCTTATTTATTTCATGGAATATGGTATTTGTATAAAAATAGTCATCAATGAGATTTACCAGATCGCCAAGTATATTAAGCCTTCCGCTGTTTTTCCAGAAGTCCTGCCTTTCCTCCATGGATTTTACTATGAGTTTCAGCATATAGAAGAAGCCTTTATATCCAAAGTCTATCCTCATCTCAATTAGGATTTTCAGGATATAGCGGAAGAACTTATCAAACTCCATATCACCTGCATACAGCTCATGGAACTTCTTTGATACCAGCTTCTCATATCCCTCATTATATATCTTCCATATCCCTGAAAAAAGCTCGATTAGTATGGATTCCAGAGCAAAGGGTATGTCTGTCTCCCCGTACTTCTGCCTCAGGCTTATAACAAGGTTTTCAAAGTTGCTTCGGTTTGTATCCGGGTCTATTCCCTCAAGGTCCTTGAGCTGGGAGGCATTGAAAAGCTGGTCAGCAAGGGTAAAATCCTCATTGCTCTTTGCATTGCTGTCAAAAAAATCCAGGAAAACCCTGAAAAGCTTGTTCTGGTACGGGTGCTCCCTGTAGAGAATTGAAAGGAATTCCAGCTTCTGGGAACCTTTTACCTTTGCCTCCTGCATAAATACCTGCTTCAGTATCTCATAGAACTCCAGAGACCTTTTCCATATAAGGGAAAAGACTATTACTGTTGATTTGGCAAGGCTTATGTTTTTATCAAGCACATCCCTTAGAATTTCACTGCTGTTTACCGGAAGGTCCCATTCGTTCAGGTCCTTTTCATTGAAGGGAAAGGGGTTCTCCCCCTTGAAAAAGCTTTTGACAGGCATAAAAAGTATGAAAACATTCCTGATGGGGTGCAGGAATTCAAATATATCATTGGAGGGGTGGAGAGATCCTATGGCTACCTTTACATCCCCGGTCTTGGTCTTCCTTTTTGAAAGAAGCTTCAATAATACCTTTGATGTGTCTACAGGAGAGACTTTTCTTTCATAAGCATCCCTCCTGCACAGGCAGAGAACATCTCCATAGTGGGTCAGCTTCTCATCGGTAAGGATAATCTCTTTGGAATAGCATTTTATATGGAGCTTGGAATCAGCACTTTTGCCTGTCTGTTCAAACTTGATGAATTCTTTGGAAAAACTCCCGCTGTTCATGGACAGAGCGGGGGTATTGATATCAATGCCTATATCCCCTATATAGGCAATATCAATCAAATAATCAGAAAATTCAAAAAATAATTTCTGCATCAGTTAAAATCTGCCCAAACAAGATACCTTAATCGAAAAAGAAAATTCAGCGAAATAATATATTGTAATTAGCATATACAAATATGCTGTAAAGTAATAAGATACACAAAATTACCAATTTTATAAGAAAAATAATATACTCGAGCCTGGCTTTCTTAAAATAATCCTTTTCAGAATGCTTCAGCAGGTATTGCTTCTGTTTCTCAAAGAAACCGCCGAACAGCCTGAAGGAAAACACATAGGAGAACAGCTGATAAAGCAGTATGATAACAGCAACAGGGAATAAAAACCTGTGTATGCTGGCTGATTTCGGCTTAACTGCATCAGCTGGTTTCTGCCCGTCCGGTTTGATCTCTTCCTGTTCCGGTTTCCTGGAAATAGCTCTCTCTGCTGAAGGCACCGCGCTTATTTTCCCCGGGGGCATCTCTTCCTTTTCATTATCTTCGGCATCTTCGGCAATTTCATCCTCCGCTATGGGGATTTGAGGTGCTTCCTCCAGGGGCGGGTCCGGCGCCCCGGCAATTTCTCCCGCAGGGGCTGGCACATTTTTCCTTATACCGACAATTATTGATTTAGGCCCGGTTTTGATGCTGTAGGAGATTTCATCCTCAGCGAGGGATGAATAGAAGACAAGCCTCATGACGTCTTCACGGAACTGTCCGACCCTCACCCTTTTTATAAAAAGATCAAAGGATTCATCGTATTTATAGGATCTTGGGATTTTTATGCCGGTAAAGTCAAAGACTATACGGGCTTGGATCTGATCATCAAGACCCTGAAGGGTAAATACATTCTCCCTGCCCATGAAATCTTCGCTTAGATAAAGGGTTGTAATATAAGCGTCGTTTTCTGTCTTTGTTTCGGTTTTGTCAAGAATCTGGGCACTGAGAAGGCTGATTGAGCAAACGGAAAGAATAAGGATCAGTATCAGTCTTTTCTGCATAGAAGTTCCCTTTTTATTTCTTCAATCCTCTCATCGGCAATCTCAACATAACTGCCCCTTTTAATCCCGTGTATGGTGAAAGGGCCAAGCTGAAGCCTGATAAGCCTGACCAGCTGCATATTGTGAAACAATGCCAGATTCCTGATTTCTCTCTTCTTTCCTTCATGCAAACTTATATCAAACCAAGTATTTGATTTAGTATAGGATATATTGGCAATTCTATCAACATAATAAGTATCATCGCCCGTTTTGTTCCTGCCCTTAAGGGATAAAAGAAAGCTCCGGTCAATAACCCCCCTTACCTTCACCCTGTAATTCCTGATTATCCTGTGGGAGGGATGGGAGAGCAAATTTATGAAATCCCCGTCATTGGAAAGGAAAACAAGCCCTTCGCTGTTTATATCAAGCCTTCCTGCAATGAACAGGTCTTTATCGCCTACCAGGTCATATACGGTTTTGCGCTCATATTCATCCTTGTGGGAGCAAAGATACCCCGTCGGCTTGTTCAGGACAATATAGCGCGTTTTTTTAATACTCAGGGGCTCATTATCCAGAGAGACCTTATCCCTGGAAGGGTTAATCTGAAGATTGAGGTCAAAAACAATTTTGCCATCGACCCTTACTCTTCCGGATTCGATTATATCCTTTGCCTTGCGCCGGGAGGCCGCCCCGCACAGGCTTAAAAACCTAGTAATCCTCATTGTCCAGCCCCTGCTTTAGCATATTGATCTCTACAGGTTTGGGAAGGTCCTCAAGGCTTTTAAGGCCGAAAGCTTCCAGGAACATTGGGCCGGTGCAGAATAAAAGCGGCCTTCCCAGGCTGTCTTTCCGTCCTGATATTTCTATCATATTCTTTTCAAGGAGGGTTTTTATGGGCCCTTCGGAATTAATAGCCCTTATCTGGTTTATTTCCGGTATGGTTATGGGCTGTTTATAGGCTATGATGGTAAGTACTTCCAGACCGGCCCTGGATAGCCTTACTCTCTTTTCCTTCCTGAAAAAATCCTTAAGGAAATCATCCGATCCGGGTTCTGTCCCTATCCTGTAACCGTCTCCGAATTGGACAATTCTCAGGGGCAGGCCTTCCCTGCCAAACAGGCCGCTTATTTCATCCAGAATCATTTCTATCTCCTTTTTCGGTGCAATGCGGGAAAGAATATTCATTTTGAGCGGTTCCCCCGTAAAAAGAAGGCTTAAAAATACCTTATTTCTTGTTTCTCTGTTTTCCATAACCCCTTTTCTCTATATAAATATCATCAAAATTTTTTTCCTGACAGCAGTGTATGAGGCTGTCTCTTTCCAGGCTGAGCATGGTAAAGAAGGCAAGAACCAGGTCCTCCCTCTTTCCTTCTGCACATAAGGCGGGAAACAGGTCTTTCTTTAGCTGGAGGCTTTTAATCCTGCTGATAAAAGACAGCATCTTATGACGCATCTCCTGTATGGACACCTCTTCACGGGAAAGGGCCTTCTTCAGCGGAAATTCCTCATAGGACAGAAACAGGTCAATATAGGACCTGATAATTCCCGAG
>CAYSKJ010000056.1:0-18430 GCA_964431655.1 uncultured bacterium | reverse complement strand
AGACAGTTAAAGGGGCCCTGCCATGAAGATAGGCGTAAACCTAAATATTAAACCTGAACTCAGGCAGAAGCTTGCCATCACCCCCCTGCTGAGGCAGTCCCTTGAACTCCTTGCCCTTAATATTTCAGAGCTTGACCAGATGATTCAGAGTGAACTGGAACAGAATCCCCTGCTTAAGGATTCAGCTTCAGATTTATACCAGGAAGGAAAAAAGGATGCTGACAAAGATAATCTTGAACCTGCTGAAGCAAAAAGAGAAGATGTCTTTGAAAAATATGAGATAAATGAGGAAGCCTGGGCTAATTACTATAATGAACCGCCCAAGACTGCCAATTCACCCCTGTTCAAGGAAGAAAAACCAGGAATCGAGCAGATTAATGCTATAAAGACTACCCTGAAGGAACAGCTTGAATGGCAGTTAAGGCTGAATACTGACAATGAGCTCGACTACAGCATTGGATTAAATATTATAGGCAATCTTGACAGAAACGGTTTTATCAGCCGTGAAGACCTGGACAACATATCCGGGGATCTGAAATGCAGGCCGGAAAGGGTGGAAAAGGTCCGGGAAATAATAAAGCTGTTTGACCCCGTAGGAATTGCATCCCTCGATATACCCGAATGCCTCCTCGCCCAGCTCAAAACCCTGGGATCCTATCACCCGGACATTGAAAAACTCCTGGTAAACTACTTTGATGAGCTTACAAAGGGATATTATGATATTATACTAAAAGACAGGGAGCTGGGTCTTTCAGAGGATGACCTCCGGTTCATCCTTGAAATACTCTCCAAGCTGGATCCTAA
Source organism: uncultured bacterium (assembly GCA_964431655.1). Lineage (GTDB taxonomy): Bacteria > CAYMEV01 > CAYMEV01 > CAYMEV01 > CAYMEV01 > CAYMEV01. Next base: position 17,626 of record CAYSKJ010000056.1, on the reverse strand, counting down.
GCCCGGGGGGCATTTTGACGACAGGGAGGACGATAATATTGCCATCATTCCGGACATTATCATCAAATATGACAGGGGCGAATACAGGATTGAACTAAATGAAAGCATAAGGCCGATGCTGTATATACCTGAAAACTACAGGAACATACTGCTTAATAAAAACCCTGAGCTGAAAAAAGACAGGGAATTTATAAAGCAGAGGCTCTCCCGGGCTCAATGGCTGATAAGGAGCATTGACCAGAGAAGGAGAACCCTTATGAAAGTCGGCAACTCCTTTATAAAGTTCCAGAGAGAATTCCTGGACAAGGGGCACAGATATCTGAAACCGATGATACTCAAGGATATCGCCGATGACTGCGAGATACACCAGTCCACTGTCCAGAGAATAGTCAGCCAGAAGTATATAGACACACCAAGGGGCATTTATCTCATGAAATACTTCTTCTCAAAGGCAATTCCCGGAAAAGACGGAAACACGGTTTCAAGCATCACTCTAAAAAAAGAGATAGCTGACCTGATCAAAAGTGAAGACCCTGAATCTCCACTGCCGGACCAGGATATCCAGAAAATACTGCAGAGAAAGGGCGTAAAAATAAGCCGGAGAGGCATAGCCAAGTACCGGATGGAAATGCAGATACCCAATTCAAATAAGCGAAAAAGAAATAAAAGTTTACTATAAAAGAAAGGAGAAATTTTTATGAGAATTCAGATTACAGGGAAGAATTTCCCCATCACCGATACTTTGAAAAGTCATGTTGAGGAAAAGATTCAAGGCATCAAGACTTTTTTCGATAATGTAATAGATGTGCATGTTACCCTGTACAAGGAGAAGTACCGTTACCAGACTGAAATCAACCTCCACTCCAAAGGCAATGATTTCATTGTAAACAATACTGAAAAGGATATGTATTTCTCCATTGACAATGCAGTTGATAAGCTTGAAAAACAGCTTAAAAGATATAAAGGAAAGGTATATAAGAAGACAGCAAAACCCAAGGAAGAGGTCTATGAAGAGCTGGAATCCATGCGGGCTGAAGCCCAGCAGCAGGAGAACAGACCAAGAATTATGCATATGGAGGATTCTATAAGCGCCAAGCCGATGACAGTAGATGAAGCGGTAATTCAGCTTGACTCTTCACCTCATAATGTAGTGGTTTTCCAGAATTCCCGCAGTGGAAATTACGGGATAGTTTTCAGGAGGCAGGACGGGAATATCGGTTTCATAGAGCCCCCGAAATAAATATGCATATCACGCTGAAAGAACTCCTTGAAATAAAGGAAATCTCCGAAATACTTAAGCCTTTCTGCATAAAGGAGCCATCTGCAGTAATAGGTTCAAACAGGCTTTTTAGCGTAGGTCTGGCCCTTTCAGGTATTTTCAGGGACAAGCCGGAAAACCTTATGCTTTTCGGGGAGGATGAATACAGCTATATTCAGTCCCTGGACCCGGAAAACTCATGCCAGAGACTTCAAAGGCTTCTTTCAGAACAGAAATGCGCGGGAATGATCTTCTTAAAGGGCTGTATGCCTGATTTTCTTTCTTCAGGCGGAAAGCAATCCGGTAATATCATGATTTCAGAACAGGGATGGGAGAAAACAGCTACCATAGTATCTGAAATCCTTGACGAACTGCTTGCGCCGGTTATGACCAAACACGGGGTTTTTATGGATATATACGGTGTGGGAGTCCTTCTCACCGGAGAGAGCGGTATCGGCAAATCTGAGCTTGCCCTGGACCTTATATCCAGGGGGCACAGGCTTGTTGCCGATGACGTGGTGGAGATACGAAAGATAAGGTTTGACAAGATAAAAGGACAGGCCCCGAATGTATTAAAAGGCTATATACAGATAAAAGGTCTTGGCATAATAAATGTTGAGAAGCTTTTCGGCATCATAAGCACTCGGTCAAGCAAGAGGATAGAAATGGTTATAAAGCTCATCGAGGATGATGATTTTACATCGGTCCAGTACCTGGGCACCGAGGAATGCTTTACCAGCTATTTTGATGTGTCCCTGCCGTTAAAGACCATACCTGTTGCAAGAGGCAGGGACATGGCAAAAATCATCGAGGTTGCAACCAGGGATTTCATGATGAAAAGAAAAGGTGTAAATCAGTCGGTTGATTTCGAGCATCACCGAAGGGATATACTCCAGGAATTTTATAATGAACTGAAAGGATAGGCATTGAAAGAGGAGACAATAAAGGTAAAAAACAGGAGGGGTCTTCATGCGAGGTCAGCTACCCTGATAGTCAAAACCTCCTCAAAATATAAGTCCAAGATAATGATTATCAAGGATAATATGGAAATAAACGCAAAAAGCATCATGGGTGTCCTTATGCTTGCAGCTGAATACGACACGGTCCTCAGGATCCTGGCTGACGGAGAGGATGAGGACTCTGCCCTGGAAGAGATGGTTAAGCTTTTTGAGCATGGTCTGATAGAGGAATGACAAAGGAGAAGGCAAGATGTCCGTAGAAAAACCGAATGTAATTCTCTACGGGATAGGGGTCTACTCGGGAATAGCCATTGGAAAACCCTATTTCCTTGAGCATCCCTTTGAGGATGTGGTACGAAGAGATATCCCTGAGAGTGAGCTGGATGAAGAGATAAAGCGGTTCAGGAAGGCACTGGATGCATCTAAAAGACAGCTTGAGGATATAAAGAAACAGTACGGAAGATTACTCAGAGAGAAGGATATCATCTTTGATGCCCATATCTTTCTGATTGAGGATGAAACCATAGTAAGGGAAGTGGAGGATCTCATTGAGAAAGAAAAGGTGAATGCAGAGCATGCTGTTATAAAGGTCAAGGAGAAATTCCAGAATGTTTTCCGGGAAATGGATGATGATTATTTCAAGGACAGGGCTAATGACATAGGATATGTTACGAACAGGATCCTGAAAAACCTCATGGGGAAGAGCGATCATAACTTTTTTGACATAAAAGACCCGGGTATCATAATAGCCCATGACCTTTGCCCCTCGGAAACAGCAAAGCTTAAAAAAAGCATGATCAAGGGTTTTGCCATTGAAATCGGAGGACCTACAAGCCATACCGCCATACTCTCCAGGTCTCTCAAGATACCTGCTGTCGTCGGCATAAAGGAGCTGACAAAATACCACGGCACCTTTGATTACTGCATTGTGGACGGAAATGAAGGCATGGTTATTCTGAACCCCACGGAAAACCAGATTGCCAAATCCCTGGTAAAGCAGAAAAAGATGCAGAAGCTCTCAGAGGAATTCGACAAGCTTTCCACCATACCCGCCCGGACCAGGGACGGGCACTATGTTCAGCTGAAATGCAATATAGACAGGATTGAAGAGGTAGAAAACATTTCAAAATACGGTGCAGAAGGGGTAGGCCTTTTCCGGACGGAATACATATATCTGGAAAATAAGCAGGCTCCCACGGAGGATGAGCATTTTGACATATACCGCAAGGTAGCCGAGAGCGTAAAGCCCTACCAGGTAACCATAAGAACCTTTGATTTAGGCGGAGACAAGTTTGCCAGTGAAGATCAGTACCCCAGGGAACTCAACCCCTTCCTCGGCATCAGGGGAATCAGGCTTTCTTTCAAGTATCCGGAACTGTTTCTGGACCAGCTTAAAGGGATTCTGAGGGCATCTGCCTATGGCAGGGTCCAGATAATGTTCCCCCTCATATCGGGGATAGAAGAGGTCAAAAAAGCAAAGGAGTACTTCTACCGCGCCCAGCAGGAACTCTCCGAACGGAAAATCCCCTTCGACCCTAACATACCCATCGGTGTTATGATAGAACTGCCCTCGGCTGTAATGATAAGCGATATGCTTGCAAAGGAGGTCAATTTCTTTTCCATAGGGACCAATGACCTTATCCAGTACAGCCTGGGCATAGACCGGGTAAACCAGGATGTATCCTATCTCTATCAGCCACTGCATCCGGCTGTCTTAAGGATGATAGAAAGGGTCCTGCAGAACGGGAAAAGGAGCAGGATAGAAGTAAGCCTCTGCGGGGAAATGGCCTCTGACCCCTTCGGAATGGTAATACTGACAGCCATGGGTTTCCGGGAGCTCAGCATGAACCCTTCTTCCATACCCATAGCAAAGACCATAATCAGGCATTTCACAAAGGAACTGGCTGAGAACCTGATGACAGAAATCAACAAATATAATACTCCCAAAGAGATCAACAATATAGTCCTGAATTTCATTAACGACAATGTACCGGTAATACTTGATGTAATTCCGCACTGAGTAAAAGGAGAGTTCTATATCTGAGATGAAGGAATTTGATTTTTTATTTGATATAGTAAAGAAGGCTTTTGATATCATACTGGATATCTACAGCAGGGATTTCGATGTGGAGTACAAAGCCCCCTCAGATCCTGTAACACTTGCTGACAAGCTGGTGGATGAGCTTTATATAAGGGAGATATCCAGGTCTTTCCCTGATTCCGCTTTTCTGACCGAGGAAACCTATAAACCAGGCATGGATACCGGGCATTCCTTCTGGTGCATTGATCCCCTGGACGGCACAAAGGATTATATACAAAAAAATGGTGAATTCTGCACCATGGTATCCTATATCCACAGAGGCGATATAATGTTCGGCATAATCGGCCTTCCGGTAAAAAACCAGATTATATTTTCCAAAAAGGGTAAAGGGTCCTATATCCTGAATAACGGAATAAGGGAAAGGATAAAATTAAAGCCGAAAGACATAAACAGTGCGGACCTGACAGCAATACATTCCCGCAACCACCAGGACAAAATGCTGTTTTCCGTCCTCGACCACCTAAACATAAAGAACAGGATAGTCCGGGGAAGTGTGGGAAATAAGATAGCCTCCATTCTTTTAGGGGAAGCGGATATTTACATTCATCCTTCTCCCCATACCAAATGGTGGGATTCCTCTGCAGGAGAGATTATCATAAGGGAGGCCGGAGGCTGTTTTACCGATGTGCTGAATAACAGAATAGATTATACGGGAAAAACTGTCTTTAATGAAAAAGGAATTGCCGCAAGCAATTTAAAGGATCACAAATTCCTGGAAAGCATAAGAGGAATGTTTAGGACAGCTCATTAAAGGAACAGAATTTGGAATACAAAGAATCCATATTGCTGGTTGATGATGAAAGAGATATCAGGGACACCCTGTCTGAGATACTGACCCTTAAAGGATATTCTCCTATTGCCTGTTCGGACGGCCATCAGGCCATGGAGAAACTGAGGGATAAAGGCAATAATATAGGGATAGTAATAACTGATATTAATATGCCCAAGATGAGCGGGCTTGAGCTGTTGAAGACCATCCACCAGACCGATGAAAATATTATCAAAATAATAATAACTGCCTATGCCACCCGGGATGCAGCCATAGAAGCCCTTAAATACGGTGCTTATGATTTTATAAAAAAGCCTTTCAATATCATGGAACTTACACTGATACTCAAGAGAGCTGTTGAAAAGAGGCTGCTCATCCTTGAGAACATTGAATACCAGAAGCACCTGGAAGACATGGTAAAGCTGAGGACCCAGCAGATTGAAGAACTGAATTATTACTTAAAGGACCTTAATAAACTGGGCATTGAAAACCGTAAAGATACAATACTCAGCTCAAAGCTGAATAATGTGAACAGCTTCATACAGGAAAACTTCAAAGCTGACAGCTATGCACTGCTGTTATATGACCAGAGCGTTGACAGGTTCACATCCTTTTTCCATAATACCCATGAGGAAAACAGCAGGCTTGATTTTGACAGAAATTCCCAGAACCGTATGCTTGAGCTTCTTTACGAGAAATGGCGTGCACCAATGCTCGCGTACGACAGCAGTGATCCTGAAATATATGATCTGAGGCTTTTCAGCAAGGACAGGAAATTATATATATTCCCCTTCAGCAAGGATATCTATACCGGGTGCGTATACCTGGGCTTCTACAGATCCAGCCCGAAGATACAGCTGGATACCATGCTGAAGCCCATGCTGAGGGAGCTGGAATCCGCCCTGGAAAACAATTACCTGATTCAAAAGCACAATGACGAGCTTAAAAAGATGTTTCTCTCATCAGTGCAGACCCACGCACATACAATTGAGGCAAAGGACCCCTATACCAAGGGCCACTGCAACCGAGTAGAGATATACTCCCAGATTATAGCCATGGAGCTTAACATGACGGAAGAGGAAAGGTATGAGCTCCAGATTGCCTGCCTCCTGCATGATATAGGCAAGATAGGCGTAAGCGAGAGGATACTTTCCAAGCCCTCCAGGCTGACTGATGAGGAGATGGACCAGATGAAGCTTCATCCCGTCATAGGCGGTGAAATAGTAAAAGACCTCTACGGGTTCAATATAGCTCCCATAATAAAGCACCACCACGAAAGGTATGACGGCAAAGGATATCCCGAAGGCCTTCTGGGCGATAATATACCTCTCGGCGCCAGGATTATAGCCGTAGCTGATACCTTTGATGCCATGACATCCGACAGGCCTTACCGCAAGAGTCTTGACAGGGAGATAGCCATAAACGAGCTGATTGTGTTCAAGGGAAAGCAGTTTGATCCAAAAATGGTGGATGCATTCCTGAATAAACCCGAAAAGATAGAAAAACTCCATAATAATCTGAAAAAGATGAAATTCAATCAGCTTACATCCCTCATTTCATTTCAGGATATAAAATAAAAGCCTTTTCACAATAATTTCAAGGAGTTAAAAATGCTTGAAGAAGGAAACAAAGCACCCTTATTTACGCTGAAGGATCAGAATGACAGGGAGATTTCCCTGGAAGGTTTCCGGGGAAAAACCGTAGTGCTTTATTTCTATCCCAGAGACAATACCCCCGGCTGTACAAAAGAAGCCTGCAGTTTCAGGGACGCCTATGATGAAATTCTTGCTCAAGGGGCTGTGGTAATTGGAATAAGCAGGGATAAAACATCATCCCATGAAAAATTCGCCCGCAGACACAACCTGCCCTTTCACCTGTTGAGCGACCCGGAGGGCAGTATCATAGAAAGCTTCGGTGCCTGGAAGGAGAAATCCATGTACGGCAGGACCTTCATGGGTATAATACGCTGTACCTATATCATAGACCCCGCAGGAATAATAAAAAAGGTCTATCCCAGGGTAAAGCCCGACCAGCATGGAAGGGAAATAATAGAATACCTGAAAAGCAGATGAAATCTAATTACTGATACCACACGAGCCAGCCCTTTCTAAGCCATGACCGGCGCAGGTCAATCCTGTAACCTGAATCTGCCAGCCTTTCTGCTGATACCCGGAACCACTGCCGGTCGCCCCATATTCTGGTGTACCGGGTATCACGTGCTGACCGCTCCCATGCTGTAAAAAATTCATGGATACTGCTGCCGGGCACCATTCGGTGGATAAGGTTTTTGGGCAGGAATGCACAAAACCGGGATGGAGAAAAATCAGGGATAAAGCTGGTACTGAAAACAACAGCCTCATATTCCCATGATGCTTTATTTCTGCGCCTCATGACATTAGCAGAACCTGTCCTTCCCAGAGGGTCTGAGGTTCCTTCAATCATAAGCCCTCCCGGCAGAACATGCTCCGCCATCAAAGAATAGGCTGATTCGACCGAGAACTCCTCATACTGCCTCAGCACATTGAAAGCCCTGATTATCCTTACTCTCTCATGGACAGCCCTTTCCCCTGACAAAAGAGGAAAATTAAAGCCGCCCAGCCGGAATTCTACATAATCGCCAGCATATGGCTCAGCAGAAGCTACCCTGGCCGGATCTATCTCCACGCCGATTACCCGAAGCTCCGGATTATGCCTGCGGAGCCTGTCTGACAGCTCAAGGGTGGTCACCGGAGTTTCCCCGTAGCCGAGATCGATAAGGCAGGAGTCCCTGAAAGCGCTGTCCTGTCTCTTTATGAGCCAGGGGTCATAACAGCACAGGAAATTGTCCACCCATCTCAGCCTGTTTTTTGCGGTTTTCCCCCTTGTTATTCCTCCCAGGGGTTTTGCAGAGCTTCCAGGGGGATGCCCCCGGGCAGGAGATAATACTGCTCTCTGCTTCACCTGTTTTTTTCTTCCTGATTCCGATTTGTACTATTCGCCGGGAGTAAGGTTTATCATCTTATGGTCTTTCAGATAATCCTTGAACGAGACCTTTTTAAGATTGGAGAGCTTTTCAACAATATCCTTCATTTTGCCCAGGCTGGAAAGTATCCTGTCCGCATACTCGGCATTCTGGGGCGAAGTCATCTTTATGAGCTCTGCATTTATGCTTACAGTTGTCAGGGGATTGTTCAGCTCATGGGATATGCTGGCTATCATGGCCTTCACGGTTTCTACCTTCTCTATTTCCAGGCTGTGCTGTTTGAGCATGCTGTTCTCGAGGCTGTGTATAATCCGGAGTTCCAGTTCCTCAAGCTTAAAAGGGACAAACATGATATCATCAATGCCTGAACCGAAAATCTCTTTGGAGATATTCTTTGAACCGCACATCAGGATTACCGGCCTGTCCTTGTTTTCCTTTATCTGCCTTACCAGTTCTATATTCCTGGAATTATCCTCAATGAATCCATAATCAAAAAGAATAATACTGGGGTTGTAGCTTGTGAGCTTATCTATAAGCTCAGCACTGGAGAAGACCTCGGAAACATCAAAGCCTATCAGCTTGACATAATCCTTGATAAGCCTGAAATAATCAGTATCCCTCCTGGCAAATACAAGAACCCGGTTCTGGTCTTTCTCAATATAAGCCCTGAACTTGGGGTCAAAACGGTAAACGAGGTTTATGGTATCCTCCGCTGCCGCTGAGCTGGGGCTTCTGGAGAAGAAAAGGGATATCGTTCCCTTCCTGTCCCTCTGGCGGGAAAACATAATCCTGTTTTTCTGCATATCGGTATAGGACTGGATATCAAGCATAACCTTTTCATCCATAAACTCTTTCAAAGACCTTTCCTCAAGGTAGATAGGCCCGTTGACATACTCCAGGTCAAGGCAGAGCTTTTTCTCGTTAATCCTGAGGGTTATCTCAGCACCTTCCTCCAGTATATCAACAACATTATAGATTATTTCCGACGAAATATCCTTTACATAGCTGAAATCACCCTTTATGCAGAGCTTCTTATCAGCAGGCCTTTTCAAAAAGACCTTGATATCCTTCAGGTATGCATAGGGAAAAACATTCTTGTAGATCTCCGACAGAAAGCCTGCAAGATTTATGTCATTGGACTCGAATATGGGTGCATCCAGAATGGGGAGCTCGGCCTTTATCAACTCTTCTGTAATGCTTTCCAGATCAGAATAAAGTTTATTCAGGATATCCTGAAGTTCAGGTTCCCTGTAGACCATTTCAGTTTTTGAAAGCTCATAAAGGGTTTTCAGAGGCAAATCAAGGCTGTCTTTGAGACGGCCTAAAATCCTGTTTTTGTAAAGCTCAAGGTTCCTTCCGACCTTCTCCTTGTAGAACCTGTCCTTCTGCCTGATTGTTTTTGAATAAAAGTTTGAATTATTGATGGCAATAGCTGCTATACTTGCAATGGATTCAAAGAAACCCAGGTCTTTTTCCCTGAATATACCGGCTTTTTCCCTGTGGTCCAGGTAGATTATACCCAGCATCTGATCCTTGGACTGGATTGGGGATGCCAGGACTGACCTTATTCTTGAAGCAATTACAGATTCGCTTTGTATGCCCTTGTCTATCATTGCATCTTCAATGAGCACTGTTTTTTTATCTGAACGAACCTTTTCAATTATTGCCCTGCTCAGGGAAAAGCTGGTCCTGGTCTGTATCTCCCTTTCTATCTTGTGCGATGTTACCGGCATGAGAATATCCTCGGGAAGCTTGTTGATAAGAATAGCACCCCGCTCGGCCTTCATGTGAGCCATAACCCTGTTTAAGAGATTGTCCAGTATGCCTTCAAGATCCCAGGATGCATTTATTATGCCTATAAACCTGTATATGCTGTTGAGTTTCTGGATAATATCCGTAACCTCCGTCTTCAGGGCTTTGAAATCCCTGCAGGACTGGCCTTTGGCCAGAGCATTGAGATGTTCCCTGAGATCAAGGGTTATAATGTCCGTATGGGTGTCTGCCCCGGTATTTTCAACCACCGGCGGGGTTTCAAGGACATCGAAGGTGTACCGCCCGATATCAATCCTGTCGCCGTTTTTCAGGCCTGTTTTTTCCTCAATAAGTATGCCGTTTACATATATGCCGTTTTTGCTGTTCAGGTCCTCAATAAAAAATTTGCTGTCCATCATGTATAATACCGTGTGTTTCCTGGATATCTCAAGGTCATGGAGTATTATATCACATTCCTTGCTTCGGCCTATGGAGAGAGGAGCTGATTTTATCTCATAGATTTTATTGGATGATTTTTCATAAATATACATAATATATCCTGCCTGTATCTACCCTTTTATTACTGCATCAATTAGTCTGCTGTATCCCCTGCAAAAAGGCAAATTGAAGTATGCGGACAGCATATACCAGCAATGCACTGTTGTCAATTCTATTTATTGAAAGCGACCCTGCTGAAGACCACCTAACCCATATCCCTGACAGTAAAGCTTTTTACATAATTGCTCCTTTTGAGGAGCCTTACCAGGTTATTAAACTGAACAATGCTCGAAAGTCCGAGGGTAAGGTTTATTATGCTGGTTTCAACCTGGTCAGTGTGGCTTACGCTAAGGATTTCGGCACCCTCAAGCTTTTCAAAGGCTTTCATAAGACGTTCAAGGTTTCCTATCCGGTTCTCAACAACAAGCACAGCAGGGATTTCCGCCCTCAAATAATATCCGCCCCATTTCAGCGGAACGCATTCCTTCGGTTCTGATATATGCCTGATGCTCTCGCTGTCCAGCCTGTGAACTGTCAGCCTGTTTGATTCCCAGATTCCTGTTATATATTCACCGTGAAGGGGCATGCACCGCTGGCAGAAGGATATCTGGTCAGGGTCAAGGTCCTCTATGTTAACGGCCTGCCTGTTGAACCGCCTGAAAATTTTCTTTATCTTTCTCGGGATAAGGGAGAGGGATTCATTCTCCCCGGATTCTGCGAATTCCCTGGCCTGTTCTACCATCTTCTCCAGCATGGCAGGGTCGTCAAGAATCTGCTTATATGTCCTGTCTGTATCCGTTATGCCCAGCCTATCCTGGCAGAGTTTCCAGAATTTCTCAGCAGACAGGACATCATCACTGATATGCATCAGCCTTAGTTTGGTAGCCAGTTTATCCCTGCCTGTCTCAGCCAGGTTTTTTGCCTCCTGTATGTCATACTGTTTATTCAGTATATCCCGGGTAATACCAAGTTCCACATCATCTATCCATTCTTTTTCTATTATGAGCTCCTGTCCGTTAACAACCAAATCTACCTTGTCATTGTTGGAAAGCCTGGTCTGAAGCGCAACTTCCCTTCCGTTTATATAAGCCCTGAAAACAGGAATCCTGTCCTGTTCATTCAGGTTTTTCATAAGAACGTAAAAGTCGATCAGGGTTGAGTTTACAGGTATGAGCAGGCTCTGTTTCTCACCGGTAAAGACAAGCATCTGGGGAGACGACATAATATCCTCAAATATCTTGAAAAACTCCCTTGTCGGTCTTATGGTCTTTACCTCGGACAAAATCTTTGAAAAACTCAGAAAGTTATCCAGCACATCCTTCGTGGTCTTTCTGATATGGACGCTTTTATCCGCTTTCTCCAGGATGCTGTTCAGCCTCATGGCTTTCTCCTCCTCGCAGCGGAATCCGATATTGACGGTTCCGTAGGTATCCCCTATCTGGATGAAATGCTCATAAACCTCATTCTCCCAGTATGCGAACAGAGTATTGGGCATATTCTGGAAATGGCTGTTTATGACTCCGAGAACCTTTCCCAGGTCAATTTTGCTGCCTACCGTAATTACCACATTAAGCTCCCTGACAATCTCGGAAACGATGACCTCATCCAGGACTATGTTTTTATGGTCGATGTCCTCAGGTCTGTCTTTTCTGATATACTTTTTAAGCACTGAGAAGAGGTTCTTCTTCCTCTTTTCCAGTTTCAGTATCCTCAGCCCGCTCTTTTTTAATGCCTTGCCCAGAGTATGCCTGAAATCCTCGTACTGTCTCTCAATTCCAGGAACATAGCTGTCTACCAGAGCATCAAGCTGAAGGTATATATCACGGTTAAGGTAAAAAAGGCAGAGGTCCTCCATTTCCCTGGCGGCTCCATATAACCCCAGAAGCCTGGTAAGGGGGATATAGACATTAAGGGTCTCCATGCTTATCTCTACCTGCTTTGAGGGCTTCATGCTTTCAAGAGTGCGCAGGTTATGAAGCCGGTCGGCTATCTTCACTATTATCACCCTTATATCCCTGGAAGAATAAAGGAACATCTTCTTCAGGCTTACTTCCTTCCTCTCATCCTTGGAGATTTCAGGCAGTTTCTCCTTCTTGGTGACACCCTCTACAAGATTATATATCTCTTCCCCGAAACTGCCCCTGATGGTTTCCCTGAGCTCTTCCCTGCCGGCATCATGAACGTCCTCCACGGTATCGTGCAGAAGGGCGGCTGAAATAGTTGCATTGTCAAGTCCCCAGTCTGCCAGAATGATGGCTACGCTCAGAGGATGGAAAAAATAGGGATTGCTGTCTTTCCTGAACTGGCCCCTGTGGCAGATATGCGCCAGGTTGTAAGCCCTGTATAATACCTGGATGTCGCTGTCAGGAAAGTGACTGATATAATTGATTATAATCTCGTCAAATAATGTTTTAATAGATATTTCTGTCATGCCGAAAAAGGTCAGGTTATAAGCCTGATATAATTTTTATATGGCCTTCACATTACCGCAGGCTTTTATATCCAGCAGATGTCGTATGCTTTCAGCAATGCTTTCCCGGTCGATCCCGCTGTTTTTCAGCAGACAATCCCTGGAGCCGTGTTCAATGAACCTGTCCGGAAGGCCCATGTTTTTAACAGCCTGCATGCTGTTTGATCTGGCAAGGATATAGGAATTGACCGATGAGCCGAAACCGCCCGGCAAAGAACCTTCCTCAACGGTAAGCACCGGGATGTTCATCTCAATGATACGGTCAAGCATTTTATGATCAAGGGGCTTTATAAACCTCGCATTCACAAGCATAGGCCTAATTTTCTTATCTGCCGCAATTTTTAATGCAAGAATGGATTCCTTAACCATGCTTCCCACAGCAAGAACAGCAATATTCGGACTCCCGCTGTCCTGAAGGATTTCCCATTCTCCCGCCGGAATCCTTCTGGGAAATTCATTGTTCATAGTACCGTTGGCAGAACCCCTGGGATACCTGATAGCACATGGCCCGGATTCAAAATAGGCTGTATAGAGCATGTCTTTCAGCTCATCCTCGTCTTTGGGCGCCATGATAACCATGTCAGGTATCATATTCATAAAGCTAATATCAAATACACCATGGTGGGTAGGGCCGTCATCACCGACCAGTCCTGCCCTGTCCATGCAAAATACCACGGGAAGCTTCTGGAGGGCGACATCGTGGATGACCTGGTCCACTGCCCTCTGCATAAAGGTCGAGTAAATGGCTACATAAGGCTTTTTGCCATCAGCTGCCAGGCCTGCGGCAAAAGTTACCGCATGACCCTCGGCAATACCCACATCAAAAAACCTGTCCGGGAATTTCCGGGCAAACTCATTCAGCCCTGTTCCATCAAGCATTGCTGCTGATATGCCTATTATATCGCTGTATTTCTCTCCCAGCATTTTCATGGTGGCGCCGAAGGCTCCTGAGAAGGAAATTGATGTGCTTTTTCTGGTCTCCCCGCTTTCTATAAGAAAGGGCTTGGAACTGTGGAACTCTGTCGGGCTTTCCTCTGCATACTGGTAGCCTTTGCCTTTCTTTGTCAAAACATGAAGTATATTCGGCCCTTTAAGGTTCTTAATATTATTGAAGGTTTTTATCAGCGCAGGGATATTATGGCCATCAATCGGCCCTATATAGCGGAAGCCGAACTCCTCGAAGAGATTGCCGGGCAGTATGATGCTCTTTAGGCCCTCTTCCAGTTTTTTCACAATCTTGTACAGCATTTCTCCCCTGTCCGTAAAGCCCTTTATCCTGCTCATGAGCTCATCCCTTACCCTGTTGTAATACCTGCCCGTTATGACATTATTAAGGTGCTGGGCCATGGCACCCACATTCTTTGATATGGACATCTCATTATCATTAAGTATTACTGTGAAATCACTGCTGGCATTGCCCGAATTGTTAAGGGCTTCATAGGCCATGCCGTTGGATATGGACCCGTCCCCTATCACTGCCAGCACGCTGTTTTTGCTTTCATTGAGACTGCGGGAAACGGCAAATCCGTAGGCCGCCGAGATAGAGGTGCTGGAGTGCCCTGTTCCGAAAACATCATATATGCTTTCAGTCCTCTTGGGAAAACCCGACAGCCCGTCGGACTGCCTGATGGTGTGAAAGCTGTGGTAGCGGTTTGTCAGTATCTTATAGGCATAGCACTGATGCCCCACATCCCATATAACCTTGTCAAAGGGAGGACTGTAGCAGTAAAGCAGTGCTATGGTGAGCTCCACTACACCCAGGCTGGACGCGAGATGTCCGCCATTTTTGCTTACCGTCTCAATGATAAGGTTTCTGATTTCATGGGATAGTTCTTCTAATTCATTATTATTTAAAGACTTGATATCATCCGGGAATTTTTTCCCATCTAAAAGTTTATATGCCATTTTCCGCCCTCATTATTTTTTTCTGTTCCTTAAAAATACAGCAAATTCAGCAAGGCACAGTCCCTTACTGCCAAAATGTTTCAAAGCCCTGATGGCATTAAAATAAAGGGAATCAGCAAAAAGCTCAACATTTCTCCTGCCAAAAAGGGTCACCGCAGTTACCTTCCTGTTCTTTGAATCGCTTTTAGTTGATTTTCCTATGGTCTGTTCATCGCTTATTATCTCAAGAAGGTCATCTATCAGCTGAAAAAGCATGCCTATATTCCGTGCATACTCTGAGAGAAAACTGCGTGAAACTTCATCACTGCCGCTGAGAATGCAGGCAATGCTGACCGGCAGTTCTATAAGCCTTGCTGTTTTAAGCTCAATCATCTCGAGGTATTTCTGCTCAAGAGAGCTGTTGTCATTGTTCAGCTTCATATCCATTATCTGGCCTCCCACCATTCCCTTAAAGCCTATATGGCTGTCAAAAAGACTGATGATCTCCATTTTCTCATTCTTCGCCAGGCCTGCTTCCTCAAGAAGACCTGCAAGAACATACATGACCCTCTCAAGGATAATACTTCCCGTAAAGGCTGCGAACTCCTCATTGTATTTCCTGTGCAGGGTAGGTCTGCCCCTTCTCATGTCATCATTATCCATGCAGGGAAGGTCATCGTGCACCAGGCTGTAGGAGTGTATAAACTCAATCAGGGAAAGTATATCGGTGTATATTTCCCTGTTTTCATCGAATATATCAAGCACGAGGGTCCCGAGAATCGGTCTTATCCTTTTGCCGTCAGAAAACACAACATATTTGACTGCCTCGCCGATATCCCCCGCAAGGGCAAACAGGCCCAGAACCCTCTGGAGGCTCTGTTCTATGTCCTTCTTCCTGCCGAAAATAAGGCTTATATCAAATTCACCGGCATGAGGTATGCTGTCCCTGATCTCCGCCTCCATTTATCCTCCTACATCCCCAGGGCTGATTCGTCCCCTGCGCCAAGTATATCAACCAGGGCTTCCTGGTAGAAATCCCTGCTCTGCTTTACCCTCTCGCTGACCCTTCCGTCATACAGCGCTCTTCCCCTGTCAATATGAACCTTTAAAAGCTGATACAGGTTCTTGTTAAGCCTGCCTTTTTTGACATCCTCTTCATAGTACAGCTTTATCTCTGAGACTACAAGCCGGGCAAACCTCCTGGCTTCATCAAAAAGGGTCTGCTCCTCTTCTGAAAGCTCCGGGGCCTCTTCCTCCGGCTCAATGATTTCAGGCTGTTCCTTTATCTCTTCCGGTATAGGTCCAAGTTCCCCTTCTATTTCACCCTCTATGTCCTCTTCATCAAAACCCATATCTTCTTCGTTAAAGTCCGCTGAATCTACCTGCTGTGTCCTGTCACCCCGGTAAGGGGTCTCTTCTTCACGGGTTTCTTCCTCTGCGGCTTCTTCTGACTCGGGAGCAGGAACACTTTCATCCTCGTCTTCAATCTCCATTTCCTCCCCGGCTTCTTCCCCGAAGTCCCCTTCATCTGTCTCCTCTTCTACCGTTTCCTCAACCTGCCGGCGCTCCCCATAGTCAAAATTGTCCTCTTCCAGCACCTCTTCGTCAAATTCTTCGTCTTCCTTTGTTATAGTCAGCTCATCGGTAATCTCACGGCTTTTTTGTTTTCCCGGCTCACCGAAGAAATCGTCGGTTTCCTCCTCACGAGCTATTTCCTCATCCATTTCCATGTCGGAGTTTTCGAGTTCCTCCTCTTCCATGCTTTCATCCGCATCGCTTATATAAATCTGCTCGGTTTCCCTTTCCAGTTCCTCTTCTTCTTCCAAAAAACCCTCATCTTCCGGGGAGTCTTCTTCAGCTTCGAGCACAGGCTCGTCGGGGTCTGACGTTTCCTGGGAAATACTGTAATCAGTTTCCTCCTCTTCCTCAATTTCAGCTATCTCAGCCTCCAGAACAGAATCGCCGGAACCTGAGGCTTCAACTTCCGATACCTCGTCAGGTTCTTCCCTTTCAGACCGGTCCTGCTTCAGTATTGTTCTTTTCTCAAGTCTTTCTGAAGAATCCATATAGCCGGTTATATCAAGGGGGGGATAATGCGGTTCTGTCTTTCTTTTGGCAAAGGTAAGCTCCATTTTCAATTCGGAGGCAATCAGCAGGACATCAAGCAGATGGGCATATTCCCAGACATTTTTATCAAATACGAATACTGCCACAACCGTACCCTTCAGCAGAACTGGAAAAACCGATACAGTATCATCTTTTTCATAGTCCAGGCTTTCAAAAAAGGGTATATCCCCTTGGGGAATTTCACCTATATAGGGTGATTTCTCTTTATAAACCCGGGTAAGGATATTGTCATCCTGCAGGGATACCTTTTTTTTGGCTATCATGAGCCTCGTTTCCTCTGCAGGCTTGTTGCGTATGTAGCCCTCATAGCCTGCAAAACAGCCTTCATTTCTCCTTTCCAGGAATAAGAACACCCTGTCGGCCAGGGATGTGCAGTAGTTAAACGCCTCCCGGATAATCTGAGGCTGGCTGTCATACTGCTTTATATTGGAAATGGCTTCCCGGAGAAGCGCTACATGGTCATAGGAGGACAGAGGCTTCTGCACCTCATAGGTTACTTCATTCGTTACGGTTTTTTTCTTTATTATCTCTTTGGTAACAATTCTGGTATATTCTTCTTTGAGATTCTCCTCCATTGAGGAAATCTGTTCTTTTTCGACAATATCCTCGACGGCAGGGCTGTTAATACCGGCTGTGACCTTTCCCCTGATGGCCGAAAGCCTGTCTTCCATATCCTCCAAAAGCCCGAGCAGATCGCTGTAGTTGCTGTTCGCTCTGCCCTGAACCTTATCAAGAACATTTTTTATTAAGCTGTAAACCTCCTGCATATTATAAGCCTCCTGTAATTATACTAAGACAAGTATTGTATTATATACCCTGAAAAGATACAACAAGTTTTAGAAATTT
>CAYSKJ010000055.1:0-18513 GCA_964431655.1 uncultured bacterium | reverse complement strand
CCAGGGAACCATGGGATCCCAGATAGCCCAGGCAATCCTTACGGCAGGCCTGGATATCAAAATATTCGACATAAACTCTGAGCTTGCAGAAACTTCTCATGCAAGGCTGATAAAGAACATAAAAAAAAGCGTCAAAAGGGGTGTAATGTCAATTGAAAAGGCTCAAAGCATGGAAGAAAACCTTACCCTGGCAAAAGGATTTGAGGAATTCTCCGACAGGGAGCTCATCATTGAGGCGGTGTTTGAGGATAAGCAGGTCAAGGATGAAATCTTCTCAAAGCTTGAAAGCATAGTCTCTACCACATGCATCCTTGCAAGCAATACATCATCCCTGTCCATAACATCCCTGGCAAAAAACCTTTCCAACAGGTCCAGGTTCGTGGGTCTGCACTTTTTCTACCCGGCATTCTACAATAAGCTTGTTGAGGTGGTCAGGGGCTATCTTACCGATGATGGAACCATAGAGGCCGCATGCGCTTTTGTCAGGTCTATAGAAAAAGACCCTGTAATTGCCAAAGACACCCCCGGATTTATTGTAAACAGGATACTTGTACCCATGATAGGCGAGGCCATAAAGCTGGTGGAGCTGAATGTAGCTTGCCCGGAGGACATTGACAATGCCATGGTCCTGGGGACAAGCCTCCCCCAGGGCCCCCTGAAGCTTGCGGATATGGTGGGCCTTGATGTAATACTGAAGGTTCAGGAGATATTCTACAGCGAATACGGAGAGGCATCCTACAAGCCTTCCATTCTGCTTAAAAGGATGGTGGATGCAGGTTACCTGGGGCTTAAGACAGGCCGCGGTTTTTACCAGTATTAATCAAAAAAAATTCAGGAGTTGAATATGGAGTTTATCTTAAAAGAAGAGCATCTGATGCTCAAGGAAATGGCAAAGAAATTTACCGACAAGGAGTTAAAGCCGAGGGCTGCTGAGGCAGACATAAATAAAGACCTTGACCCTGTTTTGATAGAAAAGGCTGTAGAAGCCGGATTTTTCGGCGTATGCATCCCTGAAGAATATGACGGGGGAGGAATGGGCGAGGTAGGATACTGCGTTCTCCTGGAGGAGCTTTCCAGGGGTTGCGCCAGTTTCGTTACCATGCTTGGTGCCCACCTGGGCCTGGCAACCATGGCTGTAAACCTCTTCGGCAATCCTGAGCAGAAGGAAAAATACCTCAAACCCATGGCAAGGGGAGAATATATAGGCGCTTTCGGACTTACCGAGCCAACTGCGGGTTCCGATGCAGGGGGAGTCAGGACAAAGGCCCTTCCTGACGGGGATTATTATATAGTAAACGGCTCCAAACAATGGATTACCAATGGAGATATATGCGATGTTCTTATACTTTTCGCCCTTACTGATACGGAGATAATCAAACCCGGGGGCATATCAGCCTTTATTGTGGAACCCAAAAAGACAAAGGGTATCAAGGTCGGCAAGATTGAAAAGAAGATGGGTATAAGGGCAAGCCACACAGTTGAGCTCTTCTTCGAGGATGTGAAAGTCCCTAAAGAAAATCTGATGGGTAAGCGGAACCGGGGGTTCAGGGTTGCCATGGAAACCCTGGATTACGGCAGGATAAGCCTTTCTGCCGGATGTCTCGGAGCCGCCAAGGAGCTTATTGAGCTTTCCCTTAAATTTGCTTCCGAGAGAATACAGTTTGACAAGCCCATAAACACCTTCCAGATGAACCAGGAAAAGATTGCAAAAATGGCCAGCCTCACCTATGCCATGGAGTCCATGGTATACAGGACTGCCAACCTGGTTGACAATAAGATGAAATTCAAGAAGGAAGCGGCAATCTGCAAGCTTTTCTGTTCCGATGCCCTGGATGAGATAGTGGATATGGCAATGCAGATTTTCGGCGGAGCAGGATACATGGAGGACTACCCCATTGAGAGGATGTACAGGGACTCCCGCATAAACCGCATCTTTGAAGGAACCAATGAGATACAGAGCCTTGTAATCGCCGGCGAACTTATAAAAAGGGGCAGTTTTGACTGATAAAGGAGGCATGCATGATTTCACTGGACGGCTATAATCTCACACTTCAGGAATTTGAGGAGGTAGTTTTTGATAACCGGAAGGTTGAGCCCACAAAAACCGCCTTAGCACGGGCAGCCCAGGCCAGCAGTTTTATCAACAACATTATTCAGAGCGGAAGGGTTGTTTACGGAATAAATACAGGCTTCGGCAATTTCAAGGACACCACCATAAGCCTCAAAGACCTGGAAACCCTTCAGGCCAACCTTATAAGAAGCCATGCATGCGGTGTAGGTTCCCCGCTGAGCTATGAACAGGCAAGGGGGGTTATGCTTCTGCGCCTTAACTGCCTGCTGAGGGGTAACTCAGGGGCAGGCATGCCTATTATAGAAACCCTCTCCGAGATGATAAATAAAAAGATTTATCCCTATATACCTAAAAAGGGCTCGGTGGGGGCAAGCGGAGACCTTGCGCCACTTGCCCACCTCGCCCTCGTGCTCATAGGCGAGGGCGAAATAATTGATGAGAAGGGATGCCGGGCTGACTCAGCCCCATACCTTGAGAAAAAAGGCATAAAACCTCTCCGGCTCGGCCCGAAAGAAGGACTCGCCCTGATTAACGGCACCCCGGTCATGACTGCCATTGCAGGGATTGAGCTTATAAGGACCAGAAACATCCTTCTTCATTCGGATTTATCCCTGGCCATGTCCCTGGAGGGGTATAAGGGCTCTCTGAGGGCCTTCGACCCCCGTATACACCAGCTGAAAAACAGCCTTGGACAGAGGGCGACAGCCCTTAATATAAATGCTCTCTGTGCAGAGAGCGAGATAATAGAAAGCCACAGGGACTGCAAAAGGGTGCAGGATCCATACAGCTTCCGATGTGCTCCCCAGGTGCACGGCTCCGTGAAGGATACCTGCAATTATGTCAAGGGCATCGTGGAGAATGAATTCAATTCAGTTACGGACAATCCCCTGCTGTTTGCAGATGAGGGGGATGTCATCTCCGGGGGTAATTTCCACGGGGCCGCCATATCCCATGTCATGGACTTCATGGCTCTGACCCTGACAGACCTCGGGAGCATTTCAGAAAGAAGGATTGAGGTGCTTACCCGGGCAGGGGAGGCAGGGCTTCCACCGTTTCTTACAAGGGAAGGGGGCCTGAACTCAGGTTTCATGATACCCCAGGTTACCTGCGCCTCCCTTGTATCCTACTGCAAGACTCTGAGCCACCCTGCCAGCGTGGATTCCATATCCACCTCCGCAGGCCAGGAGGACCATGTCTCCATGGGAACCAATTCAGCGCTTAAATACAGCGAGATAGTGGACAATATACAGTCGGTCATCGGTATTGAGCTGATAGCAGGCATGCAGGCCCTTTACCTTCAGAAACCTCTGAAACCAGGTTTGGGAACCCTTACCGCCTATGATATCATTACAAAAAGCATAAAGCCCTATGAAAAAGACAGGGTTTTCTACAGGGATTTCGAGACTATAAACGGGCTTGTCGCATCCGGCAGGATTATCCGGGGCCTTGAACAAAGGGGTATATACATAGAAATATAGCAGGGCATAATATTTATATTTAAAGAATATATTGACAAATATTGCTTAAAAGTGTAAATATTACTAGTATTATATCCTTTTTTGCAAGGAGATACTATTGCTTAAACTTGGTGATGAATTAATAAAGGCCGGCCTTATAAACGAAAAACAGCTTGAAAAAGCCCTTGACGAACAGAAAAAGAACGGCGGAAGAGTCGGATACAACCTTGTAAAGCTTGGTTATGTGGACGAAGAGGATATTACGGGCTTTTTGAGCAAGCAGTACAATGTGCCTTCCATCAACCTTTCCAGCTTTGATATTGAGGAAAGCGTGATTCGTCTCGTACCAGAAGAGACAGCCCGCAAATACCAGGTCATACCCGTCACCAGGACGGGGGCCACACTGACAGTCGCCATGTCAGACCCCTCCAATGTATTTGCCCTGGATGACATCAAATTCATGACAGGGTACAATGTAGAGCCGGTAGTCTCCTCGGAGGCCGCCATACGGACCGCCATAGACAGGTTCTACGGCTCAACAAATGTCCTTGCCGAGGTCATGGAGGATCTGGAGGAGGATATGCTGGAGGTTGTGGAGGAGACAGAAGAGGATATTGACCTCAAACAGCTTGAGGAATCCACCAGCGAAGCCCCCGTGGTAAGACTGGTCAGCCTTGTGCTCAATGAGGCGGTAAAGAGGGGTGTCAGCGATATTCACGTGGAGCCCTATGAGAAGAATTTCCGCATAAGGTACAGGCTTGACGGGGACATGTATGAGTATATGACCCCGCCATTAAAGCTTAAAGACGCCATTACATCCAGGCTGAAAATACTTGCCAACCTTGACATAGCTGAAAAGAGGCTACCCCAGGACGGAAGAATCAAGATAAGGGTGCAGAGAAAGGATGTGGACCTGCGTGTATCCTGCCTGCCCTGCATCCACGGCGAAAAGATAGTAATGAGAATCCTGGACAAGAGCAATCTCCAGCTGGACCTGACCAAGCTCGGTTTCGAACCCAAAGCCATGGCGGACTTTGAAGAAGCAATTAAAAAACCCTACGGCATGGTTCTGGTAACCGGCCCTACCGGAAGCGGAAAGACCACCACCCTTTATTCAGCCCTGGACCAGCTCAACAAGGTGGAGACCAATATAATGACGGCCGAAGACCCGGTAGAATTCAACATAAAAGGCATAAACCAGGTCCAGATGAAGGATGAGATAGGCCTTAACTTTGCCAGCGCCCTGAGAAGCTTCCTGCGTCAGGACCCCGACATCATCATGGTCGGCGAGATAAGAGACTTTGAAACCGCGGAGATAGGCGTAAAGGCTGCCCTGACCGGGCATCTGGTCCTTTCAACCCTTCATACCAATGATGCCCCGAGCACCATAAACAGGCTCCTTAATATGGGCGTGGAGCCCTTTCTGGTATCATCCTCGGTCCTTCTTATCGTAGCCCAGAGGCTTGCAAGGAAGATATGCAAGGACTGCAAGACCGAGATACCCACACCCCCCGCTGAATCCCTTCTGAAACTGGGCTTCTCCAAGGAAGAGATAGGCTCCTTCAAGTTCTACAAGGGTGAAGGTTGCCCCACATGCAATAATACAGGTAATAAGGGAAGGATAGCCTGCTATGAGGTCATGCCTGTCACCGACTCCATAAAGGAAGCAATCCTCTCCGGGCAGAGCTCCCTGGAAATCAGGGAGATCGCCAGGTCCGAGGGCATGCTCACCCTGAGGGAGAGCGGGCTGAAAAAGGTAAGAGAGGGTATGATAACCATTGATGAAGTACTGAAGATTACCTTAAAATAGGGAGTTATTTAATGATAAACATGAAAAGCCTTCTGAAAACCCTGATAGACCAGGGAGGAAGCGACCTTCACATAACAACGGGCTCAGCCCCTGTCCTTAGGATTGATGGAATACTGCATCCCATGGACCTGCCCCCCCTGGACCCGGGCCAGACAAAACAGCTGATATACAGTGTCCTAAGCGACAGCCAGAAGCACCGGTTCGAGGAAGAAAAGGAGCTGGACTTCTCCTTTGCCTTAAAGGGGCTTTCAAGGTTCAGGTGCAATGTCTTCTACCAGAGAAATGCCGTTGCTGCCGCCATAAGGACCATACCCTTCAGGATAATGGCCTTTGAGGAGATGGGCATTCCCAAGTCCGTGGAGAGGCTTTCTGACCGTCCCAAGGGGCTGATTCTCGTAACAGGCCCCACAGGAAGCGGGAAATCCACCCTCCTGGCTGCCATGATAGACAAGATAAACGCCGAAAGGCGCTCCCATATAATAACCATAGAGGACCCCATAGAGTTCCTGCACAAGCACCGGTCATGCCTTGTAAACCAGAGGGAGGTCCACCAGGATACCATATCCTTTAAGAGGGCCCTGCGGTCCATACTCCGACAGGACCCTGATATCGTCCTGGTGGGCGAGATGAGGGACCTGGAGACCATAGAGGCCGCCATGACCATTGCTGAGACAGGCCATCTGACCTTTGCAACCCTGCATACCAATTCCTGTATTGAAAGCATAAACAGGATTATTGACGTTTTCCCCTCCCACCAGCAGTCTCAGGTGCGTGCACAGCTCTCATTCGTTCTGGAGGGAGTGCTTTCCCTTCAGCTGATACCGAGGGCAAGCGGAAAGGGCAGGATATGCGCCCTGGAGATAATGATACCCAACTCAGCCATCAGGAACCTGATAAGGGAGGACAAGATACACCAGATATACGGCAATATGCAGTCAGGACAGCAGACATCAGGCATGCAGACCATGAACCAGTCCCTGTATGACCTGACCAAAAGAAGGCTGATCAGCCAGAAGGAAGCGCTGTCAAGGACAATGAACAAGGATGAGCTGATGCAGATGTTCGGCAAGGAGGTTTCCGACAGGCCTGCCCGACCGGTTCATAAATAGAAGAATAAATATTTTACAGATAGGGGGCTGAAATATGAAGAATTTTGTATGGAAAGGAAGGACGCGGGCTGGAAAGTCCCAGTCAGGCGTCATCTCGGCCAATACCAAGGAAGAAGTTATTGAGATACTTAGAAAACAGAAGATTATCGTCACCTCAGTAAGGCCCAAGGCAAAGGAGATCAAGCTTCCCACCCTGGGCAGCGGTGTAAAGAAGGAAGAACTGGGGGTCTTCACCCGTCAGCTCTCCGTCATGATTGACGCCGGCCTTCCCATTGTCCAGTGCCTTGAAATACTGGCAAGCTCCCAGGTGAACAAGAGGTTCCAGGAGATTCTCTACAAGGTCAAGGCAAGCGTGGAAGAGGGCATGACCTTTGCCGATTCCCTGAGAAAGCACCCCAAGGTATTCGACGCCCTCTACACCAACCTCATTGAGGCCGGTGAGACAGGCGGTATCATGGATACCATACTGCAGAGGCTCTCCACCTACATTGAAAAGTCCGTAACCCTGAAAAGGCAGGTAAAGAGCGCCATGACCTATCCCGCGGTCATTATATCCATTGCAGTCATTGTTGTTATAATCCTTATGATATGGGTTATACCGACATTTGCTCTTATTTTCACCGGGCTGGGATCAGAACTGCCTGGGATGACCATGTTCGTCATCAACCTCAGCTATTTTGTAAAGGACTATATACTGATAATAATTGCCGTAGCCATAGGCATAGGCGTCCTTATATACTATTATTACCAGACCAAGAACGGAAGGTTCTTCATTGACAAGCTGATGCTGAATGCCCCGGTTATAGGCGAGCTTGTCCGTAAGATAGTAATTGCGCGTTTTACAAGGACCCTGGGCACACTGATATCCTCCGGCGTCAGCATCCTGGATGCCCTGGAGATTACAGCCAGGACAGCCGGAAACGCAATCATAGAAAAGGCCATCATGGATACAAGGGAGAGCATATCGGAGGGAAAGAGCATATCCGAGCCCCTGCGGGAAACCGACCAGTTCCCGCCCATGGTTGTCTCCATGATAGGCGTTGGTGAGCAGACAGGAGCCCTGGACACCATGCTTCAGAAGATTGCCGACTTTTACGAGGAAGAGGTGGATGTTGCCGTCGCAAACCTCACATCCCTGATGGAGCCCCTGATGATAGTGGTGCTGGGCACGATAATAGGCTTTATAGTCATTGCCATGTATATGCCGCAGTTCAAGCTCATCGGAGAAATGGCTGCCAGATAAGAAAAATAAAGGGGGCAGAAATGCCCCCCATTATATGAAAGAATACAACTACAGAAGCCAGGACAGCCTCCGGGCGGACAAGATACTTAAAAACTTCATCATCTACCGGATTATAATAATAACCATAATCCTGGGCACCTTCATCCTGGTCCAGGTATATATAGACCAGTTCCTGGGCCTAAGCCCCCTGTACCTGGTCATAGTGCTTACCTATATACTCTCCATAATATACAGCATCCTATACAAGAGGATAGGGCAGAACGCCTTCGGGATTATCCAGCTATCCGGGGATGCTCTCATAATATCCACGGTGGTATTTCTGACCAATGGCCAGGACAGCCCCTTTGCCTTCCTTTATGCCATAACCATAATTGTGGCAGGGATAATATTCCAGAGAAAGGGGACTGTTTATTTCAGCATCATATCCATAGTATTTTTCACCATAACCTCGGGACTGCATATAATGCTGATGAAGCCCGCAGGGGTAAGCCTGTCCTCCAGCCTTTTCTCCGTGGGATACAAGGGGATAGGTTTTATAATCATAGGCTTTCTGTCCTCATACCTTTCCGAGGCATTAAAGACAGCCAGCCGGGAGATAGAGAAAAAGCAGAAAAGCATAGATGACCTTATACTCTTCAATGAATACATACTCCAGAGCCTCAGGTCGGGCATCATAACCACAGACCTGGACAACCGCATAACCCTCGTAAATAATGCCGGGGAGCTCATACTCGGCATAAACCATGATGAATACATGGGCAGGGATATCCGGGAAGTATTCCGGGAATTTGACCTTATTGACAATAAAAGCTTCCGGACAGAGCTTGAATACGACAGGCATGGCAATGCCATTTATGTCGGCATAGTCACCACCAGGCTCTATGACAGCAGTCAGAATGTCATAGGCAAGCTGATCAACCTCCAGGACCTCACCAGCATAAAAAGGCTGGAATCCATAGTCAGGATGAAGCAGAAGCTTGCTACCATAGGCGAGCTTTCCGCGGTAGTGGCCCACGAGATCAGGAACCCCCTCTCCTCCATTATAAACAGCATAGAGATACTGAAAGAGGATATTGAGGCAGAAGGCGACGCAAAAAAGCTGATTGAAATACTGCTCAAGGAAAGCAACAGGCTCAACCGGAAGCTCAGCGAGTTCCTGGAATACACCAGGCTGAAAAAGCCTGTAAAAGAGAGGGCCAATATCAATGACCTTGTTGAAGAGGTGCTTTTCCTGTTCAAGAACTCCCTTAAAAACAATGTAAAACTTCAATTTGAAGGCACTGACAGATCCCTGCCTGTATCCATAGACCCCGAGCAGATAAAGGAGGTGCTCTGGAACCTCTTAAAAAATTCCTTGGAGTCCGTGGATAAAAATGGTATAATCACAGTCAGCACCGGTACGGAAAGAAGGGCCCCTGCCGACAGCATGGAAAGGGATTCGGAGGAAAGGCAGTATATGCGCCTGAGGGTTCGGGACAACGGCAGGGGTATTGACAAGGACAGGCTTTCCTATATATTCAAGCCCTTTCTCACAGGCAAGAAAGAGGGCTTCGGCATAGGCCTGGCCGTGGTCAACTCCATCATTGACATGCATGAAGGCTGGATAGAGGTGGATACACAGATAAATATAGGGACAATGTTTTCAATCTTCATACCCATGGAAGGGATAAATGAGTGAAAATACCTTCATAAACAGGAATTTCAATATCCTGGTGGTAGATGACGAGGAAAGCGTCGTCTCTGTCATAGAGATAATACTAAAAAAGGAAAACTATACAGTATTCGGGGCCTATAACTATGACCAGGCCCTGGAAAAACTCCAGAAGCACAGCATTGACATAATAATCACCGATATCAACCTTCCCGGCAGAAACGGCATAGAACTGCTAAAACATACAAAAACAGCCCACCCTAACATAGATGTTATAATAATCACAGCCTATGCCACCAAGGACACTGCCATAGAGGCCTTGAGGCTCGGGGCCTATGACTATATAGAAAAGACCTTCTCAAAAGAGGAGCTTTCCCTTGTTGTAAAAAGGGCGATACAGAAAAGGAGCCTTTACCTCGAGAACATATACCTGAAGGAACAGCTGGAATCCACCGATGACATGCCCGAGATAGTTGGCAATTCAGAGCAGGTAAACAGGGTCAAGGACCAGATAAGGAAGCTGGCAAAACAGAGGGTATCATCCATACTTATAACAGGGGAGAGCGGAACAGGCAAGGAGCTGACAGCCCGGGCCATACACAGGCTCTCAGGGGTCAGCGGAAAATTTATCGCCATCAACTGCTCGGCTATCCCCGAGACCCTGCTGGAAAGCGTCCTTTTCGGGCATGAGAAGGGCTCCTTCACCGATGCCCATGCCACCAAAACAGGCATATTCGAGCAGGCAGACCACGGCACCCTGCTTCTGGACGAGATAGGGGACATGCCCTTTAACCTCCAGGCTAAACTCCTCAGGGTCATTGAGGACAAAAAGGTAAGGAGGCTGGGAGGAAACACAGATATTCCGGTAGATGTGCTTCTGCTGTCCTCCACCAACCAGGATATAGAAAGCCATGTGAGGGACGGCAGATTCAGAAGCGATTTATACTACAGGCTCAATGTGGGCAGGATATTACTTCCCCCCTTAAGGGACAGGAAGGATGATATCCTGAAGCTCATATTCCATTTCCTTGATAAGTATAAAAAGAGATTCAGCAAGGATATCAGGGGCATAGAGAACGAAGCCCTTTTTCCCATCATGTCCTATAACTGGCCCGGGAATGTAAGGGAGCTTGAAAACACCATAGAAAGGGCGGTGGCCTTTGAAGAAAGCCCTACCCTCAGAATTGACAATATCATAACGCTAAAGCCCTACGGCAGTGATGACAGCCAGTATTCCATGCCGTCCCTCTCCGCCCCGGGCTACGGCCTGCAGGAGCAGTTTGCAGGCTCCCTTTTCAACCTGGAGGAATACCTTCAGCAGATTGAGCTTTCCGCCATCAAGCAGGCCCTTAAGATGTCAAAGGGAAGCAAGTCAAAGGCCGCCCGGCTTCTTAGCCTTTCATTCAGGCAGATGAGGTATAAAACCGACAAATACAAAGAAGAATTAAAGGATATATTAGAGGAGGATTAAAAAATGCAAAGGGGAAACAAAACCGTAAACTTTATCCTGATTGTTGCCATTCTTGCGGGTATCTTCTACGGATGGCACTATTTCAAGGTGGACATGGACTACCGCATGTTTAAGGGCAAGCTCCAGGAGGAGCTTACTCCCAGGGACCTGAGGGTCCAGCTGACAAGTACAGAAAAGATAATTGAAGAGGTAATAAGGGTATCCCAGGAATACAAGACCATAGACCTTAAAAGGGAGAATGTCCAGATAAGGGATGGAGGCGGGTCAAGGGACAAAATACTTGTAATAAAGTATTCCTATACCTATGACCTTCCACTGCTGAAAAAAACAAGGCACTTTGTTATAGAGAGGGAATTTAAAAGAAGCAGGGATTAGATGGAAAAGCCCTTATCACTTTCAGTCATCTTTCCCATGTATAATGAGAGGTATTTCTTCAGGGAAAGCCTCTTAAGGCTTCTGCGCATTGCCAACAGCCATATCGTCAGCAGTGTCCAGGTGGTGATAGTTGATGACTGCTCCACAGACCTGAAAGCAGGCGAGCTGGAGGAAGCGGTCGCAGGACTTCCCCGGGAGGCCAGGGGGACAATATTTACCTGGGAAATCCACCGGCACCAAAAAAACTCCGGCAAAGGCAGGGCCATACAGACAGGCATCAGTTTTGTCAACGGCGATATAACGGTAATACATGATGCAGACCTGGAATATGACCCGTCGGATATAATGAAGATATTGAGGGTCTTTATAAAGACCGATGCGGATGCTGTCTACGGCTCCAGGTTCCTGCCCTCCCTTTACAGGCGCGTGCTTTATTTCAGGCATCAGCTTGGCAATAAGCTTATCACCCTGCTCGTGGACCTTGCCACGGATTTGAACCTGTCGGATGTGGAGACCTGCTACAAGGCGGTAAGGACAGAGCTATTAAGATCAATCCCCCTTTACTCCAGGGACTTCTGCATAGAGGTGGAGCTCACCATTAAGCTTTCAAAGAGGGAGGCAAAGATATACGAGGTCCCCATAAGCTACCAGGGCAGGACCTATGAAGAGGGGAAAAAAATAAACTGGAAGGACGGGGTAAAAACACTCTTTGCCATAATGAAGTACAAGCTCTCGGATGATATATACATAAGGGATGAATACGGCTCCCGCATACTCGGCAGGCTTTCCAGGGCAAAAAGATTCAACAGGTATATGGCCGATACCCTGAAGCCCCATATCGGGGATTCAGTCCTTGAAATAGGCTCGGGGACAGGCAATATAACCAGAAGCCTTCTTCCAAGGGCCCATTATTATGCAACCGACATAAACCCCCTATATCTCCAGACCCTTCAGAACTTAAAAGAAACAAGGCCATTTCTTGATGTGCAATTCATGGATATCGAGCACATTGAAGACTTTAAGCCTGAAACATGTATTGACAGCATTATCTGCATCAATGTCCTGGAGCATATTGACAATGACACAAAGGCCCTTGAAAGCCTGGCAGAACTTCTGAATGCCGGCGGGCGGGCAGTAATCCTGGTCCCCAACAGCCCGTATCTTTTTTCCAGCCTGGACCAGGTGCTGGGGCATAAGCGCAGATATACCAGAGAAAGCCTGCAAAAGGCCGGGCAGGAGGCCGGGCTTGCCCTGGAGAAGATGATACCCTTCAACAGGCTCGGGACACTTGGGTGGGTGATTAACGGAAAGCTCCTTAAAAGAAAGCATTTCAGCCTTTTTCAGATAAAGATGCTTAATTTGATTGTCCCTCTGCTCAAGCTTCTGGACAAACTGCCGTTAATACCGCCTTTGAGCCTTATAGCTGTATTCAGGAAAGAAACAGGAGAAAGTAAAGATTGAAAAGGCTGTTTTTATTAATAACACTCCTGATTATCATTATAAATATGGGTTTGACCCTTTATGCTTTCAGGGATTACGGTTTTTTTTCCAAGTATGTTACCCTGGGGAATGATATTACCAGAGAAGGCATCATCGGTTTTTCACAAAGCTTTGAATACAGCCCCCTTTATTCCATGTTTTTTGCATTTTTCAGCCTGCTTTTTAAATCAAGCTTTATATACTATGCAGTTCTGATAAATATAATATCCGGCATAAACGCATATCTGCTGATGATAATATCAGAGAGGCTGTTCGGAAGGGTTTCAGCCATTATATCGGCAGTGCTTTATGCCTTATCCGTGCCCTTTGTTGTGTATAATACCGACCTCCTGGCCGCTCCCCTGGTAATACTGTTTAACCTTTCATCAATCCTGGCCTTTTTATATTATAAAGATAACCCCAGGGGGAAATATATATTTGCAAGCGGGCTCTTTATAGGCCTTTCTGCCATTACAAGGCCCAATATACTCATCTTTGCTGTCTTTATGGCATTATACATTATATACCTGGATAGAAAGCATTTCTTTTACTATATCAGCGCAGTCTTAATATGCCTGCTCCCCATTACCGCGATAAATTATGCAAAAAGCGGGGAGCTGGTGCTGGTTGAGGATTCAGGCCCTGCGGTCCTGTATTCATCCAATAACTACAGCAGTACAGGGCTGGGCTACAGCCCCCCGGGCGTCCTTCATGTTTTAGAGTCCCGGTATACCCGGGACCAGAAGTTCACCCCGGACACAATGAAACTATTCAAGGAAATAGCCGTGGCCCTGCATGACAGGCCCATGAGCATAAAAGAGATAAATGCTTTCTACCTTGCCGAGACAAAAACCCAGGTTTTCGGCAATTTCAGCAGGTTTCTATCTCTTTCCCTCAGGAGAGTATGGTATTCCCTGCATTTCTTTGCCGATTATGATGTTATTAGCTCTTTAAGGCGCGGAAACGCACTAAAAGAAAAACCCCTCATCCCGGGAGGCATTTTAATCGTCCTGGGCCTTTCCGGCATTATTATCCTCGGCAGGGAGAACAGGAAACATGCATTTATTCTATTATATCTATTTTCCTACCTGGCTTTCTTCTCTGTATTTTATATAACAGAAAGGCTCCGGCTTCCCATGATGATAATGCTCATTCCCTTTTCCTCTAAAGCCCTGCTCGGGTTTTTCTCAGTAATTAAAAGAAAAGATGCAGAAAGGATTATTGGCGGACTGCTCATGGCATTTGTCCTGTTTCTGATGCTGAGCTATGAAAACCATGACATAAAATACAGGAAAGAGCATACAAAAACCAAATTCCTTTACCTGAATAATATCATCATGGCCTTTTATGAGGGAAATACCGGCACGATTATCACCAATGCGCAGAAGATACTGAAAATTGATCCCCTTTACCAGCCTGCCTGGTATTATGTCCATTCAGCCATACATCACCCTGATACAAGCCCACAGGATAAAGAAAGGCTCCAGGGCATAATTGACAGCTTCAGCAAAAGCTACCAGACCATTATTGACGAATACAGGCAGGTGCTCTCAGAGAATATATATGACCTGGAGGCAATAAAGTTCGTGTCTTCCTTTAATATCAATTATCCTCCAGAATCAGAGGAATTCAGGATTGTGCCCGATATGACAGATGTAATGAAGATGCTCAGCCCCGCAGACCCGGAGGTATATTACATTGAATCGGGTTACCATGCAAGGCTCGGGGATTATGAAAGGGCCCTTATATCCATGAAAGAGGCCGTAAAATACGGCATACTTTATTCCTCCTACTAC
Source organism: uncultured bacterium (assembly GCA_964431655.1). Classification (GTDB taxonomy): domain Bacteria; phylum CAYMEV01; class CAYMEV01; order CAYMEV01; family CAYMEV01; genus CAYMEV01. The sequence continues at coordinate 4,051 of CAYSKJ010000055.1, read as the reverse complement.
AGGGATTCCGCCCTGATGGCATCCGGGCTTTTCCTTGAGGCAGGGGACAGGGAAAACGCCTTAAAATCCCTCAACCTTCTGAAGAACCTTTTTCCCCGGGACAGTGAATTTAAAAGGTTTATACAGGAAAAGGGGCTTGCAGGGGAGCTTGGCCTTTAGTGGAATATATAAAGAGGGCTGTGGGATAAAACCATATCCTTCATGCATGAAGGATTCCCCGCTATATCACAGGCCTGACTGACAGGCAGTCCAATTTCAATACCACAGTCATTCCCCAGTGCCCAGGCTACAGAGACCACGCTGTCATCCTTCAGCCGGAACCTGAAAAGACAGTAATCCTTATTCATAATTTTGTATGTGAATACGGAGTCCTTCAATACTGAGCGCATAAACATAAAGGCATAATAGGCCTTCCTCCTGCGCCATACCTCCCCCAGATTGTCTATAAGCCCGTAGCCATGAGCCGCTGCCTGCCACCAGTAAACCCTCCGGGCGCACCCGGAGCAGATGGCTATTATGTAGTATCTAACCATATAGGAGGCATAATGCTCCTCATCCACGGCCTCTTTCCGGGATGTGGGGCAGTATTCCTCCTCTTCTACCAGGAGGGGATAGTTTGCCTCTGTTATCCAGAACGGTATCTCTGCACCAAGCGTTGCATCAATTATGCTTCTGAATAGAAGGCATTTGTGGGCAAGGTCAAAGCCGTTCTGCGTGTTTTCAGGGGCACCTCTCCTGTCCACATAGAGAAGCTGGTTTACCATGTCAAAGGCAGGCCTTTGCCTCTGGTTGAGCATGCCCAGGGTGTGTATGTATTCAAAGTCGATCACAGAAGGCCCTACAAGGCTGATATGGGAATATTTTTCATTTTTCAGCATAACAGCCCTTTCAAAAAGCTTCATATAATGGTCTGCCGAAGGGATGCCCCACTTTATCCTGTTGAAGGCATGGCCTATTATAAAGAAATTGCACAGGGGAGAAAAGGAAAAGAAGATCTTATCAAGGTCAGCCTGCCATTTGTCCAAATTAAATGCTGAATCCTGGCCCTGGATTATATTGATTATTATTTCAATCCCGCTGTTTGCCATATCCGCGGCAAACCGGAGCGAGGATCCCAGATCATCCAGAGTCCAGACGGGTATGCGAAGAAGAAGGCTGTCAGGGCGCAATTCCAGTATGTCCGGCTTAATCTTCTCCAGTATCTCAGGCTCATTTCCTGTGCTAAGGCAGAAGCCGGCAGGCATATCATAAGGGACAGCATAAAGGCCTTTTAGCGATTTTTTATATATATAAAGCGTCTTTGGAAGCCCTCTTAAAAAATTATAAAAGGAGTTTAGATGAGACTTTCCATGCCTTAATAAAAGCATGTTCCTTCTGAATTTGCTTTTCGGCCTGTCCGGCTGGTGGCTTTTTGGATTATATGAAAAACTGCTGCGCATATATGAAATATCCGTTTAAAGAAGAATAAATTATCTTATAAATATACCCATAACTTGGAAAATACAATAATATTTATAAAAGCTGCTATGGAAAGCGGGGAAATGGAAGCATCTGATAGCCACACCCCTGCAAAGTAGCGAAGCTGACTGGCGGCCATTCTAAAATGCCCGCTAAACCATCGCATTCAATATCCCTGTAAAAGATCACTCCGTCAGAAGTCATGTAGAACTGCTTTTTTCCGTCAACATTATATACACATGGGCCGGATTCGAGCTGAAAGCATGTAGAATATGGGTAAGGAGGATCTGTCGTTATCAATTCACTATAAAGATACCCATAATAAACACTAGAGCCATTGTCATTAATGGCATCTGCAAATTCCGGCTCAATCAGCCCTTCATCAAGAAGCTGGTATGCGGTGCCATAGTTAGCCTCGGACGAAGACAAATGAATAAACCTGTATGTATGCTGTGCCTTGTAATATGTCCTCATGTTCTCGGTGGCCAGGGCCTCATTGGCTGAAAGCTTCATGCTGGCAAGCACAGGTACGGCAATAAGGGCAATCAGTCCGATACAGGCCAATACGATTAAAAGCTCCGGAAAGGTAAAACCGTTTTTCATTGTTATTCCTCCAATATTTCATTAAATGATATGGCATAAAAGATATTATTGCAAAATACATTCCAGATAGTCTTTGTATAATAAAAATTGAGCTTTAGCCCGGCAGGTATTTTTGAGAAAATAAATTCAAGACAATTCCTGGCAGTATTATCTGCAAAGACAAAAAATGGCAAGAACTAGATAAAGAAGAGATGGAAGCATTAAAAGATAAAAAAGCCCGCAAAAGCGGGCTTTTTTATCTAAGCTGTAGTTAGCTTTTGATTATTCAGCAAGTGTGTTCCAGTCGTCAACAGATGGATCCCAGGGAAGATTGTTGATAACGCCAGGAAGACCGTCAGCAGCATTATCTATAGTCCAGAGCTGTCCGCCGGGTCCCAGGTAGAACTGTCTTTTACCGTCGACATCATAGACTTCAGGGCCTGACTCAAGCTCAATCCTGTTCAGAACAAGACCAGATGCATCGGGATGGCAGAATTCTTCATACAGGTAACCTGAAAGGACTCTTCCTGTGCCAGTAGGTCGAATCGCATCAGAATATGCAGGGTCAAGCTGTCCGTCAGCCGACAGGGCATCTGCCCAGCCAAAGGACCTCGGTGTCCTTGTGGATCTGTAGGTGTGCTGGGCTGAGAAATAGGTCCTCATGTTGCCGATACATGTGGACTCATTGGCTGCCATGGTGCTTTTAAGCAGGTTGGGAATAGCCATGGCTGCAATGATGCCGATGATTGCAACAACAATCAAAAGCTCAATCAAGGTAAAACCTTTTTTCATTTAACATTCCTCCTTTTTTTATTCGCTATTAAATGATATGCAAAATAAATGCCAAGTAAAAGAAGAAAAATATATATTGCACAGAAGGGCTGTGTTCGCGAAAAAAAGGGAAAGATGAGCAGATGCAGGTGCAAATCAAAAAACCAGGGTTGTGACAAAAAATGGCAATGTTGCAGGTTAAAGCCTGACTAAAATGGTATAAAAGAGGAACAGGCAGGAAATAAAATGTGATAATGCCGATAAAACCAGGCAGAAATAAATTAACTGACAATAAATGACATATAGAACAAGATATGACAAATATCGTCAGGTTTATTCAGCCAGTTCATTCCAGTCAGCACCGGGGTTGGATATAAAATAATTGCCAATTATACCGGGGAGACCGTCCTGATGAATGTCTCTTGTGTATATGGTTCCAGTGGGGCAGAGGTAGAACTGGCGTTTACCCGTTACATCATATTGCTCGGGACCAGCCTCCGCGTCAAAGTAAATATTCTTGCCCATACGGCTGAACATAGACTGGGCAAAATAGAAACCGGACAAAACAACATTGTTAATAAAAGAATTGCAAAGGGATGGATCCATATAGTCTTCGTCCCTAATATCCTCAATGTTTCCATACTGCCTGGGTGTATGCGTAGATCGGTATGCCTGCTGGGAAGAGAAATAGGTGCGAAGGGAGCTGATGGCGGACGCCTCATTGGCTGCCATGGTGCCCTTCATGAGGTAGGGTATGGAAACAGCTGCTATAATTCCTAATATTGCAACCACGATAAGAAGCTCTATCAGTGTAAATGCCTTCAACATCTTTGGCCTCCTTAAAAAATAATCTTCATGAAAATATAACAGCAAAAACTATTCCAAAAAATATTAGAAATTACAATTTGGTTAATTTAAATTCAACATTGATTAAAAAAGACTATGTCTCGACTTTCGGAGATAAACTCATAAAAAGCCTTGGAATGCACTGTTGAAGGTATCCTGGCACTTTACTTTTGTAGGCCCTATATAAAGCAAGAGCTTGAAATAACACAATCATTGATAATAAGGGTTTGCTGCATTTTTTTCTTGATACTGTAGAACCTATATTATGCGATACTAAACATGGCTCATATATGCAAAAAGAAGATAGGAGGTAGGACCTACTGGTACCTGCGGGAGACCTGCCGGGACGGCAGTAAGGTGCGTGTAAAATGGCAGAAGTATCTGGGTACTCCCG
>CAYSKJ010000054.1:0-18581 GCA_964431655.1 uncultured bacterium | reverse complement strand
ACGGTGAATGCACCTATCCCGGGAATGTGGTTTTTGACAGGGCAGGGACTGAATCCCAGAAGATATATATAAAGGGAATAAGGATAAACGGCAGCAGGCCGGTTATCTCAGGGGGCACCAATGCAGTGGCCTTTACAACTCCCTGGCCCTATAATACTGCCGGGGGCGGTCACCACTACATATTTGAGGGTTTTGAGATTACCGGTGCATCCAGCAGGGGTATATTCCACCAGGCAAGGGACCTTATCATAAGGGACTGCTATGTCCACCATTGCCCAAACGGGGTCCTCGGGGCAGACCAGGGATCAGGAAATTTGCTTATGGAGTATACCGAGATTGCTTTCTGCGGTGAGGGTTCCAGCAAGCACCAGGTCTATATGGCCACCGATGAGGTTAACAATCCCGGGAGTGTGTTCCGTATGCAGCACTGTTATATCCATGACGGTGCAGGCGGTAATAATGTCAAGAGCAGGGCTGAGCGAAACGAGATATACTATAACTGGGTGGAAGGTGCCTATTACCATGAGCTGGAGCTTATCGGCGCTGATTATAATGCCTGTGACGGTGATCCTTTTCTTGCCAGGGAGGACAGCGATGTGGCCGGTAATGTCCTTGTCAAGAAGCAGACTTCAGCAGGCAATAACCCCAACTTTTTTGTCACAAGGGTAGGGGGAGACGGTACAGGAGAGAGCCACGGCAGATACCGTTTCTTAAATAACACAATAATATGCGGGACTTCTGCTGTGTTCAGGATATTTGACTCCCTGGAATCTATAGAGATTCAGAATAATGTATTTTATAATCCCGACGGGAATGTCCTTTTTAAAAGGACTGTGGAGGCTGACTGGGTTTCAGGTTATGAAGTGATATCAGGAAAAAACAACTGGGTAAAGACCGGCACTCAGGAGATTCCGGCAGGAATTTCCGGGACCGTCACAGGAGATGACCCTTTATTTATGGATATTTCAGGGGGGGATCTCTACCCGGGGGATGGAAGCCAGCTTATTGATGCAGGCAGTCTTCCCACAGAGAGCCTTCCGGGCTTTGAATTTCCCGACCCCCTTCCAGAACCTCTCTATATGCCCCCTGAAGCTTCAGCTGAACTTCCCGGCACTGCCCGGGAGAGGAATTTATCAGGCACAATAGATATAGGAGCTTTTGAACGGCAGGCAATTCAGGCAGACTCTGCGGTGATAAGCCTTCAGAATTCTTCCCTGAAGGGAATATGGCTGTGGTCCTATGATGAAACTCGATCATCATGCATTGACTCCAGAGGGTCAGCATGGGAGAAGATACTGGCCGGAATCTCGGCATCAAAGATATCCTGCGGCGATATTACCGGCAACAGCATCCTGGAAATAGTTGCCCTTTTCCCGGGCCATGGGCTCTGGTATTACAGATTTTCAGACAATCAGTGGATTCAGATCCTGAGCGATACAGCCGGGTGTATTGATTTTACCCTTGCAAAAACAGCATCAGGTCAGCCTGTGCAGGTAGCAGCATCCCTGGCGGGCCAGGGCCTTCTGAAATGGGAGTTCGGCGGGATCTGGACAGCCATTCATTCCTGGAGCCCTGTATTATTGGAGTCAGGTAATATAAACAGGGATGCTCTTGAAATAGATGAGTTAATTATAGTATTTGATAACTATCCGGGATTATTCCTGTATGATTTTCAAAGTTCTGCCTTTACAAATGTTGTAAATTCGTCTCCCTCCATGATCAGGGCGGGAGATGTCACAGGAGATGGATTCAAAGAAATCGTCTGTGTTTTTGCCCAGGGGGGAACCTATATATGCAGGTATGTACCGGCTGAAGGCATGGACATGAAATCTGCAGGGGAGATGAATCCCGGTTTTGATATATTTGAGGATATACCGTCAGGCCATGAATGGGTATCAAAAGGAAAGGACATGAGAGGTTTCCAGTTTAACAGGATTACATACGGCACACCTGATTCAGGGCATGATATTGCACTGGGAGATATTGCAGGCAATGATGCAAGGGAGATAATTTTTACCTATTACGGCAGAACATACTCATACCTTCATGACATGAAGGGCTGGACATGCCTGGTAATGGCGCCCTTTAAGAAAATTACGGCAGGGAAATTCACCGGGGGAGAAAAGGATGATATAATAGGGTGCGAAACATCCTCAGGCAGTATATACCTCAGAAGGACCGAAACAGCCTCATGGGAGATTCTGGCTGCCTTTGCCGATGCTGAATGCATGGCGGTTCTGAAACAGCCTTAAGCTTTTTTTATTAAGGGCATATTCCATTGGACATTTTATGATTCTGATGGTAGTGTAGTATCCAGAAAAAGCTGGCTAAGGGAAGTTTTGCATGGAAAAGGAAAAACAGCAGAAGATAGGGCTGATAGAGAAAATCGGTTCATCGCTCCCTGAATCAAATATACTCTTTTTAATTCTCATAGCCCTCATAATGACTGCAAGCTTTTTTACTCAGGGCAGTCATGAGGGTGTCCGTGAAGGCACCACTTATACGGTGCTTAATATGATAAGCCTTGAGGGCCTGAGATGGATACTCTATAATATTATTAACAACTTCAGAAGCTATCCCCCCCTGGGGATAGTTATAGTAGGCGTTATAGGGTTCAATTTTGCCGAGAAGGTCGGTATCCTGGGATCGCTGATAAAGCTGGTCGGAAAATCGACCCCGGAAAGACTTATTCTGCCGGTGCTGGTTTTTCTCGGCATAAATTCCTCTGTTGCTTCTGATGCAGGCTATATTGTGCTTATACCCCTTGCAGGGGCTTTATATGCAGGTCTGGGAAGGAATCCCCTTACAGGTATGCTTGCTGCCTTTGCCGCAGTTTCTGCCGGCTTCGGGGCCGCCCTGATACCCACGCCGGGGGATGGACTTCTGGGAACTATTACCCGGGGCGTGATTGAAGATACCATGGGCGGTGTCTTTACATTAAACGAAGTGACCATGAACCTTATTTTCATGATATTTTCCACCTTCATGCTTACTGTAGTAATTTCCTTCACGACAAAGAAATTTATTGAAAAGAGAACAGCTCATTACGATTATGTCTTACCTGCAGAAGAATCCATTGAAATAGGAAAACTCAATCCAGAGGAGAAAAAAGGGCTGAAAAAGGCGGGCATTTCATTGCTGATAGTTGTTATTGTATTTACAGCCCTCTATTTTGCGGGTGTCCTTGCACCTTTTGAGACCTCCGGCGATAACGGGGTAATTGCCAGGAAAAACCCCATCCTTGACAATATCATAGTCATTATGGTACTTCTTTTTGTATTCCCTTCAATATCATATGGCAAGGCAGTCGGCAGGATAGGAAATACCAAGGAATATATCGCCCTTACTACCCGGGCCATGAGCGATATGGCCTATATAATGGTTTTTGCGATATTTGCAGGAAATTTCCTGGCTATTTTCTCCCATTCCGGATTGGACAGGTTTGTATCCAACAGCGGAGCCAGGCTCCTGATCAGCCTTAATATACAAAATGATTATGTCCTCATGGTCATGTTCATCCTGATATCCGGGTTTATCAACCTTTTCATGGGCTCTGCCAGCGCAAAATGGGTACTTCTGGCCCCCGTATTTGTTCCCATGCTTATTACAGTTTCAGGGGGAAGCCTGGGCCCCGATCAGGTGCAGGCCGCCTACAGGGTTGCAGATTCCTCTACAAATATTATTACTCCCCTTATGACCTATATGGGTGTAATTCTGGTATTTGCCAAAAGATATATACCGAAGTTTGAGATAGGCGACCTCATATCGGTAATGGTACCATACTCCATTGCAATACTTTTATCATGGACCGCATTCTTTCTTGTCTGGCTGGGCCTGGGCCTGCCCTTCGGTGTTTAAGTGGATAGAAAAGAGCTTGCTGTCAGAAGATTCAATGAGGAGCTTAACTGCTGTCAGGCAGTAGTCTCTGCATTCTGCGGGGAGTATGGGTTTGATGAAAATACAGCCCTTAGGCTTGCAGTAGGATTCGGCGGGGGTATGGGCAATGTCCAGGATGTCTGCGGAGCCGTTACCGGAGGCATAATGGCTCTGGGACTTATCTGCGGGGGATCTTTCTTTGATAAGCGAAGGGTTTATGAAAAATCCGCTCTGTTTATCAGTGAATTTAATAAGGAAAATAAGAGCATCAGATGCCTTGACCTGACAGGGTGTGATTTTAGCAGGCCTGAAGGAAGACAGAAATATATTGTAGAAAATGTTCAGGCTAATATATGTTCAAAATGTATCAGGGACTCCGTTATTATAATTGAAAGGCTTCTAAAAAGCAGATAGTTAAACCAGGCAATAAGCAGGTAAAAAATAGATCTATCTGTTTAAGATTTCAATGCGGTGATTTTCCAGGGTTTTGAGTGACATCTCAAGGCCCTGTGTGCCATCTCCTACCCCGCTGATTATATTTATCTCTGCGCTGTCTTTGGGAAATTCGCAACCCCTCCAGAAATGGTAGCCTTTGCAAATTTCTGAATCCCTTGTGTTTGTTTTGAATCTTATGGCCTGTCTGCCTTCTTTCCAAAGCTGAATGTTAAATTCAAAAGATTCAAGGTCCTTCAGTCCATGGGTGATCTTAGGGAGAGCATCAGGGGTGAAGGATTTTTTCCATTCTGCCGGCTGGCTGAATACGAAATTCAGCGGGCAGTCTTCGGTGAAAGTTTCCAGCTCGCTTTTTTCAATAATCCCGTCTTTGTTGGTATCAGTTCCTGAAAATCCCCCGGATATAATGACAGAGCCGTCTTTATCAATGATCTTAAAGCCGTAGCTGTTTCCCGAAGAATTGCAGGCATAAAGAAAAAAGGGCAAAACAAATAAAATTAGAAATTTGATTGATTCTCTCATGTCTTCCTCCTTAATTATTTTTAATTCTTGTATATATTAATTTGTTTTGTTCTAAAGGGAAAGGAAAAATACAGGTATATTATCCTGGTTCTAACAGGGACAATGATCACGAAGCAAAAATATTTGTCCCTTTTGCTTCATCCCTTTTGCTTCACTTTTGCTTCGGAAGGGGATTTAATTCAGGGAGAATTCCTCCCAGTGGATATTCCTTCTGGGTATGCCGGCCTTTCCAGCGCCCTGGAATACTTCCCTGCGAAGGGAAAGGGGCCCGCAGTACCACAGGGAAGGGCTTTTTGCGGATAGCTCATTAAGACATGCTTCAATAAAATCAGAGCTTATCCTGGCAGGGATAGATGGTTCCCGGGTCAGTACCGGTATGAATCTAAAATTACTTTCCAGTCCTGCATAATCCTCTATTTCATTTTTATATGGCATATCGGTAAGGGTCCTGGCTGTCCATGCAAGGACAACCCTGCTTTTGAGCATGGATCCGCCGGTTTTCAGAAAGCGTATTCTGGAAAGGAAGGGCGTTATGCCCACTCCTCCCGCTACCCACAGCATAGGTCCGGGAGAACTTAAGATGAACCGGCCGTAAGGCCTGCTTAAGGACAGGGGCGAGCCTGGTTTCAGTTCCGATACGGCCCTTGTCCATGCTCCTTCCTTTTTAATCAGTAGCTCAGCCTGGCCCGGGCCTGGTATGCCTGAGAGGGTAAAGGGGTGTTCCTCGCCTGGAGCGCCGGGGACGGAGAACCTGAAATAACAGAACTGGCCAGGGATAATGCTGTGCCCATCATCAAAATCCAGCGACAGAGAAAAAAGTTCAGGCGTGAAGTGATTTATATCCTTTATTTTACCTTTTAGATAAAATACCGGCCTTATGAACCTGTGGAAAATCCACAGGGCCAGAACCGGGATGCCTGTCAGGATTATTAAAAGGGAACGGATACCTGTCTCTGCTGTGGACGGAGCGATAAGAATGTGTATGAGTACCAGGGATAAAACCAGAGCCAGGCCGTTATGCAGGAATTTCATGGCTGAATAGCGCACTGCCCTGCGGACTCTTTTTTTCAGGGCATAAAAAGGCTTAAAACGGTCAAAAAATGAGCGTGACATGATTAAAAGGGACAGGGCAGAAAGTGGTAAAACAACCAGGCCGATCATAGACCCGCTTATCAGCTGGGGGGAAATCTCTGCTGAAAAACGGAGCTTGAAATATATATGGAGCAAACCGGATAAAACAGCGGCTGTGCCTGTAAACCGGTGAAGGACTATGAGCCTGTCCTGGCCTAATATCCTTTCCAGCAGGCTTATCCTGGAGGATAAAACAAGGGTGGACAGGAAAAGCACCCAGGCCGTAAGGCCAAAAGCAATTCCGAGGGAATAGCTGTGGAAAAGGGAATACCAGTTTCCGCTGAAATAGAAATGGAGAAGGACTGCAAGGGGTATAACAGCCAGGATAAATACAGGGAGAAGATACTTATTCATCTTTTACTGAGGCTATATCCATTATCCTTTGTGTGTATTCTTCTGCAAACTGCCTTGTATTTTTCCTTTCAGAGGCAGATGTCACGGCATCCACATCGGTCTGGACCTTCCAGTCATCTCTCTGGGTGGTATGAAGGAGTATTTTGCCTTTTGTCTCAGGGGAGGATGAGGATATCCAGTCGGTTATCCAGGGTCGGACCTTGGAGTTTACTCCTGAATTAGTTATAAAAATAACCGAATAGCCGGATGGGTCAATTTTATCCATATTCTTTTTGCTGTGCTCGAAAGTCGCAACCGCAAAGCCCTGGTTTTCAAGGATTGTTTTCATTTCTTCAATGAGCCCTGTCTTAAACCTTGTTTTTTCATAAACCAGAAGGACTGTCTGAGACCCGGAAGCATGAATGCCAATGCAAAAAAAGACCGCAATGCAAAGCAGGATAAAAAGTTTCTTCATGGAAAACCTCCCTATTAAGAAAATATAATCTATTTTATATGCCCTATGATAGCATAAATTTATAAAGCACTAATAAAAAAACTTCCTTTATCCAATTGATAATCCTGAATAAATCTTTCGTTTTGAGAAGAATTAATGTTATAGTAAAATATATTTAATCTGTTTTAGGAGATAAGCCATGAAAAAGCTGGCATTTCTGATACCTTTCATTGTGCTGTGCCTTGTTTCTTATGCCTGGGATGCTGAGATTCTTTATCACCAGCCGGACTATGATGATACAGGCATATATGTATCCAATACCGGCAGTAATGATTCCGGGAACGGCAGTGTGGAAAACCCTTACCGGGATATACAGTATGTCCTTGATAATGTGACTGTTCCCGGGGATACACTGATTTTAAGGGGCGGGTTGTACAATGAAGCTGTAAGGATAAGGCAGGCCAATATTACCATAAGAAGCAGGAGCGATGAATGGGCAGTGATCCAGACACCGGTGGATGATCCGGAAATATCGGCAACCCTGATAATTGATGTCGACGCCGACGGGAGCAAACTGCAGAGGCTGGAAATAAAAGGGGGCTATTATTACGGGATAATGCTGTGGACCCGGTGGGACTGGGGTGACCCGGATGACAGGACCGGCGTAAGCCGTATTACCATTGAGGATTGCGATATTCACCACACGGGGAGGGACTGCATTAAAGTTACACCGGGATGCGATTATATAAAGATACTCAGATGCCAGGTGCACCATTCAGGAACCAGGGATTCCGGGAATGCAGAGGGCATAGATAATGTCAACGGGGATTACATGGTGGTCTCAGACTGCCATATCCATGATATTGCAACCACGGGGTTGTATTTCAAGGGAGGTGCTTCAAACTGCATTGCCCAGAGGAATATTGTCGAAAATTGCGGAAGTGCCGGTATTATGCTGGGTTTTGACACGAGCCCGGAATATTTTGACCTGGAGATTAACCCCTTTTATTACGAAAATATCAGCGGAATTGCCAGGAATAATATAGTAGAGAATACCCAGTATGCGGGTATAGCCATGTATGCTGCATATAATCCGAGGGTTTACAATAATACCCTTATCAATACAGCCCAGTCTGCCCACAGCGCTGTTTATTTCGGCCTTACATTCCAGGACTGGGACCCTGATGCAGGAAGGCCTCCGAGTGTCAATCCCGATATCAGGAATAATATTGCTGTACAGAACGGAAGGGATATGGTTTTTATAAGGTACTCCCAGGAGCTTGGAGGCATGAGCGCCCTTGAGGGAATGCCTGCAATGGACAATAACTGCTACTGGGATACAGCAGGCAATGCCAATTTTGCAGACAGAAGGCCCGGTTCCTATTATGAGGGGAATTTTGCCGGCTGGCAGAGCCATATAAGCGGGGAGTCCCATTCCATGCTTCAAAATCCCCTGCTTATTCTGGGGGGGTTTTTATCCCCGGACAGCCCGGTCATTGACAAGGGGACCAATCTGTCGCCTGTGGTTAATTACGACAGGAACAGCCATTACAGGAATATCCCCTTTGACATGGGAGCCTATGAATACGGCTCCAGCGATCCAAGCATCAGCCTGCTATATTTCATTGCCCGGGGTTTTGGATCCAGTGTGGATATTAGATGGGTAACCATGAGCGAGACCAGCAATGCAGGCTTCAATGTCTACAGGCTCAGGGCTGACAAGGTCTGCCCATCGGTATCCTACAGCCCGGTAAAGATCAATACGGAGCTTATACCGGGCCAGGGCAACTCCGGTTCGCCTGTTCTTTATCAGTTTTCCGACTCCATAACCGAGGGCTCGAGGTTCTTTTATATACTGGAGTCAGTCTCGGAATTTGATGAATGCAATCAATACCGCACTTTGCTTAGATGGATAATGTAAAAAAATGCAACATTGGGGCAGGTGTTTTCTGTATTTTCTTTTTGGAGAAAGGAGATAAAGATGTACAGATACATGGTGGTCTGCATGCTTTTATTATTTGTTTCCTGCAAGGAGGTGGAAGTGATGAATGAAGGCAAATATAATAAACTGAACAGGGAAGAGATAAGGGTGATAATAAACAGAGGTACAGAAGCACCCTTTACAGGCAGGTACAATGATTTTTTTGAAACGGGTACCTATTACTGCAGGCAGTGCAATGCCCCCCTTTACAGGAGTGACTCTAAATTCAAATCATCCTGCGGCTGGCCCAGCTTTGACGATGAGATAGAGGGGGCGGTGGAGAGAAGGCCTGATCCCGACGGCAGGAGGATAGAGATAGTATGTGCCAGCTGCGGGGGTCACCTGGGGCATGTATTCGAGGGTGAAGGATATACCCAGAAAAACACAAGGCATTGCGTTAATTCAGTGTCGCTGAACTTTATTCCCGATGCAGAGGATAAGGGCTATAAAAAGGCTTATTTTGCAGGGGGATGCTTCTGGGGCGTGGAATATTATTTTGAGAAAAAAGAGGGAGTCATATCAGCTGTATCGGGCTATATGGGAGGAGATACTGAAAATCCGAGCTACAGGGAGGTATGCAGCGGTGAAACCGGGCATTATGAAGCTGTAGAGATCACCTATGATCCGGGGAAAGTCAGCTATGAGGAGCTTGCAAAGCTGTTCTTTGAGATCCATGACCCTACCCAGAGAGACGGACAGGGTGTTGATAAAGGCGAGCAGTACCTTTCTGCGGTTTTCTACAATGAGGAAACGGAAAAAAAGATTGCAGAGAATCTGATAAATATATTAAAATCCAGGGGATACGATGTGGCAACCCGCCTGCTGAAGGCTGATGCCTTCTGGAAGGCCGAGGATTATCACCAGGATTACTATGACAGAAAACAGATAAGCCCTGCCTGCCACGTCTATAAGAAAAGGTTTTAAGAAGAGCCCCTGCTGTAGAAAGCAGGGGCCTACCCTCATTTTACCTCATAAGCCTTGAGGATTGCTACATCCTTAAGGGGTTTGTCTCTTTCGTTTCTCTGGACTGCGCTTATAGCCTCAACTACATCCATGCCCTGGGTAATTTTGCCGAATACCGTATGCCTTCCGTCAAGCCACCTGCAGTCCTGCCTGGTGACGATGAAAAACTGGCTCCCGTTGGTATCAGGGCCGGCATTTGCCATGCAGATGGTCCCGTAAACACAGCGCATTGATTTCAGGTCATCCCTGTACTTATAACCGGCTGCCTTCAGCTTGTTAATGGAAGTCTCATCCAGATCCAGGGATTTAGGGTTTATCTCGTCCTCAAACTTGCTGCCGTATATTGATTTTCCGCCCGATCCTGTGCCTGTGGGGTCTCCGCCCTGTATCATAAAATCCGGGATTACCCTGTGGAAGATCACACCGTTATAATAGCCCTCATTTACAAGTCCAAGGAAATTCTTGACAGTTCTTGGGGCAACATCGGGGTAAACCTCAATCTCAATCTTGCCGAGGGAAGTCTCAAAAATTACCTTGTGCTTTGCCTGTGTATCAACCATTTTTTCTCCTCCAAGAAAGCTTAGAACCGGGATAAAAAGAATCAGAGCAATTATAGAAAGTCTTTTCATGGTTTTGCCTCCTTTTTTTTAATCATTATGGCTGTAATGGACTGCTTTGCAATAAAAAACCAGAACACCATTAATTTTTGAGGAAATTTTCCATTTTACGGAAAGAGATGCCATGCAGGCCCGTCTCCGGTGAAGGTATCCTGAGCGAATCAATATCCTCAACCCTGCTTTTATCATTGTATATGTCCTCGATCAGAATGAATGCCCGGATTATGGCATTGAGTGCATGGGACTCCAGTTCGCTTAAGAAAAAGCTTTCATCAATGCCTGTTACAGGGTGTTGGTAGCTTATTTTCCCGGAGAAGAAATCACTCTGTTTTTCTGAGAGTTTCTTGTAAAACAGAGCAAGATAAGGCCTGTAATTGATCCCGAAAAACCTCTCCAGGGTTTTATTCGGCATTTTTAATAAAAGATAGAACAGTCTTTTTTTGAAAAGGATCTGGGAATATTTGTGTATATTGAAGGTATTTTTTATCTGTTTTTTCATGTATTTATCATCATTGAAGTATAAAACGCCAAGCATGGATTTAAATGTTTCTGCAGGGATATTGATATTTCCAGAAAGCTTTGCAATGGACAATTCTCTGCATTCTTCATTCTGCCTAAGGTAATGCAAATCCAGAAAGCCCTCGAAATCCCGGTGCTCAATTATTGCTTTCTGCTTTACAGGCTTTTCCTCTGAGAGGCAGTTTCCTGTGTGGTAGAAAACAAGGGGGTGAAATACTGCGTCAGCATAGATATGGGTTACCGCTCCCAGCAAAAAAGGCAGTAATTTTTTCCTTCCAGGCTGAAGGATAATGTAGGAAAGCAGATCCTTCAAAGGTATTGCCGGGTCCTGGCAGTCAGGGGCGTGAAGCCTGTGATTTACCTTTTCAAATTCCACTGAGTGTCTGCCGAGATAGTAAAAGGGCGTGTCATATATGACTGAACCAAGAAGATAGAGGGAATAAGACTGCTGAACAATATTCGGTAATTCTGAAGTACTTTTGCAATTATTGAAGGTTTCCAGTGCTTTTCGGGCGATTGCCCAGTGGGTGTATTCTTTAGGCAAAGCCATACCTGCCGATTCTAATAATGAGTAAAAGATTATTGATTTATTGGGGAATGTAAATAAAATATCTACAAAACAAAAGGCAGGGAAGGCTGGTTTTGTCAAAAGTAAAGGTATCGCTGGCGGGATGCAGTTCCTATAAACAGCAGGATGTATCCGTCGCATTAAGGAAGGGCATGGACCTGATAGGGGGTATAGACAGATTTATCTCTAGGGGAGACAGAGTACTCCTGAAACCTAATATTCTGATTGGCAAACCTCCTGAATTTTGCGTAAACACGCACCCTGCCATAATTGAAGCCGTTATTGTTCTCGTAAAGGAAGCCGGCGGTATCCCTGTGCTTGGCGACAGCCCAGGTTTCGGCTCCACCCTGCGGAATGCAAAAAGAGCCGGCTATAATGAAATATGCCAAAAATACCGTGTACCTGTTATTGAATTCAATAACCCGGCAGAATACAGCTTTGAAAAGGGCCTTTTGTTTAAGAAGCTGTGGGTGGAGAGAAGTGTTATGGAATGCGACAAGGTAATCAACCTGGCAAAGCTGAAGACCCACGGCATGATGATGCTTACTCTCGCTGTAAAGAATATGTTCGGGGCGGTATGCGGTTATAAGAAACTGCACTGGCACATGGTTGCAAAGGATGATTACAATGTATTTGCCGGTTTTTTGACGGACCTTTACAGGTTCATATCCCCCTGCCTTAATATTCTTGACGGGATTGACAGTATGGAGGGTAACGGTCCTCAATCCGGGAAAAGAAGGTTTACCGGTTTTATAGCTTTATCATCCGACGGTATTGCCCTTGACAGGGTGATCTGCGATGCTGTGGGATATAAGCCCATGGATGTGCCTGTGATGGATTACAGTATTAGAAATAAAATAGAGTCTGCAGATATTAAAAATATTAATGTACTGGGTAAAAGTGTTGAAGAGATAAAAATTAAAGATTTTCTGCCTCCCAGGAAGAACCGCCTGACATTTTACAGGATGCCCGCTTTCATGCACAGGATAATGGACAGGTTCATCCTGGTACTGCCCCGGGTAAGCCATGACAAATGCACAAGATGCGGGATATGTTATAGGACATGTCCCAATAAGGCCATAGATTATAAAGAAAACAGCAACAGAAAATATAAAAAATCCGTAGTTATAAATTATGAAAGGTGCATAAGGTGTTACTGCTGTCAGGAGATGTGCCCGGAGGGAGCGATAAGGCTTCGTTAAAATTTTATTTATAAGGTAAAATACTCTGATATAATATATTGATTTAAAATGGAGGGCTTTTTATGAAAAAAGTTATAATGCTTTCAGTTATTTTTTTTCTTGTGTTTTCAGGCATATCTTATGCAGATACCATCCGGTTCAACATTCTCTTTGACGATGAAAAGGTTGCGCTGGAACCCGGAGAACACTTTCATTCTGTAAGGTATATGGATCCGGATGCCTATTCCTTCGTAAATCCGGGTGAGCCTGATATTCCGGCATATATGGTGAGAGTCCTGATTCCCGCAGACAGTGAAATCATGGATATAAGGGTAAGGAGTAATAAAAAGGTCAGCCTCGGCAAACTGATTCCTTATCCCTACCAGGGCCAGCATCCTTTATCCTTGCCTGCCCCAGAGTTTGTAAATCCGGACGAGAAAATTTATACCAGCGGACTGGTATTTCCTTCAGAAAGAATAATCCGGCACAGTGTAGGCAGGACCAGGGGGTTCAGCATCTGCCATTTTGCTTATATACCCTTTGAATATGATACAGACTCCCAGGAGCTTTTTCTTTACGAAAACGCTGTTTTTGAGGTTGAATACGGCCATAAGAGGGAAGACAGCGCCGTAGAATACAGGCCGAATAAGGTTCTCAATGAATTAGTTCTGAATTCTGTGATAAATCCTGCGGATATGGCAAAATTTTATCCTTCAAAAATTAATCCTTCAAGAGCAAAAACAGATTATGACATGCTTATTGTCACCACTGATACCCTGAAACCAGCGGCTGTGACCTATGCAAACTACAGGCAGTCCACCGCCGGAATCAGCTATGCAATAAAAACTGTATCAGAGATTGAATCTGCATATACAGGCGCTACGACCCAGCTGAAGATTAAGTACTGCATTTTTGACTATGTTCAGAACAATAATATCTCCCATGTATTCCTGATAGGTGACGGAGGCACCAGTTCAACCTACAGTGTGCCTGATCAGAATGTTTACGGCAATGTCGGCGGTTATTACATCGACAATACCATACCGGGGGACATCTTTTACAGCTGTTTTGATAACCAGTTCGACTGGAATGCCGATGGAGACAGCAGGGTAGGCGAGATGAACGTGGATAATGCCGATATATCTCCCGATGTGCTGATAGGAAGGCTGTCCGCAAGGACTCAACAGCAGATTCTTGACTATATGGGCAAAGTGCAGACCTATATTGCTTCAAGCTCAGAGCAGTCCTTTGTCGAAAACCTTCTTTTGTGCGGTGTTCAGCTCTGGAACTACGGTGATGCCGAGTCAAAGAGCGAGAAAATGTATAATGAGTACATTGCTCCCTACTGGGACAATCATGTAAAGCACACCCTTTATGATTCCCAGACAACCGTTTCCGTTGCCACCCTTACAGCCATGTTCAATAACAATATGAACTTCATGCATATGGCCACCCACGGCGATGTAACCATATGGTCCATGGGTACAGGCGGAAGCTTTACCTCAAGCCATGCTACAGCTTTGAACAATATTCCAGGGACAGTTGTAACCATTTCATGTATTACCAATGCCTTTGATCCCGAGGTATCCGGGGCATCGGACCCCTGCCTCGGAGAAGCCTTCATAAGGAATCCAAACGGAGGTTCGGTGGTCTATATCGGCTGTGCAAGGTATGGTTTCGGAGATTACGGGATGAATACCCACGGTGTTTCCTTCCAGTACAATGACCGGGTTTTCAAGCATATGCTCCAGGATACCTTCAATCATAAAATTGGAAGTGCTTTTACCCAGTCAAAGATCGACCTGGTCGGACAGGCTAATTCAGACGGTACCTACCGCTGGGTGCATTTCGGCCTGATATATATGGGAGACCCTTCCCTCAGGGCTTACAAAGAGCCGTTCAACGAAGTGGAGACCGTTCCTGTCTACCGTTTCTTCAATACTGTAAGGGGCGGACATCTCTATACTATCAGCGAGATAGAGCGTGATTACATTCTGGAAAACCTTCCCCAGTGGAATCTGGAGGGCATCAAGTTTGCAGTATGCGAAGAGCAGAAAGCAGGTACCATGCCTGCTTACAGATTTTTCAATACCAATACAGGCATTCACCTTTACACTATCAGCGAAACAGAAAGGGATAATATCATGGAACTGCCCCAGTGGAACTATGAGGGCATAAAATTTTATGTCCATCCGGGCCAGGCGGCTGATACTCTGCCTGTATACCGCTTTTTCAATACTGCGCGAGGCGGTCACCTTTATACCATAAGCGAAACAGAGAGGGATGCGGTAATGGAACTGCCCCAGTGGAGCTATGAAGGTATTTCATTCTATGTTTATCCCTGTGTTGAATAGATAAGATTCTAATCAGCAATAAAAATAGAAGAGCAGAGTCTGTTTTTAACCAATAAAGACAGGTTCTGCTCTTTTTTATAAATTTATAATCCTGAATTATTTAACCTAAAAAAACCATGTATTGTCATTAAAGTTAAAGTGCACCAAATTTTATATATTTCTTGTTTATGTTTATATAATAATATAAAATACGCAATATGAACGTTTAGGAGGTTTTTTTGGCATGCAGAAGCAAATAATGTTTTCAGTTATTCTTATGATGGTATTTTCCGTTATATGCCTGGGGGATATAATCAGCTTTGATGTGGATTTCGACCCCCGGAAAATTTCACTGGAACCCCGAGATGGCTACCATGAGCTTAAATACATGGATTCCAACTCATATTCCTTTGTGAAAGCGGGTGATCCTGATATACCTGCTTATATAATCCGGGTACTTGTGCCTTCCGGCAGTGAAATTACAGATGTAAGGACGAATCCCCAGGGCAGTATAAACCTCGGTAAAGTACTGCTTTTCCCCTACCAGGGCCAGCACCCCATATCTCTGCCTGCTCCTGAATTTACAGGCCCCAATAAGCAGGTCTACGCCAGCGGGCATATCTTTCCCTCAGAAAGGATAATCCCTCACTCAACAGGTAAGACCAGGGGATTTGATATCTATTATTTTTCCTATATTCCTTTTGAGTATAATACCAGTTCAGGAGAGCTGTTTTTTTATGAGGAAGCCTCTTTTGAAATTGAATTTGACAGGAAAAAGGAGATTGACGCTGTAGAATACCGTGCCAACAAGGTATTCAATGAAATGGTCATGAGTTCAGTCATAAACCCGGAGGACTTGTTTCGCTTCTACCCTTCAAAGGTTGAGCCTGATGAAAGGCTTACGGACTATGATATGCTGATCATTACCACCGATACATTGAAAACAGCGGTTCAGACCTATGCAAACTACCGGGAGACATCGGCAGGCATAACCAGTTATATTAAAACTGTTTCTGAAATTGAATCGGAATATTCAGGAAGCACAACACAGCTTAAAATAAAGTACTGTGTTTATGATTATGTACAGAACAGTAATATAACATATGTATTTCTGGTAGGAGACGGCGGAACCAGCTCTGAATACAGTGTTCCAGACCAGAATGTATACGGCAGTGCGAGTTATTATACCGACAATACCATACCCGGCGATATTTTCTACAGCTGTTTTGATAACCAGTTTGACTGGAATGCCGACGGGGACTCCAGGGTAGGGGAGATGAGCGTAGATAATGCGGATATATCCCCCGACGTGATAATCGGAAGGCTTGCAGTCAGAACCTCTCAGCAGGTTACCGATTACATGAACAAGGTAAGTGCTTATGCTTCAGCCAGCACTGACCCGTCTTTTATAGAGAATCTTCTTTTATCTGGAGTCCAGCTCTGGAATCCCGGTGATGCCGAGGCAAAAAGCGAGAAGATGTATAATGAATTTATAGAGCCCAACTGGGATTATCATCAGAAGAATACCCTTTATGACTCAGTTACTACGGTTTCCGTTGATACCCTGTCGGCCAAGCTCAATGAAAGCATGAACTTCTTTCATATGGCAACGCATGGTAATGTAACCATCTGGGGTATGGGTACCGGTTCTGACTTTAATTCAAACCATGCCCTTGCATTAAACAATACTCCCGGTACAGCCATTACCATAGCATGTATTACCAATGCCTTTGATCCCGAGGTTGACGGTGCATCCGATCCCTGTCTGGGCGAGGCGTTTATAAGGAATCCCAACGGCGGCTCAGTAGTCTACATAGGAGCGGCAAGGTATGGCTGGGGTACATATGACCCGAATGAACATGGAGTGTCCTTTCAGTATAATGACCGTATCTTCCAGCACATGCTGCAGGATACCTTCGATCACAAGATTGGAAGCGCGTTTACCCAGGCCAAGATAGACCTGGTTGGCCAGGCGAATTCAGACGGTGTATTCCGATGGGTTCATTTTGCCCTCATCCATGGAGGCGACCCAACCCTGATTGCCTATAAAGAGGTAGAAGGAGCTGTTGCCCCACCATCTAATTTCACTGCTGAAGGGGTTTCTACCTCCCAGATAAACTTAAGCTGGCAAAAGAACGATGATAACAATGATGTAATGGTAATATGGTCACTGGATGGAGTATTCGGCAGTCCTGAAGAAGGCGTCAGCTATAATGTCGGCACTATCATTCCAGGGGGTGGCAAGGTAGCGTATAAGGGAAGCAATACAAACCTTAACCATGGCGGCCTTAATGCCAGCACAAGATACTATTACAGGGCCTTCAGCTACAATGCCCTGCTTGAGTACTCAGCAGGAAGGAGCACAAATGCTGTGACCTTCTGCGATATTATAGATACACTCCCGTTCTTTGAGGATTTCAACTATTCAACCGAACTTCCCATGTGCTGGGAGATTGTTGATCATCAGGGTAACGGGCAGGTATGGGCTTTTGGCACTGTTAGCCAGGGGCTCAGCGGTACTACGGGAAATTATGCCTATGTTGACAGTGATGGTTATGGTTATTCAGGCACACAGAACACTGACCTGATTACACCGGTGCTCGACCTTAGCAATTACACCGGTGTTGAGGTTTCTTTTACCCACTATTTCAGGCAGTATTCCTCTTCCTCCGGGACCTTTTCCTACAGCACCGATAATGGAGCAAACTGGACAGATGTGCAGTCATGGTCCTCTACTTCAGGCAATCCCATTTATTTCAGCCAGGCTATTCCTGGGGTTGACGGCGAGTCCACGGTACGGTTCAGATGGCATTATCAGGGATCCTGGGACTATTACTGGTGTGTTGATGATATTCTTGTAGATGGAGATCTAAGCGGGGATGTATATACGGTCTCCCTTTCTTCTGATCCTGATGGCATTGGGGCAACCCTTACGGGAGCCGGGAACTATCTGGAGGGTGCAAATGTCAATATATCGGCAAGCCACAGCGGTAATTACAATTTTGTAGAATGGACCGGAACGGCTCAGGATCTGTCCCTGCTCAGCGATCCGTCTTCTTCCTCTGCCAGTTTTACCATGCCTTCAAGGAATGTTGCTTTTACTGCGGTTTTTGAACAGATTCCAGTTTATACAGTTTCTCTTTATGCAGACCCTGATAATATCGGTGTGGTACTGACCGGAGCCGGAAACTACATAGCAGGTGAAAATGTTGCAATATCAGCCAGTTACAGCGGGGATTACAGCTTCGTCGAGTGGACCGGGACAGCTCAGGATGTAGCCCTGCTTAATAATCCCTCCTCTTCCTCTGCCAGTTTTACCATGCCTGCCAGGAATGTTGCCTTCACTGCGGTTTATGAGGATAATACCCAGGAACCGACAGTTCCTGTCTACAGGTTTTTCAATACTGTAAGGGGCGGTCACCTCTACACCATCAGTGAAGTTGAGAGGGATTACATTATGGAAAACCTTCCCCAGTGGAGCTATGAGGGCATAAAATTTGCTGTATATGAGCACAATGCACCGGGCAGTACAGCAGCATACCGTTTTTTCAACACAAATACGGGCATACACCTTTATACCATCAGCGAGGAGGAGAGGGATAATATCATGGAGCTTCCCCAGTGGAACTATGAGGGCATAAAGTTCTATG
>CAYSKJ010000053.1:0-19004 GCA_964431655.1 uncultured bacterium | reverse complement strand
CCGACCGGCAGTATCCTTATTGATACTAAACTGCCGGGCAAAAAGGTTATCAGCCATGCCCGGCAGGAAGAGCCTTCAGGCGATGAGAAAATTGTCCAGGATGCCACTCCGGAAAAGGAGCCAGAACCTGAAAAAGGCACTTTAACGGAAAAGAAAACTGAAAGTTTGGATGCTGTTTCTGGGAAAATGAAAGCAGAACCTCAAAAAGCAAAACAATCTGTTCAAAAAACATTGCCCGGCGAAAAGCGGTACCGTGAACCTGTACTTGGAAAACCGACAGAGGATTCATTTCTGAAGGAATCTAAGCCATTGGTAAGTCAGGAGCCTGTGCTTGCTGCACCGGAGAAGAAAGAAACAGGAAAAAAGGCTGAAAAAACAGTCCCACCTGTTAAGCAGTCAAAAACCCTGTTATATGCTGTTATTGCGCTGATACTAATAATACTGCCTGTACTGGTTTATTTTTTTGTTAAATCCAGCAATATTGCCAAGATGAAAATAGAAGCTGAAGAGCTTTATAATAATGGGGATTATTCCGGCGCAGCCCGCATTCTTGACAGACTTCTGGATAAATACCCCGAAGACAGAGATCTACTGTGGTTGAGAGCCAGGAGCTATTTTGAAAGCTCTGAATATGAAAAAGCCAAATCTGATTATATGAGACTTAATGACATGTATGAGAACACCAATATTGATGTTCTTTTCGCCCTGGCAACAATAGAGACCTATTTTAAGAATGCCAACAATCTTGTTGCACTGATACCCAAGATAATCAAACTGGAAAACACCGCCCAGAACTATCTCAGACTTTCTGACCTTGCTGCAGAGGTTCATCAGGAACTGCTTGCCATAGATCTACTGGAGAAAGCATTCAGTATTGAGCCTAATAACTGGAATATTCTAAGCAAAAAAAGCAGGCTGTATTTTGAAACAGGGGATCATGAAAATGCAAGAAAAGGATTTGAAAAACTCTATGAGATAGACAAGGTCAATAAGGAATACCCCTTCTACCTTGCCCGGATTTATTATAAGAATAATGAATACAACAGAGCTCTTATATATCTGAACAATATAATTGATAAGGAAATCGACAAGTCAAAGGTTGATTACCGTGTCCTGCACCTTCTGGGCGATGTTTACAAGAAGATGCAGGTGCATTCACAGGCGTTTCAGAAGTACAATGAAACGAAGGAAATCCTTGAGAAACTGGCAGCAAATGACAGTTCATTACTGCCTGAACTGGCGATGATATACAATAAAACAGGAATGACATGGCTGGAAAGGGCGGTAGAATTCAATGATAAAAAAGGCAGTACCCTGCAAAATGCCCTGAAAGACTTTGAAAAGGCGGTTGAGCTGGATCCAGGTAATGGGGAATCCTATGCAAATCTCGGGAAAACCTATGAATTTCTCGGGGACATAGAAAAGGCGGTATATTATTTTTATGAAGCCCTGGTGCATGACAGGGGAAACACCGGGTATTACATTGCCCTGTCCAGGATTTACCGAAATAACCTAAAAGAGCCGGAACGCGCCTACACCACGCTTAAGGACGCCTATGATCAGGGAATCTTTGACTGCAGTCTCCTGTCAGAGCTTCTTGATATCGCCCGAGAGATAGAAATAGATGCAGAAATCCTTAACAGGATTGATGCCAAAGCCAAAGTAATGGGCTGTCAGTAAAATATTAATTATCGCTCTATTCCTTTTTTTCTCTATTGCATCAAAGTAGAATATTGTTGACAAAAAATCGCTTTTTATATTAATCATTAGAAACAGATAAACCGTAAAAGGAGGATAATTATTTTGAGGAGGAAGTATTTATTTACATCAGAATCTGTTACCGAAGGCCATCCGGACAAGGTTGCCGACCAGATATCTGATGGGGTACTGGACGAACTGATCAGACAGGACACTAACAGCAGGGTTGCCGTTGAGACAGTAGTTACCACAGGTATGGCTTTTGTAACAGGTGAGGTTACAACAAGGGGATATGTTGATATACCAAAGGTTGTAAGGGGTGTTATAAAGGATATTGGATATGATAATGCCGATTATGGCTTTGATTATAAAACTTGTGCGGTTATTAGCGCTATAGATGAACAGTCACCTGATATAGATCGTGGAGTCACACCGGGCGGTGCAGGAGACCAGGGAATGATGTTCGGCTTTGCCAGCAATGAGACCCAGGAATTCATGCCTTTGCCTATCCTTCTGGCCCATAAACTGACCAGCAGGCTTTCTTCTCTGAGGAGGGAAGGCATTCTGCCCTGGCTAAGACCTGACGGAAAAAGCCAGGTATCTGTCGAATACGTGAATGGTAAGCCTGAAAAAGTCAAAGTAGTTGTAATATCAACCCAGCATTCTCCTGATATACCCATTGAAGAACTAAGGAAAGAGATAATAAATAAGGTTGTTGAACCTATAATAGATCCCTCCATTAGGGATAAGGACATTGTATATCATATAAACCCCACAGGAAGGTTTGTTGTAGGAGGCCCTCAGGGAGATTCAGGTCTTACCGGAAGAAAGATTATTGTTGATACCTACGGCGGTTTCGGTGCCCACGGCGGGGGAGCCTTTTCAGGAAAAGACCCCACTAAGGTGGACCGCTCTGCTTCATACATGGCCAGGTATATTGCAAAAAACATTGTTGCATCTGGTGTTCTTCCGAACTGCGAAGTACAGCTGGCATATGCAATAGGAGTTGCAGACCCCGTCAGCGTCATGCTGCAATCCATTGACAATGATACGAACAAGCTGGAGAAGCTTGAGAAAATCACAAGAGACATCTTTCCCCTCAGGCCCAAAGATATAATAAGCTATCTCGACTTAAGGAGGCCAATTTACAGGAAAACTGCGGCCTTTGGCCATTTCGGAAGAGAGCTGGATGAGTTTACATGGGAAAGAACAGATCTTAAGGAAAAGATAAAAAAAGAGTTTTCGAAGGCATAGTTCCAAACATTTATCAAGCATTGCCTGCAGGATATCAAAAATCCTGCAGGCCTTTTTTTAGGTATCAGAAGAAAAAAGAAGATATATGCCAAGAAAGAGAAATATAATATTGGCAGCCCATGCCGCAAGGAAAGGGGGAAGTATCTCGGCCTTGCCCAGGGACTGAAAGAGCGCCATGAGTATCCAGTAGAAGATGCCCAGGAGAATGCTTATTACAACGCCGAAAAATACTGCAGCCTTTCTTGTTTTAACAAGGCCGAAGGGGAAGGATATGAAAGCAAGGACGAAACATACAAAGGGATATGCAATCTTGAAATAAAGGGATACGACAAATTCAAGTGATTTATATCCCCCCTTTTCCAGTCTGTCCACATACTCGCCCAGCTCTGCGTAGTTCATTTCATTGGGATTCCGCTGTTCCCTGATGAAATATTCAGGGTCTTCCCTGAACTGCTCCATACCTTCGAGTTTGCTGAAGGTTTCAAATCTCATCGGTTCTCCAGGAGGAAAACTCCTTTTCCACCCATTATAAAATACCCAGTCGGACTTTTCCCGGTCATACTCAACAAGTGCTGCATGAATAACCTGTTCCATCTCAAATGTTTCAGAGTATTTGTATATCATCAGGTTATAAAGTTTTATCTCTTTAGGATCAATTATGTGTATATTGTATATGGAATTTTGAAGCCCATGGAACCACTCCTTGTTCTGAATAAAAGAATGGTGCCGGTCTTTTTTCCGTATGTCATAGTTCTTGATATCCCTGGATTTCCTCAGAGCCTGGGGAGCAATATATTCATTCATCCAGAATAAACCCGATGATATCAGGAGGCTGAAAAGCAAAAAAGGCGTAAAAAGCCTGTATATGCTTATTCCCAGTGCCTTGAAGGCGGTAATCTCATTATTTTTTGAAAACAGGCCTACGGTTATAAGTATTGCAAGCAGGGTTGAAAAGGGAATCGCATATCCAAGAAGGGTTGGTGTTCTGTAAATTGTATAAAGCAAGAGATTTATCATGCTGCTCTGGTTTTTTAAAACATCATCAATTACCTGGAAAGCATCTATTACAATAAAAAGAATGGCAGATACTGAAATCACCCCTATAAAGTTTTTGATAAAATGCCATAAAAGGTATCTGTCGATTATCATAAAGGCAGTGCCTTTTTTTCTGTGTTTTCTCAGAGTTGAGCTCCTCTCTGCATCATGAAAACTGTCTTTGTGTATCCTCTCAACAGCACTTGCCTTCTTTCTCTCAACTATTGCTTCCAGCGGCTTTAAAAGCTTTTGAATATACAGATTATTTGATTCTATGGAGGACCGGTAGAAGAGGATTAATGCTGTAACCCCTATTATTATATTAGGAATCCAGATTGACAGCACAGGGTTTGCATAGCCTTCCTTGCCCAGTGTTTCGCCCAGTATAAAAAGAATATAATACAAAAGTATTATTATAAGGCTTACAGCTATGCCTGAATATTTACCCCCTCTGGAAAAGACAATTCCAAAAGGCAGGGATACGAGGACAAATATAAGACAGCTGAAAGGGAGGCTAAATTTTTTTGAATATTCCAGTTTTATTCCATTTATCAGTTTTTCTGAATATTTCAGCTCATTTTTCAGTATAACAAGCTCCTGTTTCTCTCTTTCGGAAAGGTCTTTAGAGCTTGAAAGGGATATATTATTTTTCATCTGGACTATTCCAAGGCTTGTTTTTTCCAGATGCTCCAGAAGTTCATAAGTGGTCATTTCCTTGATACCCTTAGGAATGTTATCCAGTTTTATGTCTGAGCCGGTTCCTATCCTTATGTCCTGGGTTTCAAATTTGTTAATGTCATAGGATACGTTCTGAAAGGATTCCAGCACGTGTATGCTTCCGTTAATCAGCCGGAGAATTATCTCCTCCTGGTCCGGTTTTGATATAAAGTAGCCCTTTTGTGCAAGAATTATACTGTTTTTTCCATGCTCCCTGTCATCAGATATGAATAAGCCATTCATGACACCCTCTTTTGTTATGTCATCAGCATAGAGCAATATATTCTCGTAATCAGAATTGAAAATACGGGGATCGAGTCCTGCTGTGGCTTTTGAGAGCAGAATCTGGCTCCTCAAAGACCTGAATTTATGATTGCTGTAAGGAAGAAGGTCGAGCATAAGAAAGGCGCAAAGCATAAAAACGATAATTCCAAGAAAAAGAAGAGGTTTCAGCATTTTATAAATACTAACGCCGGAGGATTTTAATGCAATTATTTCATAATCGTTGCTCAGACGGGACAGTCCCATCATTATTCCGAGAAGCAGGCTCATGGGAATGCTTAGTGAAAGTATGAAAGGAAGAGATAGGAGTATCATCTTAAATACATATATTACACTTAAGCCTTTATTTATTACGAGTTCTGCGAAACGGAAAAATTCGTTCATCAGGATTATAAAGGTGAATATGAAACTGCCTATCAGAAAGAAGGGTATTATTTCTCTGAGAATATACCGGTCAATCAGCTTCATGTAAATTCCCCAGCCATTGCTCCAGGATCCTGAAAAGCTCTATAATTGTTATGGAAGGTATGCCGTTGGCATAATCATGAATTCCGTACAGGATGTCATTGGATCCTGGAGTAATGCAGGATCCGACATCCAGATGGAGCCAGGGTGTATTATTTTTAATAAAATGCAGAAGAAATAGAGCGGCACATATTGCTTTGGGCTCACCCCCATCATTTTTTATATCTGCAAAGGTGCTCCTGAGGTTTGGAATATAGCTTTTTTCAAGGGGCATCTGCCAGAAATTTTCAAGGGAGTTGGAAAATGCGGATCTGAATATTTTTTCAAAACCTGCGCTGTTGGTAAAGAATCCAGCCATTTTTTTCCCCAGGGCTCTTGTTATGGCGCCTGTAAGTGTTGCAATGTCTATTAATGCGGCAAGCTTGTATCTGTTCTGCAGGTATAAAAAGCAGTCCGCCAGCATAAGCCTTCCCTCAGCGTCAGTATTGTTAATTTCAACAGAGATATTGTCCCTGGTTATAATAATATCCGAAGGCCTGTATGAATTGGAATCAATAAGGTTCTCTGCAATGGGTATAGCCGCAATTACGTTGAAACCAAGGGGAAGCCTGGGCAGGACTGACATTGCCCCTATCAATGCAGCAGCACCCCCTACATCCTCGCGCATAAAGGGCATTGAATCCTTTGACTTTATCATTAAGCCACCCGAGTCAAAGGTGACAGCTTTCCCCACAATTCCTAAAAGAGGCAGATTCTTGTCCTGCATGCACTCAATAATACACAGCCTGGGAGGTTCGCTTCCTGCTTTTCCTACAGCATAGAGAAGGTTAAGGTTCTCTTTTTTCAGTTCATTTTCTCCAAGGGTATAGATATTAAATAATTTATCCCGGAGGATTTCTCTTATCAATTTTTCCAGTTTGCCAGGTGTTTTATTATTGGATGCTTCATTCGTCAGGTGGCGTGCTATATTTGAAGCGGAAATGTTTATTGATGCGTCTTTTAGTGCTTTTTCTGCCAGGTCCATTCTGACAGAATCGTGAATAATTATGGACATCCTGCCAAGGGGAAAGGGTGTTTTATTAGTAAAGTATTTGCTGAAAGTGTATGCTCCAATAGCAATGCCCTCCAGAAAGGGCTTTATGGTCAGAGACGGCTCTATACCGATATTTGAGGAAAGGTCCAGCATTGCTTCATTGATGTGAAAATTACTGAATTTCTTGGCAAGCATGGCGCCGCAATTCTGAAATACCCTCGGTGACAACTCCTTTCTGCTTCCAAGGCCCAGGAACATATAAATATTTTCTGTCCGGTCGGGGTAAAGGAGTATTATATCCCCTGGTCTGCCTGTAAATTCTCTAATATCTCTTGCCTTGTCAAGCATGCTTAAAATCTGCCGGGGGTATTTGTGGCTCATCTCCGCGGTTTCATCAAGCTTGTCCTGGGTAAGAATATTTATGATAAAGCTTTTATCAGGCATTCTTATATCTTTTTCGTATAAGAGTTTTACTTCCATTAAGATTCTCCGTAAAAAAATTTAAGACACAGAACCGGTTGCTATTGATAATTATGCCTTATTTAAAGTCAAAATAATAATACACAAATTAGAATTGTAAACAAAATCATGGGCTATACGGTTCATACTCAATAAACAAAATTTGAATAAGACTTTAGAGAGCCGTTTTAATTTTTTGGACAGTCAGATTTTTTTCTTTTTTTTATAATAATTGACAAATAATTTTAGGCAAGTATATTGTATAATGCTAATTGTATATATTTTTTGAGGACATATGTTCAATAACATTAACAATAAGTCAGTAGAATCAATGGGTGAAAAATCAGCCCGTATGAAGCAGAGGGAATTTACCATACTTGAATCTCTTATAAATTCCTATATTGAATCAGGAGAGCCTATAGGTTCTAGAACATTATCCAAGATTATCAGCCTTTCCATGAGCCCTGCCACCATAAGAAATATAATGGCTGATCTTGAGGAATACGGCTATCTCTATCAGCCTCATACTTCAGCAGGAAGGCTTCCAACAGACAAGGGATTCCGGTATTATGTGGACAGACTGCTGTCAAACCGGAAGTTAAGTTCTGTCGGGGAAGAAAACATAAAGCTGAATTTATCAAAAATTGATACAGATATGGGGGATTTTTTCGGTCATGTATCCGAATATCTTTCAGAGGCAAGCGGTGAGGCTGCCATAGTTCTTACCCCTGATTTTGAAACCATTAAGCTGAAAAATATAAATTTTGTCAAGCTCTCCGAGGGCAGGATTGTTGTTATAGTTGAATCCGAGTCAGGATTTGTATATGATAAGATAATAAAGCCCGACTACAGTATTAATGCCGTAGACCTCAACACTATACAGAATTATATCAATTCCAATTTCTGTCACCATTCCATATCAGATATAAAGAAAAAACTGATAAGCATCATTGAGGAAGAGAAAAACCACTATGATAATCTGCTTATGAAGACTGTTAATATTGCAAACAGGGTCTTTGACAAGGAGATAGAGATGAAGCACTTTGAAGACCTGTATATACGGGGCACTTCCAGGATGCTTAACAATATAGAAGTAAAAGACATTGAAACCATGAAGGAACTCCTGTCAAGCTTTGAAAGAAAGTCTCACATCCTGGAGATACTTAATCTTATACTCGAGGACTGGCAAAAGGATGATATATACATTTGTATCGGGACTGAGATACCTGAGGATATCCTTTCAAGGTTCTCCATTATAGCTGCTCCCTATCTCTTAAAAGAAGATGTATTTGGTTTTTTAGGGGTCATAGGGCCGAAAAGGATGAATTACAAGTTTATTATATCCCTGGTTAATCAGATTGCACAGCGAATAACCGATGCTTTCCATGTAAGCTCGAGGAAATAAAAGGAGTTATTGATGAATAAGAAAAAAAATATAGAAATTTCCCAAAACAATATTGACAGCAGAGAAGAAAAAAAACCTCCCGATGGAAACCTGTCAGAAGATATGAAAAACAAGGGATCCAGCGGTGATAAAATCATGCCAGATAGAGAGATTGGTATTATCCCTGATGAAACCGAAGATATTACGGGTGATGAGATAATTGATATTACCGAGAGTATGATGGGTAAAGACGATGAAGCAGAAGTTTCTGAAGAAGAAAAGCATTTAGAGAGAATGAGGGAAGAAAACAGCAAGCTTGTGGACCAGCTCCTCAGGCTTCAGGCTGAGTTTGACAATTACAGAAAAAGGATTACCAGGGAAAGGCAGGAAATGTTCAAGTATAAGCATGAGGATTTCTTCAGGGATTTCCTTCCTATACTTGATCATTTCAAAAGGGCTTTCAGCATGAAAGCCCTTGAGGCTCAGGATGAAGAATCCCGGACCTTTTATGAAGGTTTCAGAATGATTTATGAAAATATGCTGATGATACTTGAAAAATATGATGTTAGAATGATGGAAACCGTTGGTAAGGCTTTTGACCCTAATTATCATGATGCCCTGGCAAGAGAAGAAAGTGATGAATATCCGGACAATACAATAATTGCAGAACTGACTCCTGGCTATACATATAAGGACAGGGTGCTTATACACCCTAAAGTAAAAGTAGCTATAAATAAAAAGTAAATTTAATATTGGAGTTTTAGTATGGGTAAAATACTTGGGATTGACCTAGGAACAACAAACTGCTGTATGGCGGTCATTGAGGGAGGCATTCCGACGGTTATACCGAATTCGGACGGTTCAAGAACTACACCGTCAGTTGTTGCATTTACGGATGCCCAGGAAAGGATAGTCGGCCACCTTGCAAAGCGACAGGCTATAATGAATCCAGAAAATACGGTTTTTGCTGTAAAAAGGCTTATAGGTAGAAGATACAGTTCCACTGAGATACAGAAGATTCTTCCGAACCTGCCTTTTAAACTGACAGAAACCTCCAGGGAAGGCATAGCTATAAGTATACACGAAAAGGATTATACACCGGAAGAGATATCCTCCATTATACTGCAGAAACTCAAGGCAGATGCTGAAGAATTTCTAGGAGAAAGCATTACCGATGCAATTATAACTGTTCCTGCATATTTTGATGACAGCCAGAGACAGGCCACCAAAGCATCAGGCAGGATTGCAGGTTTCAATGTACTGAGAATTATTAATGAGCCTACAGCTGCCGCTCTTTCCTATGGACTTGAAAAAGAGGGAGAGATGAACAATATTATCATCTATGATTTTGGAGGCGGTACTTTTGATGTTTCCCTTATGAGCATTACCGACGGGGTTTTCGAGGTGCTTGCAACCAGCGGAGATACTTTCCTGGGAGGGGAGGATATTGACTGGATAATCATAGATATGCTTGCTGATGAGTTCTGGAATAAACACGGAATCGACATAAGACACGATAATATGGCTCTTCAAAGACTGAAAGAGGTTGCTGAGAAATCCAAATGCGAACTGTCAACCCTGCAGGAGACCAAGATTACACTCCCCTTTATTGCTGTTGACAGCTCAGGCCCGAAGCACCTGGAAAGGATTTTGAGCAGGTCGGAGCTTGAGAATATCTCAAGGGATCTAATATACGAAACCCTTGAACCCTGCAAGGCTGTTTTAAAGGAAGTCGGGCTCCAGCCTGGTGAAATAGGCGCGGTGATTATGGTGGGCGGGCAGACCCGGATGCCCATGGTTCTGGATGTGGTATCGGAATTTTTTGGCAGGGATAAGATAAAGAAGGGCATCAACCCCGATGAGGTGGTGGCCATAGGATCCGCCATCCAGGGCGGAGTGCTCGGAGGAGAGGTGAAAGATCTGATCCTTCTGGATGTTACACCTTTATCACTGGGAATAGAAACTGAGGGAGGGGTTTTCACAAAGATTATAGAAAAGAATACGACAATACCTACACGAAAGAGCAGGATATTCACTACCGCTGTTGAAAATCAGACTACGGTACAGGTAAAAGTTCTTCAGGGAGAGAGAGAACTGGCGACTGACAATATTCTCCTGGCAACCTTTGAACTTGTCAGCATACCCAGGGCACCCAAAGGTATACCCCAGATTGAGGTTGCTTTTGACATAGATGTTAACGGTATTCTTACAGTCAATGCCAGGGACCTCGGTACAGGCAAGGAACAGGGTGTCAGGATTACCGGTTCCTCTGCCCTTACTGAGAGGGAAATACAGAGGATGATTCAGGAAGCAAGCGAGTTTGAGAAAAAAGATAAGGAGCTCAAAAAGCTTATCCTGCTTAGAAATAAAGCCAATGCCCTTATTGGTTCATCGGAAAAATCACTCAGGGAAAACCAGGGTCTTTTATCCGAAGAAGACTCATCGGAAATCAAAAAGTCTATAGAGAAGCTGAAAAATAGCATTTCAACCAATAATTCAATGGAGATAGACAAATCAATGGAAGACCTCAGGGTTGCATCCTATAAACTGGCTGACCTCATGTACAGCAAATCAAAGGAACAGCCGTCAAAGTAAAGAAAAGGGATTAGTATTTTCCAGTTAGGAGTTTTATCTTATGAGCAGTAGAGATTATTATGATATCCTGGAAGTAGAAAGAGGGGCTTCCCAGGGGGAAATAAAGAAAGCATTCAGGCGTCTTGCCTTAAAATACCACCCGGATAAGAATCCAGGCGACCAGGCCGCAGAAGAAAAATTCAAAGAGATACAGAGGGCTTATGAAATTTTATCAGACCCTGAAAAAAGATCCTATTATGATTCAACAGGGATGGATCCCTCCAGTATAAATCATGGGGGCTTCAACCGGGGTTTTGAGGATATATTCGACTTTTTCGGAGATATGTTCGGGAGCCGTAGCCAGGGGAACTACAGGGTTTCCAGAAGGGGAGCCGACCTGAGGTATGATATGGAAATCAGCTTCGAGGAAGCCTGTTTTGGAACAAGCAGGGTGGTTGACATTGAAAGGATAGATGATTGCCTGGAATGTCATGGCAAGGGCTTTAAGGATAGCGCTGACAGGAAAACATGCCCGACTTGCGGTGGGAGCGGAAGGGTTGGCTATAACCAGGGTTTTTTCATGGTAATTCAAAGCGCATGCAACAGGTGTAAAGGGACCGGCTATATAATATCAAATCCCTGTAAAAACTGCAGCGGTACAGGTAAATACAGGATCAAGAAAAAGCTGAAGATTGATATTCCGGAAGGTATTTCAAACGGAAACAGAATAAGGCTTGCTCATGAGGGGGAAAGAGGCGAGAATGGAGGAGAACCAGGAGACCTCTACGTATTTATCTATGTGAAAGACCACCCGTTTTTTAAGAGGGATGGCAGTGATATCCACATAAATATCCCTGTTACCATAACCCAGGCTGCTCTCGGTTCTGTAATTGAAGTTTCAACCATAAGGGGGAGGAAAGCTGTTACCGTACCTGAAGGGACTCAGAACGGGGAAAGGATTGTTCTTAAGGGTGAAGGGATCAAGGATTTGAAGACCGGGAAAAAGGGTAATCAGATTGTTGAAGTGAATGTTGCTGTTCCCAGAAAACTTACCGATGCCCAGAAAGAGCTTATGATCCAGCTTGAAAAGTCCCTTGGTGAAAGCAATTATTCCAGCGTAAAAAAGAGCGGTATTTTTGATACCATAAAGGAGTGGATATCCTGATTCAGTGATGCAGGACAGCTATCCTTACATAGAACTGCAGGTCCCCAGGGATAAAGAGGAAGCGCTCCTGAACTGTCTTTATCCCCTGGGTTTTGAAAGGTTTGCATATAAGCGGGATGCCGATGATTATAATGTGATAACCGATGGGCAGCCCTATATGTTGATCGAGTGTTTTCTTTCAGGCCGTTTTATTGAAGAAAAGCAGAAAGAAGAGATGGCGAGATTATTTAATGATCTGGGCATTATATCGGATTTTACTATTATGGAAAAAAAAACTCAAGACTGGGGAAGGCTATTTAGGGAAAGCTTCGTAAAAACAGAGCTTGCCGGGAATATTTATGTGGTGCCTGACTGGGATGAATCCGATCAGGGTCCCGATACCATAAAAATAGAACCAGGGATGGGTTTTGGCACAGGCCAGCATTTTACCACCAGAAGCATATGTTTTCTGATAACTCAGGATGATTATTTGAATGACAGGTTTGTATTTGACCTCGGCTCTGGAAGTTCACTGCTTTCGCTGTTCGCCTGCAGGATGAAGGCTCAGAGCCTTGTTGCCATGGAAAGGGACAGCTCCTCAGTCATTAATGCCAGGAAAAACATATTGCTGAACGGACTTCAGGACAGCATTTTTTTAATAAAAGCCGATATTTTAAGATTACCAGCAAAAATTCGCCATATATACAAGTATTTTATGAATATTGACTACAGCATAGTTTCAGAATTTCTTTTCAGGCATCTGGATGAGATGCCCCTTAATTCAAAGCTGTTAGTGTCCGGAATCCAGAACAGCGAAAAACAGGAGTTTGAAAAGCAGGTTCTTGATTTTGCCCTTAAGATCAGGACCTCGGCTTCAAATGGAGAATGGCTGGCTTTCTGCATAGAGAAAAGATAATCCATCATTTCATTGCATTCGATAGAGATTTGCACCCTGGAAAATCTGTCATGCTTTCAGAGGATGAATCCAAACACCTGGTAAAATCCCTGAGGCTTAAAAAGGGAGACCTTATAAGGCTGGTCAACGGTGACGGCCATTACTATGTTTCAAGAATAGTCGGATGTAAAAAGGATGTTGAGGTAAGCATTCTGGAGATTCAGGAGCCGGAAAAAAGTAAAGAATACCAAACCTTTGCAGTCATTCCAGTCATAAAAAAATCCAGGTTTGAACTTCTCCTTGAGAAGCTCACAGAACTGGGAATTGACAGAATAATACCCTATTATCCCCTTCAGGGATCATTCAGTAAAAACTCCCTGACCAGAAGGATGATGCAGAGATGGGAAAGCATTATCCTGTCAGCGGTTAAACAGTCAAAAAGAGCTACATTTCCCATTGTGGCAGATCCTGATGAACTGGAGGCAGTATTGGAAAAGGAGCAGGATAATTCTGCTGAGAAAATACTTCTGGACATTGGAGAGGCATCTCTGGAGTCCAGAATTGCAGGTAATTTGCGTTTTATAACCGGGCCTGAAGGGGGTTTTTCGCAAAGGGAAAAGCAGATAATAAACAAAATGGGTTATAAATCTGTAAGCATATCAGACATGCAGCTTAGGACAGAAACGGCTGCCATGCTTATGTGCGGGATTATTGAATTTTTAAGGAGATAATATATGAAATCGATGACGGGATATGCCCGGGATGAATTCAATACAGGGCCATTGAATCTTAAACTTGAAATAAAGTCCTATAATTCAAAGAACCTTGAGATATTTATTAAATTGCCGGATTGCCTTGATTATCTGGAGATGAAATTAAAGAGTTTTATTTCCGGTTATATTGTCAGGGGCAAGGTCTTGTTTAACCTGAGCGATGAGAATTGCGGTGAAAAGGATATAATTGTAGATGCTGCAAGGCTCAATGATGCAATCTCCATTCTAACCAGTATTAAGAGTGCTATCGGTTCGCAGAGGGAAATAACCCTCAGTGATGTTTTAAAGATGCGGTTTATTTTCAAAGAGACATACCGTACTATTGATGAAAATAGCCTTGATGAAATATTCTGGCCAAAAATTACTGAAATAATGGAAGTATTTGAACAGTCCAGGAGAAGAGAAGCCGAAAACCTCGAGACTGATATAAAAAAAAGATTGACCCTGATAGAACATTCTGTCTCAGAAATTGAAAAATTAAACCGCGGAGCAAATGACTCTGTAAGGGAAAAGGTCCGGGAGAAGCTTATCGAACTGTCTTTGGATCTGGAAAAGGAATTGAATCTCGATGCAGAGAGGTTTGAACAGGAAGTTTTATATTATCTTCTGAAATATGACATAAAGGAAGAGCTTGTAAGGATCCGCTCCCACATAAAGGCTATAAATGATTATATTAATCTTGACAAACCCATGGGAAAGGCAATAACATTCATCCTGCAGGAAATACTAAGGGAAGCGAACACCATATGTTCAAAGACAACCGATATGGAAATTAAGAATGAGGGATTAAGGATAAAGATTGAAACAGAGAGGATCAGGGAACAGGTAAATAATGTCGAGTAAGGAAAACAAGGGATTATTGCCAATAGGATTCGGCAATGCAGTCTCCAAGGATAAGATCATAGCAGTGCTTAACCCTAAATCAGCGCCAATAGTAAGATTCAGGGATGAATTAAAGAAAGATAACAGGATTATAGATGTAACCCATGGAAGAAAAACCAGGGCTATTATTGTAACAGAGAGTTATGTTCTTCTTTCAGGGATTTCATTTGAGACATTGATTGACAGATTTCATGAATAGAAAAAATTATTATGAATAGCCAGGACATAAGGATAGAAATAAGAAGGAAAGGCATGCTGATGGTCATTTCAGGGCCATCGGGTGTCGGCAAGAATACTATAAAAGACGGTATTTTCAAACAGATAAAAAATGATCTTAGGTTTTCTGTCTCCTATACGACAAGGCCCATCAGGAAGAATGAAAAGGATGGCAGGGATTACCACTTTACCAATCGGGAAAAGTTCTTTGAGCTTATGAAATATGATAAGTTCGTCGAATGGGCAGAGGTTCATCAGAATTTTTACGGGACAACCAGGGAAGAGATAGAGAAGTGCTTTTCCGGGGGTTATGATCTTTTAATGGATGTGGATGTCAAAGGGAGCAACAGGATTAAGAGCCTGTATCCAGAGGCTATAAC
This sequence comes from uncultured bacterium, assembly GCA_964431655.1. GTDB lineage: Bacteria > CAYMEV01 > CAYMEV01 > CAYMEV01 > CAYMEV01 > CAYMEV01. The sequence continues at coordinate 3,813 of CAYSKJ010000053.1, read as the reverse complement.
ACTTTTCATTATGCCTCCATCTCTTCATGCACTGGAGGACAGGCTCAGGAAAAGGGGTATTGACGACATTGATTTGAGAATAAGGCTGGTGCAGGCCGAAAAAGAGATCTCAGAAGCCAAAAATTACGATTATATAATAATAAATGATGAAATTGAGGATTCAATAACAAATGCTGTTGCCATATTAAAGGCTGAAAGGTGCAGAAACAGCAGGATAGAAATTATGTTCAAAAAAGGAGTTTAAAAGCATGCCAAGCAGGAATATGATTCATATTGAGAATGCAATGGAAAAAATACAATCAAAGTTTAAACTGGTTATAATGCTCAGCAAAAGGGCAAAGATGCTGAGAGAGTACAAAGGCAGATATATCGAGGGTAATGATGAGCATGTCATAACCCGTTCAGCCAGGGAAATAGCAAAGGGTGAAGTTACGGTAAAAGAGCCTGAAAGCAAAGCAAAAAAGTAAGCCTGTCCCGGTAGATTGGATAGCCTTTTACAATATATTAAAACCCATGTCCTCTATCTGCAGGACCTTGGCATAGATTTCTTTCCGCAGGAACAGACAGGGCGGGGGTCTGGCAAAGCCGGTTCAGAACTACTGGAAGAGCTTTTTAATTCAATGCGGGATTGCAGAAGGTGTTCCCTTTTTAATGGCAGGAAAAACATGGTATTCGGACAGGGCAATCCCGATACAGACCTTATGTTCATAGGGGAAGGGCCAGGAGAGGAGGAGGATTTGCAGGGACTGCCTTTTGTAGGCAGGTCAGGCCAGTTGCTCGATAAGATTATAACAGCCATGAATCTTGACAGGACAAAGATATATATTGCCAATATTGTTAAATGCAGACCCCCGGGAAACAGGAATCCCAGCGAGGAGGAGATAGAAAAATGTCTTCCATTCCTGGAAAAACAGATAAGCATTATAAGGCCGAAGGTAATTTGCGTTCTGGGAGCCGTAGCCTTTAATGTTCTTGCAGGTAAAAAATTGCCAATAACAAAAAACAGGGGAAAATGGTACGAATACAAGGGAATTAAAATGATGCCCACTTTTCACCCATCCTATCTGCTGAGGAATTATACCAGGGAAACAAGAGCAGCAGTATGGGACGACATGAAAGAAATAATGAAATATCTCAAAATAAACAATGAAAGTATTGAAAATGAATAGGTTTTTAAGTTTGCTTCTTTGCGCATTAAGCCCTTTTATTATCCTCTGCCAGGGATTGAACATCTATGAAGGGGATATAACTCCCGGGCTTAAAGGTTATTGTGTAACTGAAATTGCCCGGGGTGAGAAGGAAAGCATAGATCTTGAGGTTATAGGTATCCTGGAGGGAAACCTTGTTAATCAGACTTATCTTCTTGTGAGACTTTTCGGCGAACGTATTGAAAAATATGGTGTAGCTGCGGGTATGAGCGGTTCGCCGGTGTATCTTGAGGATAAACTGCTGGGAGCCATTGCCTTTACATACTCATTTCAAAGGGAAAACCTGGCAGGTGTTACTCTGATTAGGGAGACTATTGAACAATGCAGAGAAATAGAATCTTTGGACCTTTTTCTGCTGGATAATATATCGATTGAGTCCCTGGACAGGGAACTCCTTATTAAAAGTGACTTTAAGCGGGATTCACAGTTCATAATGCCCGTAAAAGGCATTTATCAGAGCGGGAGGATGACATCTTTCAATGAAATCCCCCTATCCTTTAAACCTATTGACATACCTTCCCTCTCATCAAAATCAAGGGAACTTGTATTCCAGAAGAATGCTGATATAAAGCCGGGAGATACCTTCGGTGTGCTTTTAATGAAAGGCGACCTTGAAATCTCTGCTTTTGGGACCATAACCCTGGTCAATGAGGCCGATAATACTGCATATGCCCTGGGGCACCCTGTGTTCTCACTGGGAGCGCGAAATATCCCCATAACAAAAGCAAAAACGGTCTATACTGTTCCTTCTAATAATCTAAGTTTCAAGGTTGCTGAAAACATAAGCATTATTGGAACCATGGACGCCGAATCAGAGGCAGGTATCAAGTTTTCCCTTGGAAAAGAACCTGATTTCATACCTTTTGGTATAAATTATGAAACCGATAAGGGCTCCAGGGATTTCAACTTTGATCTTGCCTGCTTTCCCCTCGCTGTTCCAAGCTTGTATCAGAATGCATCCTTTGCTTCAATACAAAACTATATAGGGACCTTCACGACCAGGTCTGTCGAAGCTGAGGTTGAATTCAGGGGAACAGGGGATACTGTCCTGCGATTCAGGAATATATATGATGGTTTCAGCTCCTTTTCCCAGTATATCACTGAGATAAGCAATATCATTTCAATCCTTCTGTTCAATGAGTTTATGGAATTTCCCCTTGAATCAATTCAGGCAAGAGTTAAAATCATGAAGGAGATAGAAAGGTATTCCCTTATTAACTGCAATATTTCAACAAAGTCTCCTAAGCAGGGCGAAAAAATAGATATTAATATGCTTTTAGCATCCAACCGTGATAATAAGATTGCCCTAAAATCTGAGATAACCATACCCGACTATTTTCCGGACTCCAGGGCTATGATAATTGTCTGCGATTATCGCTCCTATATTATATTTGAGCTAATGCGAAACCCTGAGAGGTTCAGTCCAAAGAGCTATGGAGAGCTCCTCAGGCTGATAAATGAATATCCCAGCGCAAACAAGATATATATAATGCTTTATTCTTTCTCGCCTTCATTTTCCATTGACGGTCAGGAACTTAATAATCTGCCTGTTTTTTATGAAAAGATGATGGCCCTTGATCAGAGCCTTGTGAATAAGCACAATTTTTCTCTGCAGGACCTGGCGGTGCTGGAGATGGATTTTGCCGTTTCCGGTGGTAAATTTTTTCCTGTTGAAATATTCTATAGATAATGGAGGTACTATGATGACCAGGCGGATTCCTATCTTAATTGCCGCAATTTTTATTAATGTAAACCTGATGCTTGCATCATCCTTTTATATCGATATTACAAAGGATCAGTTCCTTGCTTCAAAGTCCTATTCAAGCATTACTTTCAATGAATGGAATGAGATTTACCCGACCTATAAGACAGAGAGAATGATCGACCAGGTGGAGGATATGATCTACAGGTTTGATGTGCTGGACGACTGGCTTTATTTTGTAAAATATAATAATCAGCAGGTAATGCGTTATAATACAAAGAATAAAACCATGGAAATTATATTTGAGGAGTCGAACAGTATAATCACTGATCTGACTGTGCATGAAAAAAGAGTCTATATCTCTATTATTCCTGATGGAGAAATATATGTATTTGAAGGAAAAGAATTTAAGCTTTTCTATTCCTCAAAGGCAAAGTATATATGGGATATAGAAGCATCTGATCATGGGCTGGCATTAATCACCGGCAATCCATGCTATATCAGCATTCTTGACAATGCAGGGGAACCCCTGCAAAGGTACTCACTCTCAGATATAAACGGAAGCATGGTAAAATATAACCGTCAAAACCGGTATTTTTATTCAGGTACCTCCAATAACGGTCTTATCTATGAAATTAACCCGGCCAGGAAAACTATTGAATGCCTGTACCAGAAACCGAATGCCAGAATAATAACCATCGCTTTTGATAAGGATACCACATACTTTGCCGAGGTTGTCAAGCAGGATACGCCTCTGAGACAGCAAAGCTCCTCAAATGTTGTGACCGTAACAGCCCAGGACCCGGGACAGCCCTCTTCATTCTCCGAGGCTTCCACCGAGAGCTCTTCCCAGTTCCAGCAGTTCATTCAGGCTGAGAATATATTATCTAACATATATAAATT
>CAYSKJ010000052.1:0-19090 GCA_964431655.1 uncultured bacterium | reverse complement strand
CACTTCAGGGAAAGCGACAGGCTAATTACCCTGGATATGGGAGGCACCTCGACGGATATCTCCCTAATAGACGGCGATATCAGCATTACCCAGGAAAGCGAGCTGGAAAACCTTCCCATCCGGATACCCACAGTCTTTATTAAGACTATCGGTGCCGGCGGGGGCTCCATAGCCTGGTTTGACAGAGCAGGGGTGCTTAAGCTTGGCCCTATGAGTGCAGGGTCCAATCCGGGGCCCGCATGCTACGGTAAGGGCCTCAAATGCACTCTTACCGATGCCTATGTAGTCCTCGGGTATATCCTGCCCCGTTATTTCCTGGGAGGAGCTATGCAAATATATCCCCAGAGAAGCAGGAGCGCAGTGAATGCTGTTGCTGAAAGGCTTGGAAAATCCCTGGAGGAGACAGCTGAAGGAATTGTTGAGCTTTCTGTAATCCTGATGGAAAAGGCTCTCAGGAATACAACCCTTCAAAGGGGTTATGATCCCCGGATATTCAGCCTAATGCCTTTCGGCGGAGCAGGGGGACTGGCTGCCGCAGACCTGGCAGAGAAAATAGGCATCAGCACCATAGTCATACCCCCTTATCAGGGTGTGTTTTCAGCTGTGGGAATGCTGATTGCGAAATCTGTAAGGGAATCCTCAAAAGCACTTCATAAAAAAATAAGCTCAGCCACGGGTCCTGAACTTGACAGGCTTTTTGAAAGCCTGGAAGAAAAAACAGCCGGGGAGCTTGGCAGAGATTTTATAAAAAAACCTGATATCGGTTTTACGAGAACCGCTGACATACGGTATGCCGGACAGGGTTATTATCTAAATATCCCCTTTGATAAAAATATCGAGGATCTGCCAGGAGACTTTGAACGGGCACACAGGAGGATCTACGGCTATGTGCTTGAAGAAAGGTATATAGAGATAGTCAATATAAGGGTCAAGGCTTTTTCAATGGATAAAAATCCGGTTCTTCCCGCGGAAAAGTCATTGAAGGCAGGTTTTGCAGAACCGGAGTATCATAGGCTTTATTACAGGGGATGTTTCATTGATGCATTATTTTACATAAAGGAATCTATTAAACAATGCGACATTATAAGTGGACCCGCTGTTTTATCCTCCTCCCATTCGACTGCGTTTATACCTCCCGGTTATGTCTGCCAAAAAACTAGAAAAGGGAACCTTCTGGTTAGAAAAAATGAAGTATGACAGCATAAAAACCGAGCTTTTCAGGAATATTTTTCAATCCGTATGCGATGAAATGGGCAATGTGCTGAAGCTTTCAGCGCTGAGCCCTAATATTAAGGAAAGGAATGACTTCTCCTGCGCCCTTTTTCTCAGCAATGGCGAGAGCTTTGCCTTTGGCTCCCATATCCCTGTGCACCTGGGATCCATGCCCCTTTCTGTGAAGACAGCCATAAGAAGCTTTTCCCTTGATGAAGGCGATATCGCTATAATGAACGACCCTTTTGCCGGAGGCACCCATCTGCCTGACATAACCCTGGTTTCACCCTACTGGTATAAAAACAGCCTGCTGTTTTATATAGCCTGCAGGGCTCATCACAGCGATATCGGAGGAATCCAGCCGGGTTCTATGCCCCTGGCTTCGGATATATTTCAGGAAGGCCTTATTATTCCACCGATTAAGTTATGCAGCAAAAACAAAATAAACCGTGACATAATCAGCTTAATACTGGCAAATAACAGAACCCCCAGGGAAAGAGAAGGAGACATAAAGGCACAGGTGGCAGCCATAAACAGGGGAAAGACAAGGCTCAAAAGCCTCATTGATTATTACGGAGCAGACCAGATCAGGCATTATGCCGCCGGAGTAGTGGAATACACAGACCAGTTATTCAGGCTGATTCTTCAGGAAATCCCTGAAGGTACTTACAGCTTTACTGATCTTCTTGATGATGACGGATTTGATACCAGGGATATAAACCTGACAGTAGATATAAGGGTAAATAAAAAATCTATCACCTTCGATTTTTCAAAGAGCAGTCCTCCGGTAAGGGGATGTATAAATGCCAATGAAGCAATTGCTTACTCCAGTGTGCTTTTCTGTCTTATATCAATCTTTGAGGGCCAGGTACCCATTAACAGCGGAATAATGAGGTCAGTCCGCATAATAACCGGCCGGGACAGCATTCTAAATGCCCGGAAGCCCTCGGCCGTGGCCGGGGGAAATGTAGAGACATCCCAGAGGGTAGTTGATGTAATCCTCGGGGCACTCAGCTCCTGCAGGAAACTGGATATTCCCTCGGCATCCCAGGGCACGATGAATAATATAACCTTCGGAGGCTATGACAGCAGGGGCTGTTTCTTCACCTACTATGAAACCATTGGTGGAGGTTCAGGGGCCTGCAGGGGATATGACGGCGAATCAGCCGTTCATTCCCACATGACAAACTCCCTTAATACCCCTGTTGAAATCCTTGAATCAGCCATGCCCATTAAGATAATCCGCTATGCAGTCAGGAAAAACTCCGGAGGAAGAGGAAAATTTAGGGGCGGTAACGGCATAATAAGGGAATTTCAATGTCTTGAAAGGCTTAGCATATCCATAATCAGCGAGAGAAGAAGGAATTCCCCTTACGGGCTTTTCGGCGGCGAACCAGGAAGAAAGGGGAAAAATACACTGATCAGGAGAAATCGCAGGTATGCCATTCCTTCAAAAACAAATTTCACAGGTATGGCACAGGATATTATACTCATCTGCACACCGGGAGGAGGGGGATACGGAAAAAAAACATGACAGAGAGGCAGGCTTTTTGCTGGCCTGAATACACCCTGTCATGGAACATGGATGGACGATACTTTTCCCCTTAAAAAAAATTTTTTGACAATATCTTATAATGGTTTAAAAAAAATATATGAAAAAATTTATTATAATAAGCTTTATAATTGTTTGTCTTTTTTCCTTGGCCGGCTGCCAGAAAACAGAGGACCTCGATCAAATAGGGATAGATTTTGATATTATCCTGAGCGAGCCCTTATATGAGAACTCCTACATTGATATAACCTATGAATGGCTTATAAATGAGCCTGTTATTGAATACGACGCTGATACAAGGGTCTTTGTCCATTTCTGGAACCTTGACCAGAAATCCATGCTTCTGCAGGATGACCATGATTTCCCTTTCTCCAGCCAGGAATTCACTGAAAAAAACAGTAAAAAATATGTGCGCAGGCTGATGGTTCCTCCCTTCATAAAGTATCTGGACAGGGAGAACCGGGGCATTGAGAGAATAAGGGTAAATGCAGGCCTTTACAACCCTGAAAAAGAGGGGTTTAACAAACTCCTTTTCACCGGGAATTACAGCTTTTCTACCCTGCCCTATAAATACCCGAGGATCATATTTCACGAAGGCTGGCATAATGAAGAGGCTGTTCCTCAGGAAAAGGACAGGACATTCCGCTGGACCTCAGACAGGGCTGTTCTTATTGTTGACAATACCGGTATTGATATGGATTTTCACCTGAAGGGAACGGTTTATAAGCATTTCTTTCCCGAGCAGTCCATATCGGTCTTTGTCAATGATGAGCTGATTGATGAGTTTATCCCTGAAGAAAGCGATTTCTACAGGATAATGAGGATTCCTCAGAAGCTTATTGAAGGAAAAAGGGCTTACTTTATCAGTTTTGAGACTGACCAGACCTTTATCCCCTCTGAAATGGGGCTCAGCGATTCAGATTCCAGACAGCTCGGCATTATGGTCAGCCTTGTATTTTTCCAGGGAGCCAGTCCTGCTTATAAAGCAGATACAACCAGGGATTAAAGCTTATCTTCAGGCCCCTTCAGAAGGTTTCCTTTTTCAGCCTGGTGAAGCTTGCCTTAAGAAGAAAAGGAGTAAGCAGGGCGCTGGCAAGAATGAGGAATATTGTTGCAGACATGGTATCCTTGTCCACTATGTTTTTGGATAGCCCCATCAGTGCCATAATAAGGGCTACTTCCCCCCTTGGTATCATTCCTATTCCCACCCTCATGGACCTTATCCCGTCAAACCTGGTAAGCCTTGCCCCGGCATAACTGCCAAGGAATTTTCCAGCAATAGCCAGTATTACAAATACCAGTACATACCACAGGTCAATCTCAAGGCTGAATATATTATGGCCCAGCCCTATGCTGACAAAGAACACATCGGTAAAAAAGGATTTTGATATGGTTGATATACCCTCATTGATAAATTCCCTGTATTCAGTCTGGCCGAGAAACAACCCCGCGAGATAAGCGCCGGTAATGGCAGCAATACCCGACAGCTCAGCCAGGTATGCATAAAGGAATAAAAACATGATAACTATCGGAATAACCGGATTTTTAGGAAATATCCGCTTAAAGTTGGAAAAAAGGGGTTTGATAACAAACAGGCCTGCAAGGACAGAGACAAGAAAAAATCCAAATATCTTGCCCAGGGAAACCAGAACCCCTCCAGCTCCTTCAGAACCCTCCTTGACAGCAAGGCCGAAGATGAAGGTGATGATAAGGATACCGATAACATCATCTATAATAGCTGCATTTATGATGCATCTCCCCTCAAGGCTTTTCAACCGGTTCAGCTCCAGAAGGGTCATTACCGTAACGCTTACGCTGGTAGCAGTGAATATGGCACCTATAAAAAGGCTGTGGTCAAAGTCATAACCATAAAGGTGTGCAAAGGCCGTTCCAAGAACCAAAGGCAGGAGAACCCCTCCGAAAGCCGGAAGAAATGCCTGTTTTGAATCGTTCCTTATCTGTTTTATATTAGTACCCAGGCCTGCTTCGAACAGCAGTAAAAGGACTCCCACCTTGGCTATCCATTCAATTACCTCATTGGTACTGACAATATTGAAAAGGCTGGGCCCAAGAAGAATACCGAGCAGGATAAGGCCTATAACCGGTGGAAGGCTGAGCCTTGAGAAAAATGCACGGAATATAGAAGCGATGAAAAGTATGATTGCTATATCAAAAATAATGCTTATACTGTAATCCAGATGCATAATCAATATCCTGTACTGTCAATATTTAGGGTAGAATAAAACCGCCAGAAGGCATAAGTTTGATTTATCTGCCTAAAGTTCAATATCCTGGTCAATATTCCCGATTATTTCATCTACTTTTATCAATTGAATATTGCCGGTTCCCGGTTTTGAAAAATCAATATCGTAATGTCTGAGAATCTCTATAAGCCTTTCAACCTTGCCTTTGGAGGAGATATTGCACATTATGACGCTGGATTCCTTGTTCTTGCCGAACCTCATATAGCTCAGCCCTGCAAAAATCGGCATATCATAGGCAATCTTCTTTGCAATGGAGGTCCCCTCAATTATGGTTCCATTGGTAATTCCAAGCTCAACAATGCCTGTAAGAAGATTTGACACATCAGCAGTATTAAACAGAGAGATAATGGCAAGATAGGGGCTTTCCCCCTTTGACTCTTCGATATCCTTGTCATATTCCCTGATAATTGCCATAACCTCTTCAGGTTTTGATGCATCGATTAGTTTTTTGCAGAAGTCGTCAATCTGAAGCAGTCTGGATGCTTTGGCCAGAAGTTTGAGATACTCCTTGTTCTGTTTGTCGGAAGAACCGAAAAAGAGCATAATTTTTGCAGGTCCCATATCGGGACTGCCATAATCAAGGCCTTCTCTCATGATAACTATGCTGACAAATACCCTGGCTACACTGTCACTGCATGCATGAGGGAGAGCAATGCCCGGCATCAGTTCTGTATTTGCCATATCTTCTCTCTTCTGAAGGGCATCATGGAAATCATCCCTGTTTATAATTATATCAAGATTGTAGAGGTGATTGACCATCTTTTCAAAGAGCTCTTTCTTGGAGGAGATCCTGGGATTAATAATTATCAGGTCTTTGTTAAGATAGCGGGAAAAAGACCTGTATTCCTTACTGTTATTATTATCAGACATAGCCCTATATTCCTTTCAATTAGAAAAAAGTCAATAAATTTTAATTTTTTATTTGACATTTTATAACCATTATATATATATTAATAATTAGGAGTCCGAACCATTATGCAAGATGATATAAATATAAACATATTAACGGGCCTTGAAAAGATAACCCAGGTATTCAGGGCACTATTGTGGGAAATGGCAAAAAAGGAGGGAATCAGCCCTCTCCAGCTGCAGTTTATGGATTATATCCAGCGTTCGCCCAGAGAATTATGCACTGTAAGCAGGATGTCAGCAGAATTTGATCTGAAAAAGAGTACGGTCAGCGAATCAATAAAAGCCCTGCAGGCAAAAAACCTTGTCGGCAAAGAAAAATCAAGGGATGACAAAAGGTATTTCTATCTTTTCAGTACCAGCATGGGCATTGAGAGGGTAAGCAGTTTAAACTACTACTCACCCCTGCTCATGAAGGAACTGGAAAAGATTCCTGCTGATAACAGAAAGACAGTTCTCTCATTTCTCACAGACATAATCAGGCTTTTCTATGAGCATGGATTTATACAGACAGCAAAACTCTGCATAAACTGCAGGAATTTCGTACCCAACAGCGATAAATCATCCGACAGGCCTCACTTCTGTACTTATGCAGGCATACATATGCGGGATGATGGCATTAAATTTAATTGCAGGCATTTTAACCATAAAATATAGATTAAAAAACGGGAGGTATATTTATGTTTTGTAATCAATGCGAACAGACACTTCAGGGCAAAGCGTGCACCAGTACAGGTGTCTGCGGAAAAAGCAATGAGGCGGGTATTCTTCAGGATTTGCTCCTTTACGGCCTCAAGGGTATAGCCGTATACGGCAGGAAGGCAACGGAACTTGGTGTTTCTGACAGGGATACCGACTGCTTTTTATTCAAGGGACTGTTCACCACCATTACAAATGTCAATTTTGATGAGAAAGTAATCTTAAAGCTTGTAAACCAGACCTATGAATACAAGCAAAGGATAAGGGGACTTTATGAAGAAGCATACAGAAATAAATACGGTAAAATCCCTCCGGTACCTGCATCCGGTTATGCCAGCTGGAAGCCGGAAACCGATTATGATGCCCTGTTAAAGAAGGGAGAATCGGCAGGGATTATTGAACCGGGGCTTGATGCCGACATAAACAGCCTTAAAGAGATAATTACCTACGGGCTTAAGGGTATGGCCGCCTATGCAGACCATGCATACCTTCTGGGAGCTTATGATGAAAACCTTGGAGCCTTTTTCCATGAAGCCCTTTCTGCCCTTGCAGAACCCGGCATATCCAAGGATGAGCTCTTGTCCCTGACTTTAAAGACCGGTGAGATGAACCTAAAATGCATGGAACTTCTGGACAGCGCTCATACAGGCAGATTCGGGCATCCGGTGCCCACCAGGGTTAGCACTGGAGTAAAGAAAGGCCCTGCCATCCTTGTATCAGGACATGACCTTATTGACCTGGAAGAGCTTCTAATACAGACCGAAGGCAAGGGAATCAATGTATATACCCACGGTGAAATGCTTCCCGCCCATGGCTACCCCGGTCTCAATAAATACAGCCACCTTGCAGGAAATTACGGCTCTGCCTGGCAGAACCAGAGGAAAGAATTCGATGAATTTGCAGGTCCTATACTCATGACCACCAACTGCATACAAAAACCCAAATCAAGTTATAATGACAGAATATTTACTACTGGGCTGGTGGCTTATGAGGGAGTCAAGCATATACCCGACAGAACTCCCGGCAGACAGAAAGATTTTTCAGAACTGGTTAAAATAGCTCTGGAGCAAGGAGGGTTCACTGAAAATAAACCGGAGACGGAGATAACAGTCGGTTTCGGCCACAATGCGGTTATGAGTGTTGCTGATAAGCTTATTGATCTTATAAAATCCAAAAAGATCAGGCATATATTCCTGGTAGGCGGATGCGACGGTGCCAAGCCAGGAAGAAACTACTATACGGATATTACCCGCATGATACCCGAAGACTGCATAATCCTCACCCTTGCCTGCGGTAAATACCGCTTCAACAAGATTGATTTCGGGACCATAGAGGGCATACCGAGACTGATTGACATGGGTCAGTGCAATGATGCATATTCTGCAATTACTGTAGCGGGAGCACTTTCCGGCGCATTCAATCTTCCCCTCAATGACCTGCCCCTCTCCCTTATTCTTTCCTGGTATGAGCAGAAAGCCGTGGTAATACTCCTTAGCCTTCTGCATTTAGGCATGAAGAACATTAAGCTCGGCCCGACCCTGCCTGCTTTTGTTTCCCCCAATATCCTTAATTTTCTCGTGGAAACCTTCAATATTGCTCCCATTACCACACCTGAAAAGGACCTGAAAGATATACTTGGATAAAAATTCCTGAGGGGGCACTGCCCCCTCTGCCCTATATTAAGGAGATATACATGAAGAGGAAGATAATAAATATAGATGAGAAAAAATGCAATGGATGCGGTGAATGCATACCTTCCTGCCCTGAAGGGGCAATCCAGGTAATAGACGGTAAAGCAAGGCTTGTCAGTGATCTTTTCTGTGACGGCCTGGGAGCCTGCATAGGCGATTGCCCCCAGGATGCAATATCCGTTGAGGAAAGGGAAGCCATGCCCTATGATGAAGCGCTGGTCATGGGCAGGATTGTAAAAGGCGGTCCTGCTGTAATTGAAGCGCACTTGAAACACCTGAGGGACCACAATCAAACAGCATATTTAGAAACAGCCCTGGATTACCTGGAAAAAAGCAATATTCCTATCCCCATACCGTACCGAAACCAGGCTGAACCTGGCCTCTCTTTTTCTGGATGCCCGGGAATGAAACCGGAAAGTTTCAACAGTGACCTGCTTCCGGCAGACAGTGCTTCAGCCCTGACCCACTGGCCGGTTCAACTGCACCTCATCCAGCCCCAGGCACAGAATTTCCGTAATGCTGATATTGTCCTCTCAGCCGACTGCTGTGCCTATTCCTACGGCAGTTTCCACAGGGACTTCTTAAAGGGCAGAAGCCTTATGATAGCATGCCCGAAACTGGATTCCGGCACTGATGTATATAAGAACAAGCTAATATCCCTTATTGATGAGGCAAAAATCAACACTTTGACTGTAATCATAATGGAGGTTCCATGCTGCAGGGGCCTGCTGTCCCTGGCAAGACAGGCGCTGGAAGAAGCCGGACGCAGGATTCCCCTGAAACTTATAGTTATAGGGATAAAGGGAGAAAAGCTCAAGGAAGAATGGCTTTAATCCCGGTATAATCTGTTTATCAGGAAAAGGTCAGCTAAAACAGCTGCGGCTGCTGACTCTACGACTACGGGAAGGCGCAGGCAGAAACATGCATCATGCCTTCCCTTCAGCTGCAGTTTTTCAGTCTTTCCAGTCCTGAAATTCACGGTATCCTGAACTTTGTATATGCTTGGCGTGGGGCGTACGGCTACCCTGAATACAACGGGATTGCCGCTGGTTATGCCGGCATTGATTCCCCCGCTGTTATTGGATGATGTCCTTCCCTCAATGTCAATTACAGGATCATTGAAATCACTGCCCCTCATTATGGAACATCGGAATCCCGCCCCGAACTCTATCCCCTTTATTCCCGGTATGGCAAAGATAATGTGGCTTAGAAGCGACTCTGCTGAATCAAAGAAGGGTTCCCCCAGCCCTGCAGGCAGGTCTTTGACCATGCATTCTATTATTCCCCCAAGGCTGTCTCCTTCGTTTACAGCTTTTTCCAGCAGACTGCCGTAATCCTTATGGCCGCCGATCTCAAGGATTCGTGCTTCTATTTTTGCCGGCTGTATTATCTTTTTTGCAATCACTCCTGCAGCAGTAAGCCCTGCAGTAATCCTTCCTGAAAGATGCCCGCCCCCCCTGCTGTCATTAAAGCCTCTGTATTTCATCCTGGCGGTAAAATCGCCATGCCCCGGCCTTGGTATGTCTTTAAGTTTTTCATAAGGCCCGGAATCAGCATCCCTGTTCAGAAAGCTTATCAATATCGGCGATCCGGTGGTAAAACCCCGGTATACACCGCTATGCACCCTCGGTATATCCTCCTCAACCCTTGATGTAGTACCTGACCCTCCCCCTTTTCTCCTCTCAATATCCCGGTGAAAATCCTCCTCGGCCAGGGGTATCCCCGGAGGACAGCCGTCTATTATGATACCGACCGATTCACCATGGGACTCTCCGAAAATCTCCAGGCGGAACAGCCTGCCCATTGTATTCATGGCTTCTCCTTGATAATAGAATCCAGTATATTAAAAAATTCTGGAAATGATTTTGATACAACACCATAATCCTCTATCCTGATGCCCTCCCTGCTTCTTAATGCAGATACAGCAAGGGCCATAGCTATCCTGTGGTCGCCGAATGAGCCGGAGACCCCTCCCTGGAGCTCTTTTCCCCTTATTTCAAGATAATCTCCCTCATGAACTATATCAGCCCCAGCCTTTGCAAATCCCTCCATTATCGACCGTACCCGGTTGGACTCCTTGTAAATCAGCCGGCTGGCTCCGTATATCCTTGATATACCACTGCAGTTGACAGCAAGGGCTGTAAGGGGAGGGAAAAGATCAGGACAGTCCGATGCATCAAAAGAAAACCCCATTAATTCAGAGCTCTCAACTGCAATTCTGCCCTCAGCCACCTCAACAACAGCCCCGGCTTCTTTCAGTACATCCAGTATCTTCCTGTCTGCCTGCCTGGAGCATGGCCTGATATTATCCACTTCAACCCTGCCACCCAGGGCTCCCGCCACAAGAAAAAAAGATGCGCAGGACCAGTCTCCTTCCACATCTCTCCTCTTAAAGACCGGTCTGCATTCCTGACTGCCCCTTATATAAAAGTATGAATAATCCCTGCTGTATTCTGCAGAAACACCGAAATCCTCCAGGACTTCCAGGGTCATGTCAATATAAGGACTGCTTTTAAGGTTTCTTACAGTAATTTCAGAGTCCCGGGGACAGCGATGGAGAGAAACCAGCAATCCCGTCAGCAGCTGGGAGGTAATGCCTGCGTCCACCTCTATTGCTCCGCCCTGGGCCGGACCGCATATTCTCACCGGGGGATAGCCGTTATTGGTCAATACCTTTGCACCCATATCCATAAGGGGCTTCTTTAAAAAATGCATGGGCCTTGTGCTGAGAGATCCCTTTGAGTAAAGGGAATAAGAATCATCAAAAAGTGAAACAACAGGGGCGAACATCCTCATGCATAAACCTGATTCATTGCACTGAAGGAGAGTATTATGCCTGTTCTGACCCGGTCTTATGCAGATGGTATCATCCCTTTCCTCCAAGCTGCAGCCCAGATCCCTTATTATCTGCAGGGCAGTATCTGTGTCATCACAGCCTGAAAAATCTCCCAGAACCGTATTATCCTGGCTCAGACAGCTTAAGGCAAGGTATCTCTGAACCAGGCTCTTTGAAGCCGGGACAGCAATTCTTCCCTGCACATGCCCGGGTTTAATATGCATTTTTAATTATCCTTTCAGCAATACCTGAGAGGTCACCTTCATTCAGTATAATAAAATCCGCGGTATCTATATACCTCTCCAGTCTCTTGCTAAGAAGCTCCTTTAGGCTTTGCTCAATATTATCGCCTTCTGCCAGGGGCCTTGGACTTTTTTTAATCCTTGCAATAACTGTTTCTATATCAGACCATAACAGTACTACCCTGCAGCAAGTCCTGATTTTATCAATGTTTTTAATGCTCTGGACTGCCCCGCCGCCAAAGCTGTAGACCCTGCCGGGTTTGAACTCCAGACCCGACAGAACACGCTTCTCCATATCCCTGAAGCCTTCTTCTCCCATGGATTCGAAAATGTCCTCTATCTGCATGCCGGATATTTTTTCTATTTCTCGGTCTGTATCCACCGGCTCCAGCCCAAGCCTCTCGGCAATAATCCCTGCAGCAGCTGTCTTTCCTGTTCCCATAAAACCAATCATGGCAAGGGGTTTTGCGCTTTCCTGCCTGCCCTTGTCAAATTCATGCCTTTCCTCCCGTATTTTCCTGCCTGTCAGCAGTTCAAACCCTTCTTCAAACTGGTAAAACAGCCAGTCATACCCGGAAATGACACGGCAGCCTTTCCTTATGGCCGAAGCGGACAGCTCTGACATACAATAGTTTGCATCAAATATTATCATATCTTTTCTCAAATTTTCCTCTTTTATAAGGTTAATACCAGCTGGAAGGCAGTTTACTGCAAAATCAGTCTCTTTCAGCCGATATTCCAGCTCATCAAAACCATATACTCTGAAACCCAATTTTCTGCAGTATTCAGCAATCTTTTCTCTGTCCCGGCATAAAAATTTCACATCCCTGGCACCTGCTGACCAGAGGGCATAGCCAACAGCCCTTCCGGCCCCCCCGGATCCCAGCACGAGGATGTGTCTGTCCTTTAATTTTATACCCTCCATGGCTCTCAGAACTCCCGTATAATCTGTATTATAGCCCTTAAACCTTCCTTTCTCAACCCTGACCAGATTGACAGCCTGTATCTTTGAAGCAGTATGCTCCATTTTATCCAGAAAGGGAATTATTCTTATCTTAAGCGGAGATGTGATATTAAAGCCCTTCATCATGAATTCCCTTGCAAAATAGATAATCTCCCCGGGCTTTACTGCATCTATCCTAAGGTATTTAGCCTCAATTCTGTACTTCTTAAAATAGGTGCAAAATAATTCAGGGCTTATTGACTGAAGGATAGGATGGCCGAAGATTCCATATATTAAAGCTCTTTTATAAGGGTTTTCCATACTAGTATATTAAGGCATAATTTAGTTAATTGAAAGTAATTTTAGGAAATAACCCCTTTAGCTTTTTTTGATTCAGTCTTCATTCGAAATCCATTTACCCCGGTATTATTAAAAAAAACTCCATTTTTACTCGTTGATGTTATCTAAGGATTTAAGCCGTAAGCTGTTTTGAATTTTTTGACTGTTTACTAACCTGGATCTTTCATTTATATACAGCTGAATGCCAGGGTCAATTTTTCTTAAATAGATATAATGTGCTTGCTGAGTAAAAGGTTAAAGTTGAAAATATGAAAACAGGAAAAAAAACCGGCCCTGTCAATATTTCTTCCTTGTACATGGCAAAAAGCAGAAACACAATTACAATTGACATCGGCCAGGTTACAGCAGCAGCTTGAGTCATATTCAGATTCTGCTTTTCATCGTAGAGATCTTTTCTATATTCTGATTTTCCTAAGATAGCTGAATAAACATAAAAGATTAAAACAGGAAGAAGAATTAGTTCAAAGTAATGCTTTTCCAGCACCAGGTCTGGCCATGCAAATGATACAACTATGCCAAATGTCCCACAAATAATACCGACCAGATTCATGACATAAAATACCCTGATATTCATTTTAAGCTTTTGAGAGAACCTGGTTCTGGGTAAAATAAAATATAGCAGCGCCACAACAGCAAAAATTAAAGCAAGTATCAATTTGATTCTCATTTTAGACTCCTTTTTTATAATGATAGAATACAGATTCTATTTATAAACCTGGTTATCGTCATCAATAATGAAAAATATTTCTTCAACGGCCTTTTGAAAGAATTTTGCTATTTTTAATGCAAGCAAGGTGGAGGGAACGAACCTGCCTTTTTCAATTGAAATAATTGTCTGCCTGGTCACACCTATTGCCTCGGCCAGAATTTGTTGTGATGTCTCGTCTTTTTCAAAACGGCACCGCCTTAGATTATTGCCCAGCCTCTTAATTGAATCTCTCCTTAAAAATAATTTAAAATTCTTTATTATTACTTTATTAAATATAAGCCATAACAAACAGGATGTCAAGTATTTTTTACATTTAGAATAGTATTGCTTACATCAGTCTGAATTGCATAAATTTATATTTGAAAAATGTTACAAAATATACTATATTTTATAAAAGCTAATTATTGTTATACCATTAAAAATTTCTATAAAAATGAAAGGAGTTAACGGAATGTCCAAAAGATTTATTATGTTCCTGCTTTCTTTTCTAATTGCTGCAGTTCCATTGCTTGCCTCTGACTGGCTTGAAGATATTATAATCAACGGTTTCATAAGCCAGGGCTATCTAAAATCCAATTATAACAATTATCTTGCCAGAACAGAAGATGGTACCTTCGAATTTAATGAATTTGGCCTTGTTGTCCAGTCCAAGATTTCCAACCGGCTCTCAATGGGTGCTCAGCTGTTTTCAAGGGATCTGGGTTATGAAGGAAATAATGATATCGTTCTGGACTGGGCCTATGGCGATTACCATTTTTCGGATGCCTTTGGAATAAGGATAGGTAAACTGAAAATGCCCTACGGATTTTATAACCAGATAAGGGATGTTGATTTTCTCAGGCCTACGATCCTGCTGCCCCTTAGTACCTATGCAGAGGATATGAGAGCAGTTGTTGGCTCCTATGTCGGTACAAACCTATATGGCACCTTTAAGCTTGGAGCAATGGGCCGATTTGATTATGAGCTGGGATACGGAGCTTTAAACATTGATGCCGACAGCCCGTTTATAAAAAGCCTCTATGATACTGTGTCGGCCAGCATACCCGGTAATCCTGAAATATATGACAGATCGACCCACGCAAAGTATGTATACGGCGGATACCTTAGGTGGAGCACTCCGATACCCGGCCTGAGGCTTGGAATGAATGCCGGCTGGACTACCATTGATTATGCGGGATATGCCGACATACCCAATGTCGGAAAGGCCAGGATTTTATTTGACCATGAATATATTTATAACTATATATACAGCATGGAATTCATGATCGGAAACCTTAACATCACTGGTGAATACCACACCATAAAAACGGATTATAATATTACAGTTCTAGGGCAGACCTCAACCATTCCCATAGACCCATATGGGTATTACGGCCAGATATCCTACAGGCTGGCTGACTGGCTTGAATTATCGTCATATTATTCCGAATTTTTCAAGGATAAGAATGACGAAGAGGGACAAAGATACATAGATCAGGGACTCCCGGCTTTTTTTGCATGGCAGAAAGACCTTTGTTTTACAGCGCGTTTTGATTTAACCCTGAACTGGATATTAAAGCTCGAATTCCACAAAATGAGTGGAGCAGCTTTTGTTCATTCCTTTGATAATCCTGACGGTATAGAAGAGGATTTCAATCTTTTTGCTGCCAAGGCTACCTTTAACTTTTAAGATGAGGAGAATATATTTCATGAAACAGTATGCTTTTATGCCTTTAATAATTTTAATATTTTTATCTGCTTCGTTATATACCCTCTCCGCCGATTACTTCATAATAGCTAATGAAAATGTACCTGAAAATAAGATTGACAGGCAAAGGCTAAGGGATATTTTTCTCGGCAATACAGGCAACTGGGATAATGGAGGAAGGATTATCCTCGCAACTCTCCGTAGGGGCAAGGCCAGGGATTCATTCCTCTCAGATATCATCGGCAGAACATCCGCTCAGTTTGACCGTTACTGGAAAGAGAAAGCCTTCACAGGAAAGGGTATAGCCCCCAAAATTCTGGAGAATGATGAAAGCATGATAGATTTCATAGCATCAAACGACGGTGCCATAGGATATACGGACACGATGCCGGAGGAAGACTCTAAAGTTAAGATTATTAAAATAGATTAGTTAAAAGCTCTACCGGCAACGTATAGTTTGTTTCCGGTTTGATTTAATGAAAAGATAAGGAGCTGATTTATACTCTGACAGGCTGTTCAGATCTAACAGATCCTGAGGCTTTTTTCAGCTTTAGATGTAGTCTTCTCTTAAAATATATAAAATATAAGTTCATTCAGTTGGATTTTTCCTCTGTTTTCCCATGCCTGAACAGGATATTATCCAGGATGCAGACAGGGCAACAGAGATATTAATAATAACATATGCATGGACTGCAAGGTTATCAAACAGCACGACAAAAGCAACAGAGAATGCAGTACCCGTCAATGTCCCCCAGAATGCCCCCGCAGGTGTTATTCTCTTTGTGAAAATTCCTATTATTACCAGCGAAAGTATGGGGGCACCGAATCCGTGGATTATCTTATTGGCGACAGCAAACAAACTGCCTTCGGAAGCAATTACCGGGATAAGCAATAAAGCCCCCGACAGGGACAGGAAACCTAATATCATGGTACCGTATTTTTCATTATTTATGGAGCTTATAAATTTAAGCTTCCCTGACAGGACAGCAGACATGGCGTTAAGGCCCGAGTCGATAGAGCTCATGGAGGCCGCAAGCAGAGCAGCGGTAAACAGCCCTGCCGCACCCGCCGGCATGGAACTTATGAATAATGCCATCTGTTTCAGCGGTGGCAGAGATGAACTCCGGATAACCATAGAGACGGCAATTCCCCAGACTAAAAGCAGTGCCAGTATTGAAAGCACAGCGCAGGAATTCAGTATTATGGCTTTTTTTGCTTCTTTTTCTGACCTGGATGCCATATATCTCTGAATAGTAATCTGGTCTGCCCCGTACCTGGCCGTAAAAGCTATCAAAGTCCCTGTAAGCCCGCTCCAGAAAGATATCCTTAACTTAAGGCTGAAAGAAAAGAAACCTTCAGGAAAGGGGTTGTCGACAATCCATCGGCTGAAAGAACCAAAGGACAGGCCTTCATTCCTCACAGCCATAAACAGTGTAAGGCACAGGGTCCCGAATAAAATGATAAACTGAATCATGTCAGTCACCACAACGGCCCTGAACCCTCCCACTGAGGAATAAAATATAGCTGTGATGCCGGTCAGCATTATAATAACAGCCATAGGCCATCCCGTGAAAACCTTGAGAAACATGGCTGAAGCATAAAGGGTTATGGATATCCACATGAGACGCCATACAATAAATAATACGGTCGCCAGGTATTTCGCCCTTGCGTCAAACCTCTCCCCCAGGAAACTGTACGCTGAAAAGCCCTTATTTCTAAAAAAGAAAGGTATGAACCACTTTGTTACAGGATAGAGCACCAGGATAAAGGCGGGAAGGGAAACAAGTACCGCAGGACCGAATTCTATTATCTCTGAAGGGAAAGCAATAAAATTGACAGCGCTGAAAGCAGAAATCATCACTGAAATCCCCAGGAAAATCCAGGAGAAGGAACTGCCCGCAAGGTAAAGCTGTTCCCTGCTTCTGCTCTTAGGCGAGTTGATGACGCCAATCAGTATCATTACCAGAGCGTAGAGTACCGCTATGGATATTTCGAATGTATTCATTATGCTACTGCTTCTTAAGTATCTTTACCTAACGAATATAATTCAGTCAGTCAATAAAATTCACCCTTATCTGAATATTAGAGGAACAAGGTCTCCGGCCATTGGGCAATTCTTATTTTTGCATTGACACCTTTACCTAAATGAACAAAAATGAAGGCAGGATTATCTGAAATAAAGGGAGGGAAAGCAATGGAAAGGTTTTTATATGACCGGGACTGTAATCCTGACTGGCTGAAGAATAAAAGAATTGCGATGATAGGATACGGCGCCCAGGGCAGAGCTCAGGCTTTGAATCTCAGGGATTCGGGCATGGATGTTATAATAGGCCTTTATGAAGGCAGTGCCAGCCGGCAAAAGGCCAAAATCGAGGGTTTTACTGTATATAACACCCCTCAAGCAGTCAGCCGGTCCGATGTCATCATGCTCATGGTGAACGATGAGAAACAGCCTGATGTATACAGCAGTGATATAGAGCCCAATTTGAGAAATAATCATTATATTGGCTTTTCACACGGTTTTAACATACATTTTTCCAGGATAAAACCTCCCGGTTACGTAAATGTATTCATGGTTGCACCCAAGGGGCCGGGAGCGGCTCTTAGAGAAAGGTATGTAAAGGGCGGCGGCCTGCCCTGCCTGATTGCAGTTCACCAGGACCCGGGCAAAGATACAGAAAGGATTGCCCTGGCTTATGCATCTGCCATAGGAGGTGGCAGATCAGGCATAATCCAGTCAAGCTTCAGGGAAGAAACTGAGACAGACCTTTTCGGCGAGCAGTCAGTAATATGCGGTGGAATATCCGAGCTGATATGCGCAGGCTTCGACACCCTTGTTGACTCCGGATACAGCCCCTATGTGGCTTATATTGAGTGCCTCTTTGAGGCGAAGGCCATCACAGATCTGATATTTGAAGGGGGAATCTCATATATGAGGGAAAGGATAAGCAATACTGCAGAGTTCGGGGATTACCTGTCCGGCAGGTCTGTTATATCCGGAAATGTGAGGAAGGAGATGAAAAGAATACTCAAAGATGTTCAGAGCGGGGATTTTGCAGCAAAATGGGCTGAGGAATACAAATCAGGGTTTTCTTATATGAAAAAACGCAGAGAGCTCCAGAAGCAAAGCCTTATAGAAAAAACAGGAGAGTCATTCAGGCAAAAGATAAAAATTTAATCTATTTTTCTTCATATACCGGCATGGAAAATAATGAACAGGATTTAAGCCGGGCTCAAATATCAATCCTGGATCGCGGGTCCTGGATATAATCGGATGTTTTTCATATATCCATATATATGGCTGAGAGCTCATCCAGAGGGATTTTCCTTACAAAGGCATCGCCTATGTCCCTTAAGAATACAAAATGAACTGCCTTGCCCTGTTTCTTTTTGTCTTTTCTGAGAGATTGGAAAACCCTGTCTTTATCCATGACAGGCAGCAAAGAAAAATTGTAGCTGTCAAAGAGACGGCTGATCCTGTCAAATACCCCCTGCTGTAAATAACCAAGCTTCCGGGATATCTTCAGTGCTATCAGCATGCCGCTGGCTACAGCCTCGCCATGGTCAAGGGAGTATTCCCTTTCTATCGAGTGCCCGAATGTATGGCCGAAATTCAGGATTCGTCTCAGGTCCTGTTCTTTTTCATCCTTCTGCACTATCTCTATTTTAACAGCTGAAGAGGCCATAACAAGCCTTTTTATGGCCTCTTCCTCCATGGACAGCAAACTGTATTTCTCCTTTTCCAGCATTTCGAAAAGCTTCTTGCTTCCTGCAAGGGCATGCTTTACGGATTCGGCAATTCCGCACAATATATGCTCTTTTGCAAGGGTCTTGAGGTACAGGGAGTCAAAAAGGATAAAATCAGGCTGGTAGAAACTGCCTATAATATTCTTGTATCCTTCAAAGTTTACACCGTTTTTACCGCCGATGGAGGCATCAACCTGGGCTAAAAGTGTTGTCGGGACCAGGCCGAAACCCAGACCCCT
>CAYSKJ010000051.1:0-19224 GCA_964431655.1 uncultured bacterium | reverse complement strand
TATCGCATACAATGCCTCCGCCCACTCCAATAATAGTGCTGTAGCGGTCAGCTCCCGTATAAAGGAGCCTTTTATATACAAATTCCATGGTTTTCAGGTTCTTTATTCCTTCCCCTGTACCGATTATTATTATTTCCGCAGGCCAGCGGTCATTTCTGTAGAGATTATATACATTCTCATCGGTTATCAATATCGCTCTTGACGGGGATATATCTTCCAGGTATGTTTCAAATGACTTATTGTAAATAAGCCTGACTTTTCCGGACCCAAGCATAATGGTATTATCCACAGGCAGCCTATTTTTTCTCATGGTAATCCCTTTCTGCATTTACCTGCCAGATATTTTCCTTGTCTGCGGAATTTTTTGCAATATTGTCCACAGCTACCATGGCAGTAAGGGAGGAATGGTCCGAGTTATTATACCTGTGCATGCCGTTCCTGCCGATAAGGAAAAGGTTTTCAATTCTGTCGGTAAATGCCCTTATCTCATGAAATCTGCCATAGGTACCCAGATAAGAGGGATAAGCCCTGGGTATCCTGATAACCACTGTATCCAGGACATCCTTCTTATCCGCAAAACCCATTTTTTCAAGCTCGCTTACAGCAAAAGCACTAAAATCCGAATCTTCCATGGACCAGTATTCATCCCCTTTACTGACAAAGTATTCCATGCCTAAAAGAATTTTTGAAGGATCTTTTACCATATAAGGGCTCCAGTTGTTAAATATCTGCAGTCTTCCTGCCTTTATATCCCTTTCCTGTATGTATATCCAGTTATCCCTGAGCCTGCTGTTTTTTTCCCCTTTGACTTTCATCCTGTCCAAAAGTATCCCGCAGGTCATGAAATCCCTGTAGATAAGGCCCCGGGCGACTTCAAGGACACTGGGCGGGACATCCCCCTCCATGCCGGAGATAAGCTCTTTGACCGGCATGGATGACAGTATGTAATCTGCCCTTTCGCTGTAGACCTTATTGTTTTTTTCATCCAATATACACAGCCCTTTTATTCTTCTTCCCGAGAGCACACAGCCGTTAACCCGGCAATTTTTCCTGATTTCTCCGCCTCTTTTTGCTATATCCCCTGCCAGCTCCTCCCAGAACTGTCCGGGGCCGTATTTGGGATAAAGGAATTTTTCAATAAGGCTTGTCTCTACATCCTTCTGCTCTATGGATGAATTCCTCCCCCGGGGTTTTATCGCCTGCAAAAGTGCCTTTCCGGCTGAAAGCCCCTTGACCCTCTGAGCACCCCAGTCCGGGGGAATCTCCCTGCATGGGACACCCCATACCTTGCGAGTATAATCCTCGAAGAAAATCCTGTAAAGCTCGCTTCCGAAACGGTTTATGAAGAAATCCTCCAGGTTCCTCTCATCCTTCACGGGAAAAAGCCTTGCATTCAGATAGCTTAATCCTATCTTGGCAACCCTTATTATACCCAGCTTTTTCAGGGTATCCAGGTCAGGTTTCACAGGGTAGCTGAAAAAACGCCCCAGGAAAAATATCCTGGAAACTCTGCTCCGAACAAGGAAAAGCCTGTCAGAATCCCCCTGGTATAAACGCTCCCCTTCCACGGGAAAAACCTCATTCCAGAACTGCATTACCCTGTCGGATTTTGAAAAAAACCTGTGTCCCCCGATATCTATCCTGTTACCATTAAACTCAACGGTGCGTGATATACCCCCTATACTGTCGGTGGCTTCCAGTACAATGGGCTTTATATCTGTCCTTTTCAGCATTTCATGGGCAGCTGTAAGCCCTGCAGGCCCTGCCCCTATAATCAAGGCTTTTTTCATAATATTACCGGGAAGAGTAAATTATTTAACAGCATAATAGTATAAGATCTGTTTGAGACAATATAATTAAGAAGCATTTATAGCCCGGGATACTTCATCTGCAAGCTCATGGAAACTGAAGGGCTTCTGAAGAAATGAGAAGCATCCGTCCTCCAGCAGGAACTCAGCTCTTTTATCCTTTCTGAAGCCTGATATAACTATTACCTTTATATCCTTATCCAGCTCCTTAAGCTCGATATAGGTTTCCTTACCGGATTTCTCCGGCATTATTACATCCATGAGCACAAGGTCAATGGTTCCCTTCTGTTCTTTATAAAGCTCTATCCCCTCTATACCGTTTTCGGCAAGAATGACCTCATAGCCGCACTCCCGGAGCATATCCCTGGCAATATGCCTGATGCTTTCATCATCATCAATCACCAGTATTTTCCCCTTCCCGTAGGATACTGACCGGGCGCCTGTCTCTTCTTCCTGATCCCCGCTGGCGGTATCTGCAGGAAAATAAAGCTCAAATCTTGTTCCTTTACCCGTTTTGGAGCTTACTTCAATAAAACCGTTATGCTTGCTCACTATGCTGTATACCATTGATAATCCCAGGCCAATGCCGTTTTCTTTGTTCTTTCTTGTAAAAAAGGGAGTAAATATCTTACCCAGGGTGGCCTGGTCCATTCCGACACCGGTATCCGTGACAGAAACTTTCCAGTAATGGCCTTTCTGGGCTTTGGGGTGCTTAAGGCAGAAAGACTCATCACTGAACACACTTTCCATTCGAAAATCAAGATCTCCTCCCTCTTTCCCGCTTTCCCTCTGGATAGTCATGCTGTGACAGCCGTTAACTGCAATATTTAACAGGACCTGTTCCACCTGGGTTGAATCTCCCTGGATAAATGCATTTTCATAATCTGCATGCACATTAATACTGATGATCTTCTCAAAGGAATTTCTGCAGATGGAGATGACATTGCTGATGCAGCGAATGAGATCCACCTTTGTAAACTCCGTGTCCTGCTGTTCTGAAAGAGCAAGGAGCCTCTTTACTATCCTGGATGCATTGTCAGCTGAGTTCTGCATAATATCGAGATAATTGCCGAACTCCTTATCATCCACCTCCCTCATCAGGCCCTTTTTAATCTTGAATCTGATCAGGCTAAGGGTGCCGATTATACCGCTGAGCGTATTGTTAAAATCGTGAGCAAGCCCGCCGGCCATGGTCCCTATAAGCTCCATCTGCTGAGCTCTTCGCAGGGACTGTTCAATCTTCTCCTTTTCAGTAATGTCATCAGCCCTGATAACAATACCGAGAATCTCATTGGACATTATGGGAAAAAGATGGACATCCCAGTACCTGTCATAGAAATAATTGCTTTTGTAAATTTTTGAATCAAGCCTTGACTGGATAATCTCATTGCAGTCTTTCTTATACCTTCGAAAGGGAGTGTCCAGACTCCAGAAATTTTTCCCCAGAAGGTCATGCCTTGAAAAGCCCAGCGATTTCTCTGTGCATTTATTGACCTGGGTTATGGTACCGTTATTATCAAGCGAGATAAGCATGGACGGCATTGAATCGATTATATTCATCAGATAGCTTCTCAGGTACTCCACCTCAAATATGTACTGCTTTGCCGTTTTTATTATCTTTTTGTAGGTTTCAACTACAGAGACGAATTCATCCCGGTAGGGGTATTCCTTTTTTTCAGAAGTCTTTCCTATCTCACAGGACAATATAAATTGATTGAGGTCTTCTATCTTCTTGTTTACTATCCTCTTCTGGTAAAAGAGTACCATGGACAGGAAAATTATAACAAATATAAGGGGAATAAGATAATACTTGTTCATTCGGAAGGTCCAGCGGATATTATTAACATTGTCCCTGGATATTTCTTCCAGGGACGATTCCAGCCTTTCAAAAACCAGCCTGGATACAAAAAAGGCATCATATAGCTCCTTTGTATCCCTGGATGATACAGGATAGCCCTCGATACCCTCAATAATCCCATAAATGGTCTCAATCTGTCTGCTTATAATGTCCATGGAGTCTATATCGTTGAAGAGCTCCCGGGTTTTTGCCTCGGATAAAAAATCATTGAATTCAAGCTTTACCTGCATTAAATCTTCTTTCAGCGCTCCAAGGTCGCTTATGGTATGACGGTGCAGAAAGCTGTACGTATTGAGCTCGATAATGCTGAACTGCAGGTGAAATTTGCTGAATCTCTTTATCATTTCGGAAAGCTCTATATTCTTTTCAAGCATATTGCTCATCCTGTGGCTTATGTAAACGCTCAAAAAGAAATAAAAAACAACAACAACAATAATCAGAAGGCTTATGACAAAAAAGATGTCCTTAAGCCTGTATCTTGCGAAGTACTCCTTGAGCATAAGATTTATTCTTGCCTGCTTATAAATTCATTGGTATAGAGTTTCTCTATATCCGGATACCTGTCAATGACACCGTATTTCAGGTATATCTCTGATATCTTCTCAAAATCGTCTTTCAAGTTCAGGCCTATAGGATACCGGTCTTTCATGACAAGCAAAGACAGTATTCTCATCTGCTCCAGCTGCATCTCATAGTCCAGCTCATTTTTCTTATCGTATTTAAGGATAATCCTCACAGCCTCTTCTGGGTGAGCCAGGGAATACTCCCAGCCTTTTATGGTTGCAAGAATAAATTTTCTGCAGGTATCCCTGTTATTATCATAGTATGCCCGGCTGGTGAATATGCAGTGGCCCGGGAAGTCCAGCCCGTAATCCGAATAATAAAATATATCAAGGTCCTGGGGCCTGTATCCCTTGCGGTAGACCTGCAGAAGCTCATTATATACCATGGCTGTGACCACATCTACTTCATCTTCATAAAACTGCGACATGTCCCATTTCTGATTAATGATCTCAGCATCCTGTTCAGAAATACCATGGGCCCTGAGCAGGGCATAAAGCTGGTATTCACTGCCGATAAACCAGGTGGAAAGCTTCCTTCCGGCAAAATCTGAAACATCATCGATGCCTTTATCCTTTTTTGCGACCAGGGCAATTCCATTGGACTTGATTATATTGGCCAGGGAAATGAATTCATCCCCCTCCTTTACAAGGTCTGCCATCCATTTCGTTCCGAACTCCTCCAGGCCGTTCCTTATTGAAGCAATATTGTTCTTGCCGTAACCCCCTTCCTCAATGGTAACGCAAAGACCCGAATCATCATAGAAACCCTTTTCCAGAGCGGTATAAAGGCCCGAGAACTGGCACTGGATCTTCCACTGGAGCCTGATGGTAATATTTTCTTTTTTTTCCTCTTCAGTCAGGTCCGTCTTACTGCATCCGCATGAGAGGATCAGGCCAAAGATAATCAAAAAACAACAAACTTTTTTCCTGAAACCACCTGAGATAATTCTGGATAAGCAGATAAATATATTCATTACTCTGTACCTTACACCAGCCTTTTATAAATTATAAAATCCCTTCCAAAAATCTATACTAGAAATTATCAAATAAATCAAATAAAACACTATATAATGTCAAAACAAAATAGATATGTCCATGGGTGTGACGGCAGATTTATGAATATAAAGTTTACAAAATACTACCCCCGTTTTATCATCTATTTATTTCTTTAATTTTAGCTTCTGAAGCAAAAAGATCCGTCCCTTTTGCTTCACTTTTGCTTCAATAAACCGATGGGACCTGGATCTCCCCGCTTATGATTTTTTGCTCTGCAAGCTTCAGCTCTTTAATTACATCATCGGGGATAATATCCCTTGTGTAGGTCATAGGAGACAGGGATACCCCTTTATCCTCAAGGCCAAGCATATAGGGCCTGTTCTCAAAGGAACCCCCGGCAATCTTTTTTATTATCATAATTATGGCTGTATCCATATTTTTCATCATGCTGGCAAGGATGGTTCCCTGGGCCAGATAATCCTGGTCAGAATCAACACCTATGGCATATCTGCCATAATCCCTGGCTGCATTGAATACTCCTGTGCCTGAACCCCCTGCAACCTGAAAAAGCACATCAACCCCGTGTTCGAGTATAAGTTCTTCTGCTATCCTGTAGGCTGATTCCGGATGCTGGAAGGGGTCCGGGACTTCCTCCGAATGGTCGATATACCGGATAAATAAACTGGTCTGCTTATCTGCGTATTCTGCCCCGGCTTTAAAACCAGCTATAAAATCCCTTATTACCTCAGCATCGGTTGCTGCAATTACAGCAATCCTGGCGTTCCTGCTCATCCTGGAGGCAAGCAGGCCTGCAAGGAAAGAGCCCTCATTCTGCCTGAAGGTTACGGAGCATACATTCTCCCTGTAAACTTTGGCATAATCGTCAATCAGGACAAATAGAACATCAGGATAAATTAAGGATAGATTATCCACCGGATCAACGGAATACCAGCCTCCCCCTGCAATTATCACATTGCATCCCTGACTGATGAGTTCCTCCATAAATCCCTTATGGTCTTCAGGTTTATGGGGTATTTTATATTTTATATCGATTCCCAGGCTTTTTCTTGAGGAGATAAGGCCCTTGAACATTATGTCATTATATGACTTATCCCCCATACCGCCCATACCTGCAATAAATCCAACGGTATATTTGGTTTCATCTTTATCCTGCAGTAAGACCTCTGGGCTTTTTGAGTTTTCAGAGGGTCTCCTGCAGGCTGTCAGAGCATATAGCAATATAAATATCACCGCAATATATGCAGTTTTTTTCATTCTATCCCCCATGCCCCTTACTGAGTATATCATGTATCGTGCCTGAAAGCTCCGTTATGGTGAAAGGTTTTGACAAAAAGCCGTCCAGATGGCCGTAGGAGCTGAAATCCTTTTCCCTGTCATGCCTGAAACCGGAGGTCATTACTATCCTGACACCGGTGCTTATGCCCCTGAGTTCTCTCAGCGCTTCTTCTCCGGATTTCCCGGGCATGACCCTGTCCAGTATAATAAGCATAATTTCATCTTTCTTCTCTCTGAATATCCTAATTCCTTCTTCTCCGTCACCGGCAGAATAGACTGTGTATCCGCATTCCATGAGCATCTCCCGGGTTATTGATCTTATACTCTCTTCATCATCTATAACCAGCACAGAGCCTTCTCCTTTTTTCAGGCAGGAGCCGAATCCGCCGGAAGGTTTTTTTTCAGTACCACCGGAACTTTTGACAGCAGGCAGATAAAGCTTGAAGGTAGAGCCTTCCCCGGGTTCGGAATATACACCAATAATACCGCTGTGCTGTTTAATCAGGCTGAAAACCATGCTCAATCCGAGCCCTGTTCCCTGATTTTTTTCCTTTGTCGTAAAAAATGGATCAAATATCCTTGTCTGCGTTTCCTTGTCCATCCCGACACCGGTGTCTGAAATGGTCAACAGCCAATATTTCTGGTATTTAGAGCTTTTGTGAATATCAGAGAAATAGAGGTCCGGTAAAAATTCAGATATGGAAATACTAAGCTTCCCTCCGGCAGTTTCGTCGGGTTTTCTCATAATTGTCATGGAATGGTATGCATTGATGCATATATTGAGGATAACCTGCTCAATCTGGCTGGAATTGCCGTTATACCATGCCTCCCCGTCATAAAGCTCAGCCTTGATCTCTACGGTCTTTTCAAAACTGCTTTCACATATCTTGAGAACATTCTGCAGGGATGAATTAAGGTCATGCCTGTCGTAATCAGCAGATTTGTGCCTTCCGGAGAGGGACAGAAGCTCTTTTATCAGATCAGAGGCCCTTTGGCCGGCATCATCCATGATTTTAAGCTTATCCGTCAGGAGTTCCCGTTTTATATCCTGGTTTGTTTCAAGCTTATATTCCAGGAAGGTGGTAGTGCCGATAATGCCTGCCAGTATATTGTTGAGATTATGGGCCAGACCTCCGGCAAGGTTCCCTATGGATTCCATTTTTTGAGCCTGAATAAGCTGCTGTTTTCTTTTTTCACCTTCAGTGATATCGTCTATCCTTATTACAATACCCTCAATCTCTTCATTTCTCAGGGGAAAGAGGGAAATCTCATAGATAAGGCTCCTGTTATCAAAAAGGCTGTCCTTCAGCAGACTTGGAACTTTCCGGCCCATAAGAACAGCATTAATTTCCTCCTTGTAGGCCTCAAGACCAGGATAAAGCCCAAAGAGGCTTTTACCGACCGCTTCCTGCTTTTCTATGCCGAACATCTGCTCGGCAGACTGATTCCATTCAAGGACAGCCAGCTCCCTGTCAACAGTTATGAGAGCTGAAGGCATGCTTTCAACAATGCAGTTAATAGTGCTTATGGATGATTTAAGCCGTGATGTCATGAGGTTGAAACTGCCGGCCAGGTCTCCCAGCTCGTCGGCGCTGTTTATTTCTACCTTGTGGTCAATATCCCCGCCGGATATCCTGTTAACGGAGTTCATTAGAAGGTTCAGGGGCTTGCTGACCACATAATTAATCAAAAAGAGGAGGATCAGGAAGGTAATGCTGACAATAAGAAAGCTGGAGCCGTATAAGGCAAGCCT
This sequence comes from uncultured bacterium, assembly GCA_964431655.1. GTDB lineage: Bacteria > CAYMEV01 > CAYMEV01 > CAYMEV01 > CAYMEV01 > CAYMEV01. The sequence continues at coordinate 10,950 of CAYSKJ010000051.1, read as the reverse complement.
GTACCTTTGCATGGTTTTTGCAATCTCCCACATATCAAATCCTACTGCCACAGAACCTATGGTTTCTCCCTGTTCATTGTCAATCTTAGCTTCATATACTTTTGTCATCCCGCTGTCTTCTGATTTTCCGGCTGAGCTGGAAAGTGTCAGAAGGAAAGAGTCCCTGTCATAGACATGGGCAAACAATATGTCCTCGTTTTTCTGGAGCTCTATAACATTCTGCTCCAGGGCATAATAATCGAATCTGACAAGGGGAACAGAGCTTATCATTGCAAACATCCCTGTTATTTCCTGAGCCTTTTTCTCGGCGGAGTCCATAAGCAGACGGTCAAACATCCTCATAAAGATAAAGTTTATTACCAGAAGCATAAAAACCAGGGTAAGGGACAGGATAAGCCCGATCTTTGATGGAAGCGTCCTTACCGAAAAAAACCTGATAATTTTTTTCATAGCAGGTGCCGGCCTTCCCTATAATATTTAACTCATTTTAATTCTATCAGACTGGCTAATAATAATCAACAGGTTTTGACAGCTTTTTAATAGCCCAGTAATATCTTAAAACCAATTAATATGAGAATCAGCCCTCCCAGTACTTCAATTCTGTTTTCAAAAAAATGCCCTATTTTCTGCCCAATTCTTATTCCGAGAAGAGAAACAAAAAATGTAATTATTCCAATTATAATGACAGGCTTTACTATTGACATGCTCAGAAGCGAAAAGCCGAAACCCACAGCAAAGGCATCGATACTTGTCGCGACTGCAAACAGGGCAAGCACATATATATCCGAGCAGTTGAAGCATTTTTTCTCTTCAGCCCTTAAGGCATCGGCTATCATTTTTATACCCAGTACAAGAAGTATTAGAAAGGATATGATATTTGAATAAATACCGATAAACGGCCTTATCCTGATTCCTGCCATCCATCCCAGGACAGGCATGAAAGCCTGGAATAAGCCGAAAAAGAGAGCTATTCTCAGGGCCAGCCCGATTTTAAGGTCCTTTATGCAAAGACCGTTGGACACAGAGACAGCAAAGGCATCAACGCTTAATCCAAAGGCGATAAGGATAACAGCTGATATATCCATTTCTTCCCTTATAAAAAACTCTTATAGAAGAGATTTATAATTATTATGGTAACTATGATAATAAAAAGGGGTCTAACTATGCTCTTACCCCTTCTTATTACCATATTTGAACCCAGCCTTGCTCCAATCAGCTGTCCCGCTGCCATTATAAAACCTGTCCTGTAGCAGACATTCCCGCCAAGGGCAAAAAATACAAGGGCTGTTATATTGCTTGTAAAATTCATTATCTTTGTATAGGCAGTGGCCTTTACAAGATTGTATCCCAGAAGTGCTATAAACATGACAACCCAGAAATTCCCGGTTCCCGGACCGAAAAACCCGTCATAGAAGCCTATTAAAAGGCCGAATACCCCGTAGAATATCCCCCTCTTCATCCTTGGAGCGGCATCATGGTCACTGATATCAGGACTGAATACAATATATAAAAGAACAAGCAGAAGCAGAAAGGGTATCAATTTCTGCAGGAGGGCGGATTCTATCACCTGGACCAGGGAAGTCCCTGTTCCGGCTCCGATAAAGACGAAAAGAATTCCCGGAACTGCCTGCTTAAGCTCTGCTTTTTTGTTTTTTATATAGTTAAGGGAAGCCGTAAAACTGCCGAAACTTGACTGCAGTTTATTGGTACCGAGAGCCAGCTGGGGGGGCAGTCCGGCAAAAAGAAGGGCGGGCAGGGATATCAGCCCCCCGCCTCCGGCGATGGAATCAATGAAGCCTGCCAGAAAACCGAACAGAAATAGAAGCAGATATATCCCTGCAGGTATATTATAAGGCATTAACTATCCTCATCAGCTTCTTCATCAACATAATCCCAAAGCCTGAGAAATTTAAGAATAGCTTTCGACAGGGTATTGCTTCTGGCAAATACTTTAGACTCGATATATTCCAGCTCCTTTCCCTGTTCTGCATAGACAGACTCAGACTTTCGCAATGCCAGGATCTGGGTGGGATATACTGTCCTGTAGCCCGTAACAATAAAGCTTATAATGCAGGATATGGCCGCATAACTCCCTACGGACGGGCCGAAAAGCTCGATAGACATGACGCAGGCAGTAATGGGTGTATTGGCCGAACCTGCCAGGAGGCTGACCATACCCAGGGCCGAGTATTCCATAATATTCAGGCCGAGAACCTGGGCATAAAGCGCTCCGCTGGTCGCCCCTATGAACAGGATAGGAATGACAAGGCCGCCGCTTCCGCAGAAAGCCAGGGTAATTATGGTAAAGAGAATCTTCAGGAGAAATGCATACCAGATTATCTCATTTCCCTCAAGAGCTTCTTTTATGGTTTCCATTCCAAGACCCAGATACTTTTCAGAAAACAGGCGCGCAAGGATAATAAGGGCGACTCCCCCTATTAATCCCTTCAGAGGTGCATAGATTTTAATTTTATCTGAAAGCTTCTGAGACCATCGGAATGATTCAGTAAGCAAAATTGAGCAGAATCCGAACCAAAGGCCGGCGAGCAGGACCCAGGACAGATGCCCCCATTCAATACCTGATATATACTCATCCAGGGGGTACCTTATTATGCTTATCCCAAGGGCGTTGGAAATCTTGAAAGCAGTAATGGAAGCAATAAAAGAAGGAAGCAAAACACTGTATACAAGCCTGCCTACATAAAGGACCTCCATCCCGAAAAGCGCGGCGGATAAAGGAGTGCCCAGGGCAGCGGAAAATCCTCCGCTTATACCGCAGACTACCATCTTTTTCCGGTCAATGGAATTAAGACCGAGGAGCCTTGCAAAGGTGGAAGCAATTCCTCCGCCTATCTGGACGCTTGGCCCTTCTTTGCCCGCTGAACCGCCAAAAGCAATAGTGAGTACCGAGGTAATCAGCTTGAAGGGGATTACAAGCACATCAATAACTCCATCCTTTTTATGAACGGCTTCAATTACCTTCTCAGTACCATGCCCCTTACTGTCCGGGCAAAACCTGTGGACCAGGTATCCGCTGAGGAAAAGGGCAAAGGGCAGGCAGTAATAATAATTGTCCAGGCGGTGTACAATCTTCGTAATCCAGTACAGAGCCAATATAAACACGGATACCAGGATACCGCACAGTAACCCGACTATTGTTGACAATACCACCCATTTAAGCAGGCTTAGAAAGAGTATCAGCTGTTTTGTCACTGCCTTCTTCAAGATTCACCTTCCAATGAAAATAGTATATAAGGCAAATAATTGTGCTGGTATATAAATTAGTGAAAATGGTCTTTAAATCAATAAAAAGAATATATCCCGGTTATTTGCCCTTGCGGAACAATCGCCCGAGGCTGTTGGGATTATAGACCGGCAGGCGGCTGGGAAATATCCCTTCGTTGACCTGCTTTACGTCTTCTATGGTAAAGAAGGCATTGGGATTGAACTTCTTTATCTCAGTGATGATGCTCTTCAGGTCCTTGCGGGGAACCGTTGTAAATATAATCCTTACATTCCCGGTTGCTCCGTGGGCATTAAGATATGTTACGCCTATATTGCTCTGTTTGAAGTAATTTATAAGGTTTGCAGAATCCTTCCTGGTTATTATCCTGATAAGCACATTCCCAATGGAAAGTTTGTCCTCAATGTACATACCAAGGAAGTTTCCTGCGGCAAAACCGGCTCCATAAGCTATATAGCACATGACATTATTCAGGTTGTTGATTATCTGCCCGATGGCCAGAAGCCATATCAGGACCTCGAAAAAACCGAAAACCGGCGCAATTAATCTATAACCCCTTGATACGAAGATAAACCGCATTGTACCGATGGTAACATCAATAATCCTTGCAAAAAATATAAGAGCGGGGAGGATAAACCACGTAAAAACAGGTTCATTAGAAAATGCAAAATCCACTGAAAACTCCGCTGGGCCCTCTATTATTACTGAGGGCCTGTACTATTTTCTGCTCCTGGTAAAGTAGTTTATAAAAAATACCAGCACAATGTAAACCGATATGAAAGATATGGCAAAGCTTGCTATATCAAGCAGAAGATCATTCCTGATGGTATTTCCGAGATATACTGCCACATGCTCTCCAAGATAATAACCGGGAAGGAAGGACAGCAGGGCTATTATGATATAATATACCAGCTTTAGAAGTCTTTTAATCAGAAAAAGGGTAACGATAAGGCAGGCAACTGATACAATTATAAGTATTAATAATTCCTGGGAGAACATCACTCAGTCATTTATAAGCGCAAATCCGCTTTTTATTGCATTAATGTTCAGCTCTTCGGTTCCCTTGGGTACCCTGTTCAGGACAGCCTGGGTGATAGATTCCTCTGAAACTATCCTGGTAGCTTTGACCAGGGATCCCAGGGCTACTATATTTGCAACTATCCCCTTTCCTATGGTATTGGTTGCTGTTGAGATAAAAGGTACGTGATACAACCTGTACTTCCCTGCTGGTATGCTTTTGACCGTATCTGAGTCAGCCAGGAGTATGCCCCCTTCCTTCAGATCTTTCAGGTATTTGTTCAGTGACTCCTGGGTCAGTACCAATAAGGCATCAAGGCTTGTACATTTTGGATAATCAATATCCTCTTCAGATATGATAACCTCTGCCCTGGATGCGCCACCCCTGGCCTCCGGCCCGTAGCTCTGGCTCTGAACAGCATTTTTACCCTCGTAGATTGCTGCCGCATAGGCTAATATCCTGCCGGCCAGAATGATGCCCTGACCGCCTGACCCGCTTAAGCGAATTTCATATCTTCCCATAGATAATTGCTCCTTTACTTTTGTCCTTGCTGAGCTCTGCTTATTATTTTTTCCCGGTACTCCCGGGTATATTCCGGATAATCCCTGTCAACCAGTATACCTGTAACGATCTTATCCTTCAACTCCTCTTCCTTCATTTCCTTGGCTTTGGCCGCCGGGACTGAATTGTCCTTGAAGAATTCCATCATCCCGACTCCGTCAGGAATCTTATTCCTTCTGCCATAGCTTGTCGGGCAGGCAAACATGACCTCCACCAGGGAGAATCCATCCTTGAGGAAACTCTTTTCTATATACTTATCCGTCTGGAATATTTGATATGTCGTGCTTTTAGCAACAAAGGAAGCTCCGGCCGCCGCGGCAAGCCCGCTGATATTAAAGTTCGGGTCTATATTGCCATAAGGCGATGTTGTGGCAAATTTGCCTGCCGGAGTGGTTGGAGAGCATTGTCCTCCCGTCATCCCGTAGATATAATTATTGAAAAGAATAACATTCAGATTGATATTTCTCCGGGATGCATGGATGAAATGATTCCCCCCGATGGCTGTGGCATCTCCATCACCGGTTATGACTATAACATTAAGCTTTGGGTTATACATCTTTATGCCGGTAGCAAAAGCAAGGGCCCTGCCGTGGGTAGTATGCAGGGTGTTGAAATCCATGTAGCCCGGCGCTCTGGAGGAACAGCCTATTCCTGAAACAATAACCGTGTCGTCCTTCTTCCAGCCGACCTTGTCAATTGCCCTGAGTATGGATTTCAAAATGATACCGGCTCCGCAGCCAGGGCACCAGATATGGGGCAGTCTGTCATTCCTGAGATATTTACTATAATCCAGCAGCATCATAGACCTCCATAATCTTATCTACTATCTGGGGGGGAGACAGTATTTCTCCGTCCGCCCTGCCAATGTGATGCACCCTGTCATAGGTTGTGCACTTCATTAGTTCCTCGGATATCATCCCCAGGTTCTGCTCTGCAACAATGACTGCCTTTTTGCCTGCGGCAAGGCGCCTTAGTGTTTCATAGGGGAATGGCCATAGAGTTGTCAGACAGACAATTCCAATATTTTTGCCATTTTCTCTGGCAATTTTCACGGCAGTCTTGGAAGAACGAAAGACAGAACCGTAGGAGACCAGCAGTATATCGCAATCTTCAGCATTATTGGATTCTGTCTGCTCAAGCTCCGGGGAGAACTTTACCATCTTGCTTTGAAGCCTGTCCAGAAGCTTTGCTATCTTGGCTGTATCATTGGTTGGAAAACCCGTCTCATCATAGCACAGGCCGGTAACATGGTAGCGGTACCCGGATCCAAAAGGCGGCATCGGGTTGACAAGCTCCTTTGTGTTCTTGTAGGGTATGAACTTTTCCGGGGGTACATCAGGCATCTTTCTATACACCACGTTAAGCTCCTCCCTGGGCGGAAGCTCCACCCTTTCGTTCATATGGCCTATGACCTCATCCAGGAGCAGAACAACGGGAACCCTGTATTTCTCAGCGAAATTAAAAGCATTTACAGTCTGGAAATAGGTATCCTGTACCGAATGGGGAACGAGGGCGATAATGGGATGATCGCCATGAGTACCCCACCTTGCCTGCATTACATCTCCCTGGGATGTAAGGGTCGGCAGGCCCGTACTGGGACCTCCCCTCATGACATTAACAATGACGCAGGGAACCTCGGTCATACAGGCATAGCCGATATTTTCCTGCTTTAATGAAAAACCCGGGCCGCTCGTGGCGGTCATTGCCCTGGCGCCGGCAAGGGATGCCCCTATTACAGCCGCCATGGCTGCAATCTCATCCTCCATCTGAATGAATTTGCCTCCGCTGGCAGGGAGCCTGAAGGACAGCTCTTCCGCTATTTCGGAAGAGGGAGTAATGGGATAGCCTGCAAAAAAATCAACCCCGATATCTATTGCTGCCAGAGCTACTGCGACATTTCCTGATATCAGCATAGTCCTTTTATTACTCATATCATTTCTCCTACAAATTGGCTAAGCCTTTTCCTGGGGATAGACCGCTATGGCAAAATCCGGGCAATAAGCTTCGCACCTGTTGCATAGAATACACCTGGATATATCATGCACATGGGCTTTGCCCCCTTTCATAATCAGAACATTTTTAGGGCAGTAATATACACATAGTTTACAGCCCTTGCACCAGGTCAGATTAATTTCAATCCTGGTTTTTGCATCTTCTATAACCTCTAATTGAGCCTCTTTCACTTTCATAGAGTTAACTCCAAGTTAAAGAAATTTTATTAGAAAACTACCCTCTAAAATTATTGTGTCAATAAATTTAATTCCCTTTTCATCCTGAAAGCCAGATATTTTTTTGAAAAAGACCTGCCGCCGGTAAGGTAATCCATTATGACCGATATCTTCTTCATCACATCGTTCATACGGTTTATGGCATCATTATAAAGGGCAAGGGAGGGTCCTGTACCTGAATTGCCGTACTTGAGGATAGAAGCAACATATGCCAGGTCACGGGGCTCTATTTCATCGGAGGCGGAAGTAGTCAGCCTTATTATATCCCTTATATTCTTAAGCAGGTTCATTGACCGGTAAATATAATATATCTCATGGTCGATGACAGGCAGTTTTCTTCTTGCCTCGTCAATAAAGACAGAGTTTATGTTGATTCTTATCTCGAGAAAGGCCTTTATAATCAGGAGTACCATCTCTATGTCCCTGAGCCCTCCGGGCTGTTCCTTTATATTCAGGTACTGCCCGGTATATTGACTGCTGTCCATTGCCCTCTCAAGTATCTCTCCGGTCATCCTTTCCATGTATTTCTGCTTCTTATCAATAATATAAGGTCTTACAATGCCCTCGTAAAAACGGTTTTCCAGGGATTCACTCCCATAGACAAGCCTGCATCCCAGAAGCTGGGACTGCTCAACACAGATTGAAGGGCTGTCATCCTTGAGCAGTTTTTTTATCTCCGAGAATGTGGTTATATAGCTGTCATAATAATCCATAAACCGGTACTGTGGAAGAATGGACCTTTTAATTATCTCGGTATTCATTTTTGATATTATCCTGGAACACAGTCTTTTGAGCTCCTCATCATCAGAATCAAGGACGATAATGATATCATAATCATCGGCAAAAGCCTGTTCCCTGGCATGCCCCCCGGAAACGAAAATACCCAGGTTGTTCTCGGTTTTTATTCTCTTGTTATATTGAAGCTCCACAAGACCCTTTGAATATATGAAAAGAGCCTGAAGGCATTCATCAGAGACTTCGGTAAATTCTCTGTTTATTTCGCTTATGGGCTTCTGCTCCAGGAGATGTATGCCGAGTCTTACAAACTCCAGATCAAAGTAATGGCCTATATTTTTAATATTTTCCCTGTAATCATTGCTGAAAAGGAGCTTACTGTAAAATCCCAGGGCCAGGTCCTTTATTTTGGAGGTGTCGGTCACAGAACGGATAACCTCCGGGAACCGCTGAAATACACTGGCAAAAAAACGCTTAAAATAATGGCTTCCGTATAAATAAAGACTCATCAGCCTCAGAAGGTGTTTCTTTATGAGAGTAAGTTCCGTTTCATAAACATCACAGTCTGAAACACTTTTTATAAGTACTTCAAGGTAATTAATATCCAGGTGGGAAAGGTAGGAGTTTATTATCTCAGGAAAGGGATGGAATACCTTTATGAATTCATAAACATGCTCCTGGCTTTTTGAAAGGCTGATAATAAAACGGCCGTTAAGCTCACCGAATATATTCATCGCCTCACCGTCATGCATGCCGTATTTTTTAAGCAGATTAAGTAATTTCAGTAAGGCATGTATTGCCAGCAGTCCGCATCTTGTGTAGGATTTTATGAGAAGATGCCGGTGGTTCTGGTTTAGCATTCCGTAGTCCTCTATAAATTCCTTAAGCAGTCTGAAATCATTCATCTCAAGGTTATAAATTATATCATCCCAGTATTTTGCTCCGAAAAAGGGTTTGCTTATCTTCAAGAAACCCATGAGAAAATGCTGCTTTTCAGGTTCTTCCTCCATCTTCCTCGCCATGGCGTTCAAACTGCTGATTCTCAGTAGATGAACCCTTATTTCCTCAAGGAAGAACTCGATTGTATCCTTGATATTGTGAACCTGTTCATAGTAATCCACAAGAAGGTGCTCATGAGACCTTATCGTTCCTTCATCCCTGTAGCCCATTGCTATTGCCACCTTCTGGAGGTTTTTCGCTGTATTCGGCTCTTTAAGGGCTATCTCCTCATCCTGGGCTATGAGGACCTGGTATACAAGCCTGAAAGTCTCGAGAAAGTTCAGCCCCCGGTTGAGCATTACATACCTTTCTTCATTATTGCTGTCTATGTTTCTCAGCTCTGCTATAATGTCCCAGGAATAGGTCCTGTTTATGTTAAGAATGCTCTTGAGGGCATATATAAGGCCCTTTATAACCCTGAGGCCGTCCTCCTTGGGATGCAGGGTGCTTTCCCTGTCCGGCTTGGAGATGAGAGACCTCACTTCACCAAGAATTCCCCTCAGAAAACCCTCATGATACATGTTTATCCGGAAATTTCCCCCAATCTTATTTATACAGAAATATTTTGAGGCTATGCTGTCCATAAACCTGCTGTAAAGGGCATAGCTTCCCAGTATTCTTGTTGCACTGAGAATCTCGCTTATAATGACAAAGTTTGAAAACTTGTTCTTTATCATCATAAGGTAATCATTGATAGAAGCAGACACCATATAGGAATTGAACTGCTCTGAAAGATAAAAATGAAGGGGAGTGGCATAGCGCATCATATCATCCCTCAATTTGCACAGGACCTTGTTCAGCGACCCGGGAGCAACCTTATCATCGTTAACGACTGCAATATCAATATCATCCTGGTCAGCCCGGGTACCCACCCCCATAATTGTGAAGGCTGTATAATCCAGCCCCGGATCATATATCTTAAGCACCTGGTTCATATAGGAAGCAGAGAGCCCCCTGAAATTGAAACCCATTCTTTTCATGAAATCCTCATAATAGATATACTTGTCGCTGGAAGATTTATTGCCCTTAATATCGAGGACATTGGACTTAAGGATATAAAGGTTCCTGATATTCATAATCAGAAGCTGAAGGGAATAATAACAGCTGATCATCTCTATCCTTTTTTTGGGTTGTGTGTCAAGGTTGCTGATAATTTCCATATCCCTTGAATAATTAATCGTGGGAGTAAAGAGGCTGAGCTGTTCCAGCTGGCCTTTCCTCTCCAGCAGGTCTTTGAGCTCGGCAAAATATTTGTTTATAACATGCACATAGGACTGATGATGATTTGCCAGGTCCTTTGCCTTCATCTGAATGTTGAATAACGGATTTATCATTATTTTCCCTTGTTCATTTTTATTTTGACTTTATTTATAATATATAAATATAGTTTTTTCAAAATATAAACCAGTTTTTAAGAATGTTTGCACTTAAATATTTATTGAAAGCAATGCAGGTTATATGAAACTTACTGATTTTTCAAGCAATAAGCTGATTTATACAGGGATTCCGGCTGATTCAAAGGAAGCTCTTTTTGCCTATATTTCCAACAGCCTGAATAAAAGCAATATAATACCGGATATAAAAACAGCAGACTCTCTCAGGAAAGACCTGTTGGAAAGGGAAAATGTTAACTCAACCGGGCTTGGAAACGGCATCGCCATCCCCCACGTCTCCCTTCCGGGATTAAAGAAACCTCTGGTTATCATATGCAGGACTGAGAAACCCCTGGAATACAACTCCCTTGACAGCAGGCCTGTTGACCTTTTCTTTTTCATACTCGGGAGAACCAGCCACATCAGCGAACATCTTAATATTCTTTCAAGGCTTGCATTTCTCCTTAAAGACAAAACATTTCTCTCCAGGCTTAGAACAGCCAAAAAACAGCCTGAAATCTGGGAATTATTCAGGGACAAAGATTTAAATACACCCTGATAGATTTGCATTTAATTCTTGACATTTTTTTTTATTTGTTATTCTTGTTAGTTTGATTTTTTATTGTAAACAAAAAATATATGTGTTTTAATAGGCCCTATGATTATAACTGTTGATGGACCATCTGGCTCCGGAAAAAGCTCGGTTTCCAAAGCCCTGGCAAACAGGCTTGGATATCTTTACTTTGACAGCGGAGCCCTGTACAGGATTATTGGTTATTATTTTCTAAAGAA
>CAYSKJ010000050.1:0-19241 GCA_964431655.1 uncultured bacterium | reverse complement strand
CAAAGATTTACCCCTTACGGAGTAGCCCCCAAAGCTGTGCACGGACTGAGGTGTGAGGCCTATGTGTCCCATTACCGGTATTGAATGCTCGGTCAGCTTTTCTATTGCAAGCAGCTTTGATCTGGTGCCCCCTTCCAGCTTTACAGCTTCAGCTCTGCCGTACTTCATCAAGCTTACAGCATTTTCTACAGTTTTATCGGTGTTTATATGAAAGGAGCCGAAGGTCATGTCCGCAACCAGCAGAGGGCCCTTTATATGATCTGATACTATGCGGGTATGCTTTATCATATCACAGAGCTCCAGCTGAAGAGTGGTCGCATGGCCGTAAACCACATTGGCCATTGAATCTCCCACCAGTATTATATCTATGCCTGCTGTCTCGGCAAGTCTTGCTGTTATGTAATCATAGGCTGTTACCATGGTGATTTTTGCTTTGCCTTTCTGGGCTGTTATATAAGGAATGGTAATTTTATTATCCATGCAAGCCTCCTTTTTTATTTAATTTTATGATATTATGGTCATTATCCGGATTCAGTTCCACTGCTTTTAGGAAGTCATCGAGGATTTTATACTGCTTCAGGCTCTGAATCTCTTTCAGGGGCAGGATTACAAAGGGCCTCCTGCGGGACATGGGATGGGGAAGAATCAGCCTTCTGCTGTTCAGGCTTATATTTTCATAGATTATAATGTCAATATCAATGTTTCTTATGGATTTGGGGTAGTTTCGCTCCCTTCCGAGCATAGTTTCTGTTTTACCAAGGCTTTCCATAAGCTCAAAGGGACTGAGAGATGTATATATGCCCAGGCACTGGTTATAATAGCTGTTTCCCAGAGAATGCCAGGGGGGGCTCTGGTAAATGTCTGAAGAAACCTCCAGGTCTATAAAGGGGCTTTTGCTCAGGGCATTGCAGGCGTCTGCAAGCTGTTTTTCCCTGTTTCCGAGGTTAGAGCCGAGAGAAAGGAATGACAAGTGTTTATTTTTCATACGGTTTTCCTTTATTGCAATAAAATAATATATTGATATATCTGATTTGTAAAAGGAATTAATTCTTGAAAAAAAGCAAAAATAAGGTAATAATCATTGTAATAAAGCAGACAGGGAGTGCTAATGAACAAATACCTTTACAGAGGTTATAAGACAGGCCAGAAGGAAGTGGAGATAGAACTTCCGGGCAATCTTCTCATCAACAGGGTAAAGGATAAGACCCTGAGGGAAAAGAGTGCTGTCATGATTTTAGAGGACCTGGTCAATACAACGGATATAACCATACTGGCTGATAACAGCAGGGAACTTCTGAATATCATTGATTTCCTGGAAAACCAGCCGCCTGGCAGGTTTTATTTCAATGCTTTTACTCCCTTCAACAATGATTTGCTGCCTGTAAACCTAAATGAGAGCTTTGATTTTTTAAGCATTTACAAGAAAAACATTGTTTTCGAAACCCTTTATTATGTGATCTTTGAAGGCTCAAAAAAGGTAGCCAGGGATGACTTTTTTGCCATACTGGAAAGCATTGTGAGTCTTCACGGTGTAAGCGATGTATGGGGGATTCTCGACAAACTTTCACTTCACAGGCATATGAGGGATTACATAAACCAGAACATTGAGGGGATTGACTTCTTAAAAAGCCTTTTTTCCCAGAAAGCTACGCTGTATGATATTATGGAGGATGCCTTTTCGAATAAGGAATCCTATCCCTTTCTTCTCTTTTCGCTGGAAGCGGGTAATAAAACGGCAGGGCTTTTCATCCATCTGCTCCTTGTATGCCTTGATATTCTTTTAACGCGCAGATGGGTTGATAAGGATATGAGGATAAATATTGTGTTCAGCATAAGCCAGTCAGAACTGCTGGAGTATATTCTAAGCAAAGAGATATTCACAAAGGCCGGTGTACTCTTCTACCTTATAAATCCGGATATAAATGTTCCTGAAAATATCCCCCGGGCATCCATATCAGAACAGACAAAGGGCACTAAGCCCGTCATAGCAATTGATACCGGGAGTGAGAAAAGAGAGCTTATCCTGAGAGAACCCTCATCGGTTTCAGGAAGGGATTTTGATAAGGACAATACCGATGAATACTTCAAGAAGAAGAAAAGGATAAAAAAGACTTCCTCTTTCGTGATCTATAAAAATGAGAATACTGCAAAAGGGAAAAAAAGCAGGGTAAAATCCAGGGAGCATGCTGGAGCTGGCTCTATCCAGACCTATTTTCACAAATCATGTCAGAGGCCTTATATAGAGAACCTTTATCCCTATTTAGGTGCTGTAATTAACTGCGAATATAAAAAAAATCCTGCCAATATGATGATTTCAAGGCGATTAAGGCTCCTTTTCCTGCTTCATGTAAGCCAGGGCACCTTGAGAATTGAATATTTTGATACCTATAAAAAAGAAAACCTGGTGGAAAAAATGAATGTTAAGGCTAATCTCAGGCCGGTAAAAATCGATCTGTGCAAAAGCGATATTATTCAGAGGGTAAAAAATGAGATAAAGCAGTTTGTATCTGAAAATGAATCAATTCAGCTGTTCTATAATAAGCATATGGCCCTTTTTTCTGAATATCAGCAGTCCTATGGTGATTTTTTAAACAGGATAAAAAAAACTGTGCTGGGAAAATACGATATTCAGGGCCTAAAGGAAAAATACCTGGAAAAATGGTTCTTGCTGAGGGACAAAATACAGCAGGAATATTCAGCAATATCTATAAAGGATATGCTGGAAAACCATTATATAAGGCATTTCTTATTCAGCAAAGAGACTGAATATCCTGATAACCTTACCCAGAGCAGTGCCAGCATGAGCCTGATTGAGAATGGGAAACTGAGATACTCTGTCAGGGGATTCGAGGAGGAACTGCTTGAGAGGCTTATTATCTTAAAGGATAAGATGGACAGGATCATTGAAGATACTATATCTTATCCTGTGAAACCAGGAACGGAGGATATAATGATAGAGGATTTGAATATTATTTATCTGCCATTCAGTTACCCGGGGTTGAAAAATGAATAAAGCAGAATACAGCATAGGCGGTTTATCCATCTTTTCTGTTCAGGTATCTGATTTCAGCACAAACTGCTATATTGTTGCTGATAAAACCGGCAGAGCTCTTGTTATTGATCCCGGCGACGAAGCAGCAGACATCAGCCGCCTTATTGATCAGGCGGGCCTGAAACCAGAACTTATTGTTCTAACCCATACCCACATAGACCATCTGATGGCGGCTGGGCATGTCAAGCGAACATACAAAATAGGGCTGGCCGCTCATTTTGAAGCCAGGAAGGCAATGGCCTATCTTCCACTGCAGATGAAGGTTTTCGGTTTCAATAATGCCGAGATACCGGTCATTGATACGTACCTTAAAGAAGGAGATATGATTTTTAACCTATTCAGGGTTATCCATACGCCAGGCCACAGTCCCGATGCAATATGCCTGTATTCGGAGGGCCTTCTTTTTTCCGGGGACACGCTGTTTGCTGGATCAATAGGCAGGACAGACCTTCCCGGCGGGGATTATGACCTTATTATAAATTCCATAAAAGACAAAATACTTGTACTGCCTCCTGATACTTCTGTTTTCCCCGGTCACGGCAACAGAACTACCATAGGCTGTGAAAAGAAGGAAAATATATATCTATGAGAAGGAAAAAACCAGCCTTACAGCTTCATACGACAACATTATGGGATTATCCCTCCCAGAATTATGATTCTGAAAAAAGGCAGGGAGACACTGAATATGCCGGTGCAACCCCGTCCTTTATCATCTGGAACCTTTTGAACCGCTATACAAGGAAGAATGACCTTGTTGTCGATCCCATGGCAGGAAGCGGGACAACCCTTGATGTTGCCAGAGATCTAAAAAGAAGAGCTCTGGGTTATGATATTAATCCTGGAAGAGATGATATTTACACGGTGGATGCCAGGAAGCTCCCTCTGGAAGACAGCAAGGCTGATTTCGTTTTTATCGATCCGCCTTATGGAGACCATATAAAATATTCAGACCAGGAGGAATGCATTGGCAGTTTAAGGGCCGATAACCCTGCTTATTTTCAGGAGATGGAAAAAGTTATCTCGGAGGCCTGCAGGATTCTTAGAAATAACCGCTTTATGGCGCTTTATGTCTCAGACAGCTTCAGGAAGGGGGCATATTTTGTGCCCATAGGATTTGAAATTTTCAATATACTGAAAAAATATTTTTCACCCGTTGATATAATCATTGTCAGGCGTTATAATGCAAAACTGAAAAAAAATCACTGGCATACAGCTGCTGTTGAACACAATTATTTCTTGAGGGGCTTTAATTACCTTTTCATAATGGCCAAGACTGAAGACTGGGCAAGTCTCCCGGACAGGAGGGATTCAGCGGAGATTGCCAATCATGTTAAGGCAATGAGGCCAGTTTAGGTTTATCTGCTTCTCCTGAAGTTAGGAAGAATGCTTTTGACCATGTAATCTGCTGCTTAAAGATATCTTTGCAAAGGACATGGCAGTATTTGCAAAATAGGCAAATTCGGACCAGGTAAGGCTTGTCAGAAACTGTTTTATATAGGCATACCTTACATAAAAATCAAGCATAAACCTCCTGTGGCTTCTGTTGAGGTCCTTTGAATGGGTATGGAAAAAGGATTCCCTTGAGAAATCGATTTTGTCACCCTTCGCAATACCTTCGTAGATTTCTGAGCCAGGCAGGGGGAGAAAAATGGAAAGCCACAGATAATGCGGATTTATAGCCTTTGCCAGGTTAATGCTTTCTTTAAGTTCAACAGGACCCTCTGCAGGGAGACCCACCATAAAAAAGGCCTTTGTTTTCATGCCTGCTTTTTTTGCATTGTTGAATCCCTGTTTTATCTCATCCACTGTAATACCTTTTTTTATGCTGTCCAGAACAGTCTGGGAGCCTGTTTCAACTCCGAATTCAATCATCCTGCACCCTGCGTCGTACATGAGCTTGAACACAGCAGGATCGGTGTCCACCCTGGAATAAGCGCACCATGTATATTTTCGGTTTCTTTTAAGTATTTCACTGCAAAAACCTTCGACATGTCTTGCATCTTCAGTGAAGGTGTCATCCATCAGGGTAAAATAGCTGGCATTATACTTATCATGGGTATAATCCATTTCATCCAGGATATTCTCCGGATGCCTTTTTCTTGTCTTTCTTCCGAATATCCTGTGACGGGCGCAAAAAGTGCAGTGGAATGCACATCCCCTGGATGTGATCAGCCTTATCATCCTTTCCCTGGGGTGGATATGGAATCCAAACTCCGTATCTCCATGATACCTGTCCATTTCGGCGATTTCCCTGGCGGGAAAGGGGAGAGAATCAAGATCCTCAATATAGCAGGTGCGCTCCTTTACCTTTACTTCACCGTTTTTCCAGTATACAACGCCGTTCAATTCCTCAATGGACTCGCCCTGGAGTATTTCTGGCAGGACGATCTCTGATTCCCCTATGACTCCGAAGTCTGCATTGCTTTCCTGGAGGGCAATTTCCGGCTCAGCGGTAATGTGAGGACCGCCCAGTCCGGTGATGCAATTATATTTTTTTGCGATAGATACAAGCTTTTTAGCCCGGTGAAATAGGGGGCTGGACACGCTTATCCCAATAAAATCAGGTTTATATTCCGTAACTGCCTTTTCAAAATCATCTAAAAGTATTTCATCGCAATACCTGACATCAAATCCCTTCTTAAGCAATGGACTGGCCATGTAAAACAGACCCATCGGCTGGTGTTTTACACCGAATTTGCTTATGGCATAGGGTGTGCCCAGCAGGTCAGGCCTTACCAGAAGGACTCTCTGCAGTCTTTTTTTTATAAGGGAAGGTGTGTCTTTTAGTTCCATTTCATCTGCTCCATTTTTCTCTGAATTCTGATTCCGCAATGCTAATGCCTTTTTCAAGCCTTATCCGGTATAAAAAATAGACGTTTCCGTCATTATATTTGAACCTTGGATCATAAATGCTGATAATATCATCACAGCCGTCACTTGCCTTTTCAGCATATAATACAGGATGGCTCTCCATGAAGGAAGAAATATTTTTGTCCGTGGAGAGTATATCTTTATATCGGCTTAATATGTCATTTTGCCTCAAAACAGCTGTAGTAGTCTCCCTGATGCCGGAAATCCCTGCGCGGATGTTTTTTACATGTATGTTTTCGCCCTTGCAGGATAAAGCATTCCAAGTACAGGGGAAAAAAGAAAGGGGGATGAGGTGAACGGTATTGCTGGTTTGTTTTTTTAGATATTTGTATATCAACAAAAAGATAAGGCCTTTTATAAGGATTATAGAAAGAGGGATGGATACCAGCCCTATCAGGTTTCGTTCAAGCATTAAGGCCACGGCAATCCCTACAAGGGAAAGCCTGAAAAGGGATCTTAAAAAAACCTCTGTCTGGCATATACCGCAGGTTATGGGTGATTTATCCGCGCATAAAGCTGTTTTTATCCTTGGGGTCAGTCCGGGAAACAGGGGTAAGGAATAAAGCTTCATGCTGAAAGGGAACAAAAGGGTCATATCCCCCCCGGCGACGAGAAGGTCAAGGCCGAGATGGGTAATAAATATTAAAAGGCACAAAAGAAAGGAAGTTCCGAAATTTATCTTGAAGATCAGGCTTAAAGGAACAGCTGATATTGCCGACATGATTATAGCTGTGAATATAGAATGAAAAGCCTTGTGGTGAAGGAAGTAGAGTTTTTTATGATTCATCCACTTAAAAACAAAATCAAAGTCATTCACAATGGAAAGAAAACCGCAGAAAACCGGCAGCAAAGGCCCCGAACTGATTTGGGTGCCGATAATTACTCCTGCTGAAAAGTGGGTTATGGGATCCATTTTTTATAAAATCCTCCAGAAATTTTCAGGCACAAAATATCTTCCACATAACATTTATTTCTGAAAGCAAAAAAAGGGATGCGGCTGCCGCATCCCTTTCTGCAATTAACTTGACTATCTTTAATCTGGAAATTATCTTCTTGACTGGTAATTGCTCCTTTTTTCCTTGGGTCTTGCAATGCTCACCTTAATTTTTCTGCCTTCAACAAGAGAGTCGTTCAGTTTTTCAATAGCCTGATCCGCCTCTTCCTGGGAAGCCATTTCAACAAAACCGAAACCCTTTGACCTTCCGGTGCCCGGATCCTTGATAACCTTTGCTGAATCAACAGTACCGTAGGGCTCAAATACTTTTTTGAGGGATTCTTCATTGATAACATAGGGAAGATTCCCTACATAAATTTGGACTGACATAGAATTTCCTTAGCTAACCTCCTTAGCTTCATTTATAATATGTTTCTTTTGCAGAGCCTAACTGCAAAGAACGAAAAAAAAATATTATAAAAAACGCAAATTGCAAGAAAATTATTTCAAATACAAACAAGAAAATTATCGGACGATAAAAACAGGGGATTTTGATTTGTGGACAATTATTTCAGTAACCCCGCCGAGAATCATTTCCCTGATATTGCTTTTGCCTTTTGCCCCCATTATTACCAGGGAAGGGCGGTGCTGATCTATTGTATCAAGGATGTCGCTTATGGAGTAACCGGTTTTTATCAGAGTTTTAATGTTTTTAAAACCCAGGCCCTGGAAATGGTCTTTAAGCCTGTCGAACCTGTCGTAGTCTATCCTGTTGAACTGGGATATCTTTTCCTGGGATGCAAATTTCAGTGTTCTTAAGTCCTGGATATGCAGCATTATAAGCTCATCGTTACTATCCGGGTTTATTTTATCCATATAGGGTATGCACCTTTCGGAGTTATCTGAAAAATCAGTTGCATAAAGTATTTTCCTGAACAGTTCGCTGCCCGGGACAGCCTCTGCCTGACCATTGTCATCCAAATTGATGGTATAGCCGAATTTAAATATCATTACCGGCTTTTTTGAATGATGCAGGACATTTTCTGTTACACTGCCGAGAAATACCCTTTTTAATAGTCTGCTGCCGTGAGATCCCATGAATATTATAGAGTAATTGTCTCTTTCAGCAATATCCACAATCTCCTCCCAGGGGATTCCAACCTCCACCCTTGCTCTTATTTGGCTGAAATTATAGGAAAGCAGCCTGGCCTTCCATTTAAGAAGAAGATCCTTGTCTGCATTAATTATAATGGGGTCTCCGTAAAGGTCAGTTGAATCAACTATATGAAGCATGGATACTTCTTTTGTATCGGTAAAGCTGAAATTGGGAATGAAATCCAAGAGCTGTTCTGTTATTTCTGTCGTTGTTACAGGAAATAATACCTTTTCAAACATAGGGCTTCTCCCGCCGAAAAACATTTTGTCATAATAATGTAATATACACTCTTAATTTATGCTTTTAAAGGATAATTTATCCCTGCCATGTTTTTCCCGGATATTAAAAATCACATCAAGCAGTTTTTCCTTCTTTTCTGCAGGGGGTGCAAAAAGGGTTTGCTGGGTGGATGAGGGTATCAGACTGTAAAATTTCAGGCCGAGGTAGATTATATTTGTCCTTCTCATAGGGCCGAGATTAATATGATGAAAAAAATCTGTTTCAAGGCAGGAATAGAATTTAAGCCTTATGTGCCTCTTTGAATGCCTATGGTCTTCAAAAACAATGTATATTGCTGCATGCCTGCTTTTCCTCTGCATGTTTTTAAGTCTGTAGCAGGCGGTTTCAAGCAGTGAATAGATGTGGGTTTTTATTGTAATTATATCATTGGCAGGGGGTATGTTCTTACCGTTAAACAGTATATTACGGGAGAGTGGATGGCTTACCGGTTCATCACTTATGCCCCTTGCATACCTGTACAGCTTCAAGCCTGAATCATTGAAAAGCTGATGCAGGAAGCTGAAAGGAAGAAGGGCCAGCTCCCTTATATGTTTTATGTCGAGCAGGGAGAGAATTCCCGAGATTTCCCTGTCAATACAGGGGAGCAATGACACAGGAAGAGATGCCATGAAGTATTTTTCCGAATACCGCGGTATATATAAAAAACTGCTTTTTAAAACCGGTATCAGGAGTCCGGAGGCAATGAACGCAACCAGCTTGTTGGAACCTATTCCTAAAAAAAACGGGGTTTTGAAGGATGCCTGCAGAGCATCAAAAAGCTCTCCGGCAAGTTTCTGAATGGAGCCGAACCTCAATTCCTGGCCTGATACATCCAGATAAAATCCGTTTTTTGAGACTTCAACGGCCGGAGAGAAAGTGCTCAGCACCGATATGATGCTTTCTTCTGCTGAGCGGTAAAAAGCCCTGTCAGGAATTATTCTGGCAATACTGCTTTCCGGCCTTATGGACTGGCCCCTGCGCCACCCTTTTTTGTAAGCATTTAAAGATGGATACATTACAATGGGTTTCCGGTCCAGCGTAATAAGAAAAGAAGTACATGAAAGCAATGGGTCCCTGCTTTCTTCCAGAAAAGAATAAAGAAATGGTGTTTGCAGGAATATAATCATAATATAAAATATAGGCGTATATATAGCGTAGGTCAAGTAAATTTATTTTCTATTTTCCTTAAAATTTAAAATGGCATTATCCGGGATTATAAGGATTTTAATATTTCGTTTACAACTGACCTTACCAGGGGGCTGTCATCCTTTGAGTGCTTCCTGATTTCATTATCTTCGCCTCCAATAAGGTGAAGGGCGTACAGGGCAGCTGCGCGCAGGGCATCGCTATGCCCTTTATTTATGCCGAAAAGAGATTTCTTCAATAACAGCTTTTTCATAACGGGCACAGCTTCCTTGATTTTCAGCCTTCCTGCTACATAACAGCATGCCTGCTTAATATCCTCTTCCTCAGTTTCCCTCGAGGAATAGAGGTCATCATTAAGTATTCTCAGTATCAGGAATGCTATGTTTTCAGGTTTTGAATATTCGAGGGAGGAGATGATCTTTTTTATCATGTAAGGATCATCTTCTGTTTCATTGCTCAGGTAAGGTATAAGGTAGCTGTTGGCTGAAGGATCCTTAAGGCTAACAAGGGCATTGATGGCTTCTTTTCTCACCCTTTTATCCTCATGGGAAAGAAATTCTTTAATATATGCTGAGGCTTCGGGGGTGTTTATCTTTCCCAGTATAAGTATGAGGTTTCTTGTGTAATACCAGGGCTGTTTCCTGGATAATTCTGATATTATTTCAGGCACGGAATCTTTTCCCAGAGATATAAGCGATGAAATCAGTGTTTTCCTGGATTTTATATCCTTTGATTCGGAAAGCAGGTTCAGGAGATATTTTACTGCGGTTTCTTTTATGAGCAGGAGGGTTGACAGCAGTTCTGAGCGCCTGGATTCATCCATCCAGAAGAAAGACGCTATCATTTCCTTTACTGCCTGGCACTGACCGATGGAATTAATGGTAAGGCGCGCCTTATACCATTGTTCTGCACTTCTTTCTGGCCGGGTATCCCTGTGTTTGTTCAGAACCTTCAGCATATCCCTGAGCAATGCCATATTGCCCCTTTTTATAAGCAAGGGTGAATAATAAACGGCGGTCTCGCATGCAAAATTATAGAGGGGGGACAGATTTTTCCGGTCCTTAATTTTTTTGAATAAAGCATTGATTATACTGGTGAAATAATTGAAGGCATTATCAATAGAGATATCCAGAAGGCCTTTAAGTATTCTTTTAAACCCCTCCTGCACTATATCCTCCCTGGAATTATCCAGCTTATCCAGGAGTTCATCCAGTATCGCATCCGATATACCCTTATGGTCAAGTATGCTGAATTCCATGTCAAGCTGATAAATGAGCTCTACAATACCGCCGACATTGATCCTGCCTTTAAGGATTCCTGACCGCGAAAGTATGGGTTCATCCGGCTGTATTTCATTAAATATCAGTATCTCAGCCGTCCTGCATTTTGCCTGCAGTTTCATGCTTTTTGAAAGGTGGGGCTGGGAGGCAATGTCTTTAAGCACATCCCTCAACCTTTCGCAGTAGTTGAGATTTATCATTTCAGGCTTTTCCCTGTTCAGCTCGTCATTTATGACCATAAGTATGTGGGAAGCTATGATTATGAATTTATCATAGTCAATATAAGGATATATATGATTTTTGTTCTTTAAATCCTCCCCCCTTTTGTAAAATTCATTAATAAGCTCCAGGATGCTTTCGGGTGAAAGATTCTGTACCATATTTGAGATAATCCTGTGTTTTTGTGCCGGGTCTTCAATATTACTTCTGACATGCTTTATGATGGATTCAAATTTTACAATGAAAGGCGGGCTTGCTTTTGTATCAGGAGCTACAGGCCTTACTGTCCTGACTGCAGTTGTCTCAGCTGCAGAAAAGACCTCCTGGCTGGTATTGCTGTCCTCCTCATAATCAGGGATATCTTCGGCTAAAATAACAGCCTTTTTGCCCTTTTTTAGCAATACCTCTTCCTGGGGTTTAAGAAAATGAATATCGATGTTTTTTAGGCTTTTTTCTGTTATGTAGGACCTGACTTTTTCAATATTTCTAAAAAAATCCGGGGGTTTTGCCATGAGGGAAATAAATAGTATGTATTCTCTCAGTGTAATTTCCCTGCATATTTCAATTCCCTGTATTTTTGTTTCATTCAGAAAATTCTGGAATGAATTAATAAAGGCTTTTTCTGATTCTTCCCTGGGAAGATAATAATCATCCACAACAAGACCTTTTTCCCCCATGCTGATGTGCAGCCTGTCGGTGTCGAACAGGTAATTATTTATCATCTCGAAACTCCTGTTCATAATATCCTCTACCAGGGTATTCGGATCAGGGTTCGATGAGTAGCTTATGATGCAATGCTGAAGATTTGAGACGAGATCAGATTTATTCATTATTTGTCAACGCTTGTAATATTTATTATATAATATTCCCTGTCTTTAAGCTCAAGGGTAAAAATAATGCTTACCCTGAATATATCATTATTTTTCTTTAAAGTCCAATCATAAGCAACAAAAAGAGATCCATCGCCCTCATTCCTGTATAGCATTTTAAGCTCATAGGTACTGTATTTTGAAAATATACCCTTAAATACCCTCAGAACGCCGTGCTTTGCAAACATTCCTGATACTTTTTCCGGTGAGGCAAGGCGGATATTGACATTCCGGGAAAGGAGTTTAGCCATCTCCTGCAGATTCTGGTCCTTAAGGGATGAAAAAATACTCTCTACCGGGTCTTTCGCATATACAGGGAAAATTTCCGAATAGAAAAGCAATGCAAAAAAAAGGCTTATCCTAAAAGCTTTCAAAAAGTTTTGGTGTAAAAAGGCGGGAGCTGTATGCTCCCGCTGAAGTTTTATTCTGGAATTATTGCTTCAACCGGGCAAGCTTCAACGCATGCACCGCAGTCTGTACAGATCTCAGGATCAATCACATATATGGGATCTCCCTCGGATATTGCTTCAACCGGGCATTCTCCAATGCATGATCCGCATGCTATACAACTGTCTGTTATCTTATGTGCCATATATTCCTCCTTGTTTTATTAAACCATAACGAATACTTAAACTTGAACAGGGCAAATGTCAATATAATTTATGGGCATTTTGAGTATCCGCAGTTTCGGCAGTAAAGGCAGTTACTCTCTACGATTACGATGCTTCCGCATTCAGGGCATTCGGGAGATAGCCCTATGCTTAAAATATCCGGAGAGGCTTCCCTTACAACAGCTTCTAATTGTTTTTCCTGCTTATCATTGTTGTCCATCATCCTGTGACCATTGCCATTGCTGATATAATCAACCAGCGCCTGCCTAATACCGTCGGAACAGCTGGCGACAAAACCGTTCTTTGTATAGGAGGGATTGGGGCATCTTATTCCTTTCAGCTGTTTTGTAACACTGTTTAGATCAACCCCCGAGCGCAGTGCAAGGGATATGAGCCTTCCAATAGCCTCTGTATAGGAAGAAATACATCCTCCTGTTTTTCCCATACGGATAAATACCTCAGAAAGACCTTTATCATCCTCATTTATGGTTATATACAGGTTTCCGCACCCGGTCCTTACCCTTGCAGTACGCCCGAAAGTAACGTCTGGCCGTACTCTCGGCGCTAAGATCTCGGGCTTTTTCTCCTCCTTTTTCAGCTGGAGAACCTGGTCGGGCCTTGAATTCTGCCTGTAGATGGTAATCCCCTTACAGCCATATTTATAAGCCAGCTGAAATACATCCTTTACATCGGTTTTTTTGCATTTTTCCGGGAAGTTCACAGTCTTAGAAACTGCATTGTCAGTGTACTTCTGAAAGGCTGCCTGCATTTTTATATGCCATTTGGGAGATATATCCATGGCGGTAACAAATATTTTTTTAATATCAGCGGGTATATACTCGATATCCTGTATTGAACCCTGCTTCAGTATATCATTGACCATGGTTTCCCTGTAAAAATCCCTTTCTTTGCTTATAGTGCTGAAATAGGGGTGAATTTCCTTAAGCTTTGTATTATCCATAACATTTCTTTCAAAGGCCAGGGAAAATAAAGGCTCAATTCCTGATGAGCAGTTCGCTATGATGCTCAGGGTTCCGGTCGGGGCTATTGTTGTCAGGGTTGCATTTCTGAGCGGCTGGCTGAAGCTCTCTTTCAAAGTTGATACATGCCAGTTGGGAAAAGGTCCCCGGATCTCAGCAAGAACCTGAGAAGCAGAAACCGCTTCATCCCTTATAAATTTCATTATCTTTTCTCCGAGGGAAATACCCTTCTGGCTGTTGTAAGGCAGTTCCATCATAAAAAGCAGGTCTGCAAATCCCATTATACCAAGCCCTATCTTCCTGTTAGACAGGGTCACTTCCCTTATCTTCTCCAGGGGATATTTATTGGCATCTATTACATTGTCCAGGAACCTCACCGCTAAATGAACGGTATCCTTCAGCTTTTCCCAGTCAATGACCCGGCAGTTGCTGTCGTCACAGCTTATCATATTGGCAAGGTTGATGGAACCCAGATTACAGGATTCATAAGGCAGAAGTGGCTGTTCCCCGCAGGGGTTCGTGCTTTCTATCTCGCCAAGGGATGGCGTGAAGTTGTCCCTGTTTATCCTGTCAAGGAAGATGATGCCAGGTTCTCCGGTATCATAGGCATTGTTGACTATCAGGTCAAAAACATCCCTTGCCTTGAGCTCTCCGGCAGGCTTATTACTCCTGGGGTTTATGAGGCTGTATTTTTCGTCAAACTCCACAGCTTCCATAAATTCTTCGGTTAAAGCCACAGAAATATTAAAATTATTCAGTTCATCGGTATTCTTTTTTGAGTTTATGAACTCCAGGATATCCGGGTGATCAACGCGCAGGATTGCCATATTGGCTCCCCTTCGGCGCCCTCCCTGCTTTATCGTTTCGGTTGCGGAGTTGAAAACCTTCATGAAAGACACAGGCCCTGAGGAGACTCCCTTGGTTGACAGCACCATGTCATTGGCCGGTCTTATCCTGGAGAAGGAAAATCCGGTTCCTCCTCCGCTTTTATGTATAAGTGCCGCATTCTTTATGGTTTCGAAAATATCCTCCATTGAATCCTTTATGGGAAGGACGAAACATGCAGACAATTGCTGAAGCGGAGTCCCTGCATTCATTAAAGTGGGAGAATTAGGCAGAAAATCCAGGCCTGACATCATTTCATAGAATCTGTTCTTCAGCTCTTTGAGTCCATTTTCATCCTTTTCATGGTCAAACCCGGCAATGCTTTCAGTTATGCGCCTGAACATTTCCTCGGGGGTTTCCATAAGACTGCCCTTTGAATCCTTCTTGAGGTATCTTTTTTCAAGCACTGTTTTTGCATTGTCAGAAAGCTTGCAAGAGGGAATATTGGTTGTTTCCCTCCGTTTTGCCTTTCTGCTGGTCATAAGGCTCATGTAATTCTGGATAAGGGATTTTATAATATTATTATCCAGGTTATCCCTGGATATTTCCCTTATCTGGTCATCCAGATGCTCCAGGACCTTTGAGATTTCTTTTTCCTCGAGTTCTTTATAATGTTTGCTGATGTAGCTTTTGATGGCCTGATAATCCAGTGCCTTCAAATTACCAGAAAAAAAATTCTTTTCCTTCATTTACTAAACCCACCTTATATAGTGTTATGTATAAAAATAGTATACTACATGTTGTGTTTATTGTAAATAAAAAAATACAGATTCTGTCATTTTAAAAAATCATACATTCACGGATTTATTTATACTTTCTGCATGACGATTGGATAGATAGATGTTAAGTATTTAAATGAAGGCAACATATATAAATATATCCTGAAAGGGGGGAAATATATTCATTAAATAGCTGATTTTTGCCAAAATAGCTTGACAGAGCATGATTTGAGTGATAGAAATAAAAAATGAAGGCAATGCTTGAAAAAAATAAAAAACTATATATAATATATACTTATATGTTGAAGGGTTTGTTTCACTTATATTTTTCAGCATCAGTGGCTGTTTCAAGGGTAAACCTGGTGCTTAATATGTTTTATGAAAGCAATTATCAAGATCAAATATTAAAATTAAAAAAAGGAGGTTTCAGAGTACTATGGTAAAAAAACTGTGGATTTTTCTTCTTTGTGTATTCTTTATAGGCTCAATGTCCATTTTAGCCCAGGTAAGAGGCTCCATTGAAGGAACAGTAAGCGATGAGAACGGTGATCCTCTGCCGGGAGTTGTTGTAAAGGCCGAATCATCAACCCTCATACAGCCGAGATATTATACAACGGATGAAAACGGGAACTACAGGCTGATAGAGCTCACACCGGGTGCAGACTACCAGATAGAGTTCAAGATGATGGGCTTCCAGACTGTCCTCAGGACAGGTATATCGGTAGCTGTGAACAGGGTTACCAGGGTAGATGTCCAGCTTAAAGAAGTAGCTTTTGAAGAGCAGGTCATTATTACCGGTGCAGCTCCTGTACTGGATACCACTTCATCGACTTCAGGCGTTAATGTAGAAAGGGAGTTTTCAGAAAGACTTCCGGGTGCTGACAACTACCAGACCCAGCTCCAGATCCAGGGCGGAACAACAGCCACAGGCGGCGGTAACCCGTCGGTAAGGGGAGGCATGAGGTTCAATAATGTATATTTCTTTGACGGTGTTGATACCACCGACCCGCTGACAGGAACCTTTGGCGCAAACCTGAATGCTGATGCCATCGCCGAAACCGAGATTATGACGGGAGGTATGCCCGCTGAATACGGAAGGGTTTCCGGCGGTGTTATCAATACAGTTACCAAATCAGGCGGTAATGAGTTCACAGGAGGGTTCAGGATAAAATACTATGATCCTGACTGGGAGCTTGACTCTGACCACTATGAATCCAGGGGTGGCACATCAAGGTTTGAGCCCACCGTCATGCTGGGCGGTCCTGTAATGAAGGACAAGCTCTGGTTCTTTATCACGCTCAAAAGGATAGAGATTGAAAGGGAAACCGTGGTTCAGCGAAGCAACTGGCCTGATGGCAATATCACCGAGACCGTATGGCCCCAGGATGATGTATGGGGTTATTACTATGCAAAGCTTACCTGGGCCATAAGCCCGGAACATCAGGTATTTTTTACATGGTCTTCAGACCCCATGACCAGGGATAACGGCTATAATGTCGGCAGGGGGACTGTATCAGCAAATTCGCTTGCTGAGTGGCAGCAGGGAGGAAACTCCTACGGTTTGAACTGGACCTGGATTGTTTCCCAGAACCTGTTTGTTGAAACGAAGATAGGCATAGGCAGGCAGGAGCTCAATATTGAAGCTTACAGCAGTGACCCCGCCATATCAGTTAACTTCCCTGATTATGACCCGATAAATGCAGGGGGCCTCGGATGGAACTATGAAACCGACAGAGACAGGGATTCTTATGAAATAAGCGCTAAGTATTTCATAAGCGACGTGGCCGGAAACCATGAGTGGAAAACCGGCATAGCCTATCACAATATGGAGAGTTACGGCGGGTACTTCTATGTTCCGGAATCCTTTCTGATATACCTGGATGATTCTTATACAGGGGGAATAGATGACTGGAATTCGCCGGAGCACTGGACTGACAGATCAACCTGGACCATCAGGCATGATGATATAGCAGGCGGAGGTTCAGCAAAATACTATGCCTTTTATATCCAGGACAAATGGAGGCCGGATTTTATTGAAGGCTTTACAGTCAATGCCGGTGTCAGGTTTGAGTCCCACGAGGGATATAACAATGTCAACACAAGGGTTTTCAAGCATGATTTCTTTGACATGATAGCCCCGAGGCTCGGTTTTGTATGGGATATAGGTAATACGGGCAAGCATAAGCTCAACCTCTTTATGGGAAGGTTCTACAATATATGGTCTACCATGTTTGCGGATTTCGAAGAGGTAAATCAGTCCTGGAGAGAGACATACCGTTGGAACCCGGACCTTTATGACGGTTCTGACCCCAATTCAGGATGGGAATATGAAGGAGCCACCACACCCGGGCTGTACAACAATGAGATTGACCGCGATGTAAAGCCTGAGTATACTGATGAATTCACCATCGGTTATGAAAGAGAGCTTGCAGACAACCTTTCAGCAGGTATCAGCTATACAAGAAAGCTTAACAGGGATATTCCCGAAGACTATTCCATCTTCCTGGATGAGGACGGCAATGTCCTGTGGGGAGGTCCTGGAACAGACGGAAGTCATCTATACGATGAGGATACCTATGTAGCCAACTCCTACTACTATGCTACTACAATTCCGGGCTATAAGAGAGATTACTGGGGTGTAGAGCTTTATTCAACCGCAAAGATGAATAACTTTACCCTCATTGCAAGCTATACCTATTCCGAAAGCAAGGGTACAGCCTATGACGGCCATGAAACATGGGGCGCAAGCTCTATCTCCTATTTCACCAACTCCTATGATACGCCTAATCTCTCAGAAAACCTCTACGGATATATCCCCTACAGCACAAAACACAATGTAAAGCTCAGCGCCAACTATATCTTCTCCTGGGGCACATCTATTGGAATCATGGCCAACTGGGCATCCGGCCAGCCCTATTCCAAGTTTGTCCAGGGCGAAAGGATAAACGGACCCGGCGGAACCAGCGAGGGATGGACGGTTATATCCGAAGAAGGGATGGGTGCTTATAATCTGCCCGATTCCCATTACATAGACCTTTCCATACAGCATGATTTCCAGCTGGGAAAATGGGGTAAACTGACACTGATAGGCGATATCTTCAACCTGACTGATTGGCAGGGCGTAACCGCTGTAAGCCAGAGAGGCGACAGCACCTTCGGAGATGCAACAGGGTGGAACAATCCTATGAGATGGCAGGTTGCCGTAAAGTATGAATTCTAAATGAACTTACCAGGGGATAACGGGATGACCCGTTATCCCCTTTTTTTTCCACCTCCCGATTTCCCACCCCCGATAATAATGTTAAATGCAAATGACGATAAAAGCTTATTAAACACTCAAAACATTCAAAAGGTTTTCTAAAATAGTATATTCAATCAGTTAATTTTTCATTAATTTAATTTTTTTTCTTGATTAATATTTTTAAGGCTATATCTTTTTAGCATGTTGTTCTATGTAACCAAGCATAAAAAAACAAAAAATAAAAAAGGAGGACATTTAGGTTTTATGACCAAGAAACTGTTCGTACTATTTGCTTTTATGCTGATTCTTGGCTCGGTCGTCTCCTGGGCCCAGGTAAGGGGTTCCATTGAAGGAACAGTTACCGATGACCAGGGAGATCCGTTGCCAGGCGTTGTTGTAAAAGCCGAATCACCAGCACTTCTGCAGCCAAGATACTACACCACCGATGAAAACGGTAGATACAGGCTGATAGAACTCCCTCCGGGAAAGGACTATCAGCTGGAGTTCAGGATGATGGGTTTCCAGACCGTTCTCAGAACAGGACTGGAAGTTCTGGTTAACAAGATATCTCAGGTTGATATTCAGCTCAAAGAGGTTGCCTTCGAAGAACAGGTAGTTATTACAGGGGCCGCTCCGGTCCTTGATACCACATCTTCAACCTCGGGCGTTAATGTTGACAGGGATTTTACAGAAAGACTTCCTGGTTCAGACAATTACCAGTCCAGTCTCTCCATGCAGGGCGGAACTACCGGCTCCGGCAATGTAAGGGTACGCGGGGGACAGAGATTCTCCAACCTTTACATGTTTGACGGTGTTGACACCACAGATCCCCTTACAGGAACCTTCGGCGCAAACCTCAATGCTGACGCAGTTGCAGAAACCGAGGTTCTGACCGGCGGTATGCCTGCTGAGTTCGGAAGGGTTTCCGGCGGTGTTATCAACACAGTAACAAAGTCCGGAGGCAATGACTTTTCAGGAGCCCTCAGGATCAAATACTAT
>CAYSKJ010000049.1:0-19433 GCA_964431655.1 uncultured bacterium | reverse complement strand
CCTGACGCCATTCTAAAAATAAATATTTCCGGCCCTTTGGACAAAGACATGCTCTGTTTCCTTCGGGAAAGGTCTCTCAGAAGCATAATACCTGCCAGCATGCACTTCACTCTCAGGATAGAATAACCGGAAAAAAGAAGCAGGAAAGACCCATCTTCCTGATTCATGAAAAAAGTGTTGACATACGATATATATACGCCTATATTATAGATTATGTATCTTACAAAAAGACAGAAAGAAGTATATGATTTTATCAGATCCTACCGGGCAAAAAAGGGCTATTCGCCCACCCAGAGGGAAATAGCAGATTACTTCGGCTGGACATCCCTGGGTACAGTTCAGAAGTTTCTTAAATCCCTTATAAATAAAGGGCAGATTAACAAGGATTTTAACAGGGTAAGATCCATCGGCCTGGTTCCGGCAGAGGTGCCGGCCGGCCTCGGTACCGTTGATATACTCGGGACAGTCTCTGCAGGGGAGCCTATAAGAGTATTTGAGGACAGGGAGGAATACTCAATAGATACCCTGATCAACGGGTCAGAAAATATTTATGCCCTGAGGGTCAGCGGCAGCAGTATGATAGATGACGGCATAAGGGACGGGGATATCATCCTTGTAAAAAGGGTAATGAATGCAGAGCAGGGTCAGACAGTGATTGCACTGGTAAACGGGGAAGCTACGGTAAAAAAGTTTTACAGGAGACAGGAAAAGATTGAACTGCGGCCTGCCAATCCCAGGATGAAACCAATATTTTTAAGAGAGGAGGAAATCATCATACAGGGGGTTGTTGTAGGTCTTATCAGGCAGTACTGATGGGCAGAGAGTTTATTCCCCTGTTCTTCCGGTCCTATTATTCCTTCATGGAGAGCTGTCTTTCCCTGGAAGATATAATAAAGACTGCCCTTAGATATCATATAAGGGATATCATCCTTGCTGATATCAACGGCCTTTACGGTATGCTTTTTTTCCAGCAGATGTGCCTGGACCGGGGCTTAAAGCCCATAACAGCATGCTGTCTCAGGTACAGGGAAGATATCGTATATGCTGTCGTAAAAACATCCGAGGGCTATAAAAACCTGTGCAGTATCATATCAAGGGTACACAGGGGGGAAGAACCGAACCTTAGTGATATTATACTTTCACAGCCCGGAGGCCTAATCTTCCTTTCCGGCCGGATTAAGGTGCTGGAGATACTAAAGAATGCAGACAGCTGTGAGGTTTATTCCCTGCTTTTTGCCAAAAAGGACTGGTATACGACCCTTCAAAGCCTTAAAAGACTGGGGCTTCCTGTCTTTCCAGCAGGTGATATATGCTGTGAGTCAGAAAAAGACATGGATATTCTCAAGCTTTTAAGGGCTATCAGGGATAATGCCGTATTAGGGCAGGTGAAACTTGACGATGCCTCGGTTTCCTTTTCTGAATATATGCAGTTTGCTGAGAGGATTAAAAAGAACACCATGATATCTGACCCCTGTTTATTGGCAGACAAAACTGATTTTCTCTACCGCCAGGGGATGGTGTTCATAAGCAGTGAAAATTCAGCCGAAAGGCTGAAATGCCTGGTGCATGCAAACATATGCTTGAGGTATAAAAATCCCGGCCAGGATGTTTACAGCAGAATAGAAAAGGAGCTTTCACTGATAATCTCAAAGGGTTTTTGCGATTATTTCCTTACGGTCCATGATATTGTAAAAAAAAGAAAATATTACTGCGGAAGGGGTTCTGCTGCCGCCAGCATTGTGGCCTACCTGCTTTTTATTACCGATGTGGACCCTATCCGGCATAACCTTTATTTTGAAAGATTTTTAAATGAAGCAAGGGAGGATCCCCCGGACATAGACATTGATTTTCCCTGGGATGAAAGGGATGATGTGCTTGATTATATTTTCAGCAGATATTCTCTAAAGAACTGTGCGCTGGTGTCCAATATAATAACCTTCAAAGACAGGATGGCAGTCCGGGAGGTTGCAAAGGTCTATGGGATTCCTGGCGATATTATCTCGCAAAAGACAAAAAAGATAACATATTTAAGCAGTACTGATGAGATAAAATCAGATTTCAGGGGAAGGAGATGGGGTAATATTCTAGCTTATGCCGCAAGGATAAAGGGTATTCCAAGATATCTATCTGTTCATTGCGGGGGAATAATAATAACCCCTCCCAGCATATGGGACTATGTCCCGGTGGAAATGGCAAAGAAGGGAATGCCGGTAATTCAGTGGGAAAAAGATCAGGCAGAGATGGGAGGGCTTGTCAAGATAGACATACTCGGCAACAGAACCCTGGCTGTTATTAGAGATGCAATAAAAAATATAAAAGAAAACCATGGTATTGGATTTGAATACCAGACCCTTGATGTAACGGAGGATGAGAAGATTAAGGAGTCCTTTGCCATGGGTGACAGCCTTGGTGTCTTCTACCTGGAAAGCCCTGCCATAAGGGCATTGCAGAGGAAGGTGAACAGTGGAGCCTTTGAGGATATCACCATACACTCCTCTATAATAAGGCCTGCAGCAAATAAATACATAAATGACTACATAGAAAGGAGAAAGGGTGCTTTGTACCAGTCCGTCCACCCTGCGCTCAAAGAGGTTCTTCATGAAACCTACGAGATAATGGTCTATCAGGAGGATATAGAGAAAGTATGCATAAAGCTTCTTGATTTTTCTGTCAGGGAGTCTGCCCTCCTGCGGAAATCTCTTTCATCAAAGTCTGGCAAAAAAGAGCATTATGCGCGGATGTTTTTTAAAAGGGGCCAGGAGAAGGGTATTCAAAAGGAAGCCCTGGAAAAGATTTGGTCCATGATTGACAGTTTCTCCGGTTACTCTTTCAATAAGCCCCACAGCGCATCCTATGTCATGGTATCGTTCAAAAGCGGGTTTTTTAAGACCTATTACCCGGCTTATTTCTATGCAGCAGTTATTGAGAACCGGGGGGGCTACTATCATACTGAAACCTATATAAACCATGCCAGGAGACTTGGCATAAAAGTCCTCAAACCCTGCGTGAACTACAGAAAGGATTTTACTTCAGCCCTCGATGATGCAAGTATAAGGCTGGGCTGGAGATTTGTAAAAGGTCTCGAAACCGCAACAATAAGAAGGATACTCGAAGAAAACAGAAAGGCATTATTTTCAGGCTTCCGTGATTTCTACATAAGGATGCATTCGGAGCTCGGACACTCACAGATACTCCTGCTTATATTTGCAGGAGTATTCAGTGAATTTTCAGATTACAGTGAGGTCCTGAGGCTTTTAATCCAATATCTCAGCATGAAGGGAAATATGCCTGTCCATGAGATTCCGGCTCTTTCAAAACTCAGCGAGAGAAAAATATTACAGCTGGAAGAGAAATACTACGGCTATTCTCTTTCCAGGCATCCTGTTGAATTCATAAGGGGTATCCTGAGCAGTTCATACATGTTTTCTGATGCCATTCCTTCCTTCAGGAACAAGGAAATAAGCCTTCTGGGCTATTATGTCACCGTTAAGCTTGCATCTACAAAATACAAAGAAGCCATGGCATTTTTTTCCTTCGAGGATGAAAAGGGTATCTTTGATACAGTCCTGTTCCCGGCGACCTATGCAGAGTTTAAAAATTATCTGTTCAGCACAAATACATTTTTAATAAAGGGTCTCGTGAAGGAGCATTACAGTACTTTTTCCATCGAGGTGTCTGATTTAACACCCATAATAGCGGACGAGCAGTAAAACCTTTCAGGTTTTAGCAGGACATCTGATTCCAGAGAGCATTCAATATGCCTAAATTATGGTTAAACCTGTTAATTAAGTCTGAAAGTGAAAGTTACATTGATTTTTACGGCTACATTCCTGTCCAGGTGCCTTGCGGGCTTATACCGGTAGGTGCTGACAGCTTCCATCACTGCTTTGTTGAAATGCTCTTCAAAGTTACCTCTAATGCTCTTTAGTATCTGAACCTTGATTACCCTGCCGTCAGTACCGATTGTCAGCTGGGCAACAACAATGCCGGTCTGGCGGGTCAGGCGTGCAATCTCCGGGTATAACGGTTCTTCTCCGGATGTTTTAACCGGTTTTTCCAGGACATCCCATTCATTATAGATTATAGGACTGGGTTTTATATCATCAAAATTGTAGTCTATGGGTTCCTCTTCTTCATGGTTTATCCAGATATTCGGGTCTATTTCAGGGTAACCGATCTTTAAGTCAGCGGGTTCAGGGTCAGGAATGATTTTATAAGCTGTTTTCTCCCTTTTGATCTGTTTTTCCTCCAGTTCCTGCTTTGGCGGGAAACGCAGTCTGCTTATATCAATGACAGGTCTCTCCGTTTCGGGCAATGCCTCAGTATGGAAGATATTCCATTGCAGTAAAAAGAAAATGAAATGAATTATAACAGCAATATAAAAGGCCTTCCATATCCTGTTTTCGTCTTTTTTTCTCTTTTCCGCATATTTCTCAATATCCATGACTCTGTCCTCCTTTATTTTTTAATATCCATAGCCCTTAATTACCTCTCTACTATATAATATAATAATTAACGGGCATAATGTCAAATGGAGGAAGATATTTTTTAAATCTCAACGGTAATTTCATAAATTCCCTGTATCAAAGCTATTTTGAAGCTTTGGGTTGATTAAGAAAATGGCTGCATACCCGGTATTTATTGGTGTGAAGCAAAAGGAACCGTCCCTTTTGCTTCATTGTGGAACGGGAAATGTCAAGTTGGTGGGGATATTCACAGGCTGCGAAGCAAAAAGAACCGTCCCTTTTGCTTCACTCATGATGCGCCAAAGAGGCTATCGTACATGCTTTTTTTCTTGTGGTCGCCGATTTCCTTTAATAGCTCGGTAATACTCTGGTACTGGCTCCTTGAATAGGGATTATCGGTGCCAAGGGAAGGAACAGAGATTGCAAGGGCCTTTTCATAATAAAAGAGTGCTTTTTTCAAATCTTCCCTGAATTGAAAGCAGAGGCCTATATTGTAATATATGTGAGAGATATTGGGATGCTCCTTTCCGAGGGTATTTGTAAGTATATCGAGAGCTCTTTCATAATAGTATACAGCCTTTTTGTATTCCTTGAGCTGGTGATAGGACACACCAATATTAATGTAATTTATACCCAGTATGGGATTGCTTTTTTTGTAGGTCCGGCTGTTGATTTTTACTGCTTTTTGCAGGTAAGGGACAGCTTTTTTCGGGCTGCTGCACTTATTGTACTGAATGCCTATATTATTGCAGGCCATGGCGCTTTGCGGACTTTCAGGGCCATAGGCTTCAGTGTATATGCCCAGCGCATTTATGGCGAGCTTTAAGGCAGGGATATATCTTCCCATGTCTGAGTAAATATTGCAAAGGTTAATCATCATATCAGCGGTAAACGGGCTATTTTCACCAAAAAAGATGCGGCACAGGACAAGGGCTTTTTTCACATAAGCCATGGCATTCCTGTAATTGCATAGTTTAAGGTACAATACCCCCATGGCTCCGTAAACAGAGGCAAGATCAGGGTGTTTTGACTTGTAATAGGTTCTTTGCATACTCAGGCTTTTTTTTAAATAGGTGAGGGCCTGGCCGAAGGATCCCAGCCTTGTATATATTATTCCAAGGCGCATATAGTGAAGTGCCAGGTAGATTGAACTGCAATTTTCCCTGCTTTTTTTTAAATCTATTACCATGTGCAGGTACTGGGCAGATTTCCTGTTGTCCCCTTTCTGAAAATAGAAAAATGCATAGGCTTCCAGTAAATCGGCGATTTTATCCGATTCTTCACCATAGAGGCCTTTCAGGATATAGTAGGCCCTGTCGAGGTAGCTGACTGCTATTTCGAAACTATTACGGGATATATAAACCTCTGATATTTTTATGAACAGGTCTGCTGTTTTTTCATCATCTTTATCGGTTATTTCTCTGTGCAAGGACAGGCAGGATTTATAGCTTTCCAGGGCTTTATCCATATTCTGATTCCTGTAATAGACAGAGCCGAGCCTGCTCAATATTAAGGCATAATCTGCCGAAGGTGTGCATTCAAGATTCTCTATGATTTCCAGGGCAGTCTGGTAAGCTTTCAAGGCTTTTTGAAGGTCATGGTTTCTGTAATACAGGTCTGCAATACTTTCATGAATGGATGCTGTAATCTTGTGAATCTTACCGTGCAGGTTTTCTGACAGGGTCAATGCCCTTCTGTAACGGGACATAAGGTCATTGAAGTCATAATGCCTGAGAATTATGCCTGAGCAGTATTTCTGTATATAGTGGATCTCTTTTTCTTTGTCACCGGCTAGCCTGTAGTGGTGTGAAAGCTCATCGGCAAGGATGTCCCGGTTGTCACTGAACACTGATTCAAGTTTGCGGGCAATGATAAGATGGATTTCTTTTCCGGTTTGTATTTTGTGAAGTATCCTCTCCCTCACAAGGCCATTGGAAACCGCATAGCTGATTTGATTAAGCCTGCTGTGCATGATAAGCCCGGTTTTTTCAAAAATGCCCAGAAAGCTGATTAAAACGCTTTTTTCGCCAGGTTTGAAGAAACAGGATAAAATATTAAGGTCCGCGGGTATCCTGAGAAGGGCAAGGATTAAAAGCAGCTTTTTTGATACAGGGTTATCAGTGAATAATTCTATCCTGCTGTCAAGAATCTCCTTTATTGATGAAGGAATGTCAAGTTTCCCGATTTCACCGCTGATGGACCATAGCCTGCCTGTTCTGACTATTATGCCTTCTTTTAGGGTGTATTTTATGAATTCTGAAAGGAAATAAGGGTTTCCCCCTGTCTTTTTTGTAATAAAGCTAATATTATCCCTGATTGAGCTGTCATACCTCCCTGCTCCGAAAACATTCTGAAAATACTGGCGGACCTGGCCAGGCTTAAATGGCTTCATTCGGTGAACTGCAAATATTTCTTTCGTGTCTGCAGTGCCTGTATTATTAAGAAAATTATCAAGTTCTTCTTCCTTTATGCTTGCAAAAAGGATTAGCCTTTTTCTCAGGGCAGGCCTGTCTTTTATTATCCTCAGGAGAGATAAAACCGTTGTAAGACTGAAGGAGTCAATCCCGGAAACATCATCAAAATAAAATACGGTTTTCCTTTTTGAAGAAGACAGGAAGTTAATTATATAATTGACAATATTCTGCAGGTATAGGCTTTTGGTGTCTAAACCGGAGCCGCCGAAATCAGCTTTTACAAAACCCGGTCCTGTCTGCGCCTTTGAAAAGTCTATGGATTTGCTGCTGTAGTGCTTTATCTGCTGTATGATCAGTTCCACGGCATTTAAAGTTCTGGATTCTCCTCCAGGGCAGTAAGAGTCAAGGAACAGGATGTCATTAAGCTGGCAGAACTTTTTAAGTTCTGCCAGCATCATTGTTTTCCCAATTCCTGGATTGCCGGATATCAGAAGGAGCCGGGGAACGGGATTATGAGACAGAAGGTGGGTTTTCAGTTTTTTTATATCCCCTTTCCTGCCGGTAAAGCTGATTCCTGAAACATAGGCCTCCATTGTAGGTTCTGTTTCCAGAGGATAGGACAGGCCAAGGGATCTGTTGATATCCTGGATAATGTCCATGCAGGATGAATACCTGTCCTTACTGCAGTAGGCAGTCATTTTGTAGGCTACAGGCTTGAGATTATCAGGAATCAGTGTTTCTATCACATGCCTCTGGTTTTCCCTGAAACTTTCTTCATCTATAATCATCGGAAGGATAAAGGATACGGAGCTGTCATGGTAAAGAGGCCTGCCAGTAAGCAGTTCGGTGAAGATAATACCCAGGGCGAATATATCGATTTTATAATCTCCCTGCCCTCTGAAGGTTTCAGGAGCCTGATAAATAACAGAGCCCTTGATATTTTCCATGTCAAGCTTTTTGATGTCTGAAAGGCCAAAGTCCATGATTTTTACTTTATTTCCATTGACCATGATATTGGATGGTTTTATATCCCTGCATATTATATTCCTGCTGTGAATGAATTCTATACCCCTGAGAAGCTCGATGAATATATTTATCAGGCTGTGCAGGTCCTTTAGGGTTTTATTTCTGATAATATTCTGCAGTGTTCTGCCATTAAAATACTCCATGGTTAAATAGTATATTTCCCTGACTTCATCATAGCCGAAATTATAAACCTCTATCAGGTTGGGATGTTTAAGTCTTGTCATCACCTCGTATTCATGTTTGAACCGAGCCAGAGAACCCTTTTTCCTGAGGGCCTTGTTCAGGATTGTTTTCAGGGCCGCAGGCTGACAGGATTTATACATGTCAGAGACGAGATAGACAGCACCTAAAGCACCTTTGCCTATAAGATCCCTGATTATGTATCTGTTGTTGATTTCTGTGTCTGGTTTTAGCAGTGTCATATTCTTTCAGTAAACCAGTTTCAGGCCCACACCTGACTCCTTTACCTTTACATAGCTGTCGAGGGTTAAAAGAGCCTTCATACCCGTGCAGTGGCAGGGATGAACGCATTCAGGAGCATAAGCCTGCAGTTGCTGTGCAGTTTGTAATATTGTGTCATTCGATGCATCAATGAGGTGAAAACCGCCTATAATATCAGCGATATACTGTTGTTTTGCAGTATTCAGCGCATGACGGGTGATATTGCAGATTCCCCTGTGGCTGCAGCCTGTGATTATTACGAGACCGGAGTCGGTCTCTATGGCCATTGCCGAATCATCCAGAAGATAATCCTCCTGCCAGCAGGTATCTTTCATATATCCCATGGGTTTTTCAGCCTCGAAGGGAAAATAGGAAGGTATCTCTCCCAGGAAGGTAAAATTGCCTAATTTGAGCGGTTCTTTTGACAGCCTGACAGGGAAAATGCCCCTCAGGGTTTCCAGTCCTGCGCTGGAGCCAATGCTCAGATTGTTTTTTAGTTTTTTCCTAAAGAAAGCCCGGGGATGTGCAATGATCTCAGGGCGCTTATGGGGAATGCCTTCACTGGAAGCCTCCATGAAAAGCCTGCTGAGGGCTTCCAGCCCGCCTGTATGGTCGATATGTCCGTGGGAGATGACGATATAATCAAGACCCAGCAAATTAACTGACATTTTACTTGAGTTTTCCAGGAGGATCCCTGAGTAGCCAGTGTCGAACAGCAGTTTAAGGCCATTGCTTTCTATATACAGGGAAAAAGCGGGTTCACCGTAGAAATAACGGTCAATAAGGGTATTGTTATCCACTATTATTCTAATGGTAGTATCCAAAGCAAACAACCACGCTAAACCGTTCTGCAATGATTATAGCAGTAATAAAACCGGTTTGCAAGCAAATAGGGCAGGGCAAACTGCTTTATATTGTTGAATTCATTGATTATAACAGATATAATGTGAGAAAACTGAAATATGGAGGTATTTTATATGTCGGGGAAAACTGCTGTGCTATCTTTAATGATTTTTGCTGTTTTTGCCTTCCATTGCATTGCTGGCTGTCCTGAAGGTTATTTCAGGGATATTCAGGGTCCCGGGAATGTAAAACTGGGGGAGAGGCATACCTATTCAGTCATAACTGAAGGTGTCTTCAGAAGTGTGAACTGGAGTATAACCGGCGGCCAGTTCGTTAAGGATTATGTTCAGGGAAACAGGTATTTTTGCGAAGTTATATGGAATGAAGGGAATGCCCAGGAATTCAGGGTAAAGGTATATGGATATGACGGATGCGGGAAAGAACGGGTCAACCGGTACTATGTCAGCGTTGACAGGGGAAATGCCATTCAGCCACGTCCAGGCAGTTTCAGAAGGATGGACATTCCTTATGCCAAAACAACTGCAGACCTGCTTCAGCGGTATTATGAAAGTCAGGCAAAGGACGGCTCTTTTGATGAAGGGCTGAAAAACCATCTTATCAGGGAACTCACCAACAGAATGAATAATGATGAGGCTGTGGATGTTCTGTGGGGGCAGGGTCTCAAACCTGCCATGCTGAAATCGCTGGATGCAATAGTAAATAATTGTATAGCCATGAAGGAAAGGGAGATGATAAAAAGGACGCTGAAAAGGGAGGCCAGGGCTTTTCTAAAATTCTTCTATGATAAAAAAGCCCTTGATGAAAATGCCCTGGAGAAATGGGCGGATATCCTTTCAAGAACCAGAAATCCAAAAGTTACTCAGGTGCTTGAAATACAGATGAACCTGGTAGATGCAGCCAGTGACCTTACCGTGACCCACTTAAAGAAAGCGGGTATAGTTCCCAGGCTGGTAACTACAGGCAGAAATTAGAAATATCTGTATTTACACAGGAATTATTGCCTGATATTTATAAGGACAATGCCTATTATCATCAGCAGGAAAAATAATTTCTGGCGCCGGCTGAATTTCTGTTTCCATAACAATAAATCGCATATTATGGAAAATATGACGATAAGAGTGGATATCATGGGATACACTATGGCTGCCGGATAGTGCCTTAGGGACAGAAGGAAAAAGAGGCTGGAAAGCTGATTCGGAATACCGAGGAGAAACCCGCATAGGAAGAAACGAAAATCAAACGATCCTTTTATGATTAGAATAAGCAGGTTGAAGAAAAAGGCCGAGGAGAATACTACCGCAAGGAAAAGGCTGTCAGGCTTCGGGCTGTAAACCTCAAAAATCTTCAGGCTGGAGTCAGTCAGACCAGTCAGCAGGAAAAGCAGGAAAAGCCATTTCCGGTCAGAGGCGGGCCCTTTACCTTCCCCATTCAGGAAGGAAATCATAATAATCACTATTCCAGCTGCATTTGCAGCATTTATGCTTTCTCCAAAGAATCCAAGGGCTGCAATAACGGGAATGATGACGCTTATCCTCATGACAGTAACGCTCAGGGAAAGATTGTTTACAGCAATGTTTTTCTGAAAAACAAGGAAATTTATTAGGAAAAGAAAGCCCGTGGCAGTTCCGAGGAGTATTTCAAATGAGCCCGCATCCACGGGAAGTCCTCCGTTTAAGAAAAAGCTGAAGATTGATGCCAGAAGATAATTGCCAAGGAATAATGAAAGTATGGATATGTTTTGCCTGTGTTTCAGCATTCGAAGGTAATTTGCTATTAACAGCGAGCAAAGTACGCTCAGCAGGGGATAGAACATTCATTTTCCCTTGTATATTCTATTTCAATGGTAAAATTCATTTTGTAAAAGCAGCATCCTTGTTGTGTAAACGAGGTTGTTAAAGAGGCCTGACCCTGTATTTATTCCCGGTTTATAGAGTATGCTGGTATCAAGCAGTCCTTTTAACAGGGAGAATGCATCCTTTGCAGAATCCGGCATCCATTTCAAAATCCCGTGTATCTGGCCTGTTCCTGAAGAGCCGTAAGGCTTTAGATCAAGGTTAATGATTTCAATTATATCGCCTGAGGAGGTATTCAAGCTCAAGACTCCGCTATTGATATAGTCAAATATATTTACTGCATTTTCTGCATCCGAGGACATGGTTGCATCCTGGCCCCTAAGAACAGTTCCGCTCAGGAACGGGGCATTGCGTCGGTAAATATCCCCGGCTCTTGCCGGTATGAGAAAATTGCCTGCTATGGCGTAATCTGATACAGATACTATGCCTTCATTTATGAAAATGTTTTCGGGAGTCAGGAGGCTGTGGCAGAAACCTGCACGGTTTATGATGCTTATGGCCATCAGTATCTGTGCAAGTATGGAAATGCAAACATGAAGAGGAAGTTTTTTGTATATTTGAACAAGGGTGCTGAGGCTTGAAGGGGAATCTATAGCATAGCGGAGAACTATAAAATCCTGGTTTACATCCAGCAAGCTCATTTTGCATATATTAGGGTGCTCTGGTATGCACCTGAGGGAAGCAATATCAGCTTCAATCCGGTTAAGGGAGCTGAAAAGCCTGCTGTTGAATATTTTCAGCAGGCACTGGTTTTCATCCCGGGAAAAATAGGTGCAGGAATTATAATCCCGGTTCAGCATTCTAAAATCTCTGAAACGGGATTTCAGGAAGGCATCTATCCGTTTTTTCTGCAGGCTTTGGTGTTTCAACTGTTTTATACCTTGACATCCAGGATGTATTTAGTTAAATAATCTTAACAGGATCTCATGATATTACAGGAGGCGGGCTAATGCAAAATAATTATACCGAAGAGAGGAAGAAGCTGATAAAGGAACTAAGAAGTGAAAAGATAGAACCCTATCCATATAGATATGAAATATCCCATTCAATCAGCGATATAATCCGTATTTTTGAAGAGGAGAAGCCTTCAGACCTGAATGTGTCGGCAGCGGGCAGGATTATGCTCCTTAGGAAGATGGGTAAGGCTACTTTCATGCATATACAGGATTTTACAGGCAGGATTCAGATTTATCTAAAAAGGGACATTATAGGCCAGCAGGCCTACGAAACCCTAAAAAAGATTGATGTTGGCGATATTATTGGAGTGATTGGCAATGTTTTCACGACCAGGACCGGTGAAACGACGGTTCTTGTTAATGGATACACCCTTCTTTCCAAGGCTGTAAGGCAGTTGCCTGAAAAATACCACGGGATAAGGGATAAGGGTATGATATACCGCCAGAGATGCCTTGATATGATAATGAACGCTGACAGCAGGAAAGTATTCTACAAAAGGTCCCTGATCCTGAAATATATACGGGACTGGCTTTACTGCAGGAAATTTGCCGAGGTCGACATACCTATAATCCAGATGATGTACGGGGGCGCTGAGGCCAGGCCCTTCAAGACCCATGTGAATGCACTGGAAACCGAAGCATTTTTGTCCATATCCCCGGAACTCTACTTAAAGAGGTATATAGCAGGTGGATTTGAAAGGGTTTTTTCAATGCAGAAGGCTTTCAGGAATGAAGGCATAGATGCCACCCATAACCCGGAATTTACCCTTCTGGAAATTTACCAGGCCTATGCGGACTATAATGATATGATGCTCCTTACCGAGAGCCTGATAAGCGATACAGTCACCCATATTAACGGGAGCCTGGAGCTGAAAGCCGGGGGAAACACCATTAATATGAAAGCCCCTTTTAAGAGGTTCCCCCTTCTTACCCTTCTGGGTGATAAGCTCGGCAGGGATCCCTATGAAATGACGATGAAAGAACTTGAAGAGATTGCAAAGGAGATAGAATGCAAAGAGCATCCAAAGCCGGGGGCATCCCGGGGAGAGCTTATAATGTTTTTATTCGAGGCTTTATGTGAAAAAGATTTGATTGAGCCGACCTTTGTAATAGATTACCCCATGGAAAGCTCGCCCCTCTGCAAGGTCCACAGGAAAGACAGCAGGCTTATTGAGCGGTTTGAGCTTTATATTAACGGCCGGGAGTTTGCCAATGCATACTCTGAGCAGAATGACCCAGTAATACAGAGGGAGGCTCTTGAAGCTCAGAGCCAGAGACTTAGGGCAGGGTTTGCAGAAGCCATGCCCATGGATGAATACTTTGTAAGGGCTGTTGAATACGGCATGCCTCCTGCCGGGGGAGTAGGCCTGGGCATAGACCGGCTGGTAATGCTGATAACCCAGACAGAACTGATTAAAGATGTAATAACCTTCCCGCTGGTTAAGATAGAGAGGGGACTGGAGGAGGAAATGGAGACGATGGAGAATATCGACATAAAAGAATCCGGCCAGGATATGGATTCAGAGAAGGGTGATGAGTATATGGACCCGGGCATAACAAAGAAGAGGGCCCATGAACTTTATGACCAATATATAAAAAGCAGTACGCTTAAGGGTCATACCCTTTCTTCGGCCTATGTCATGAAGGGAGTGGCAAAGCATTTCGGCTATAATGAGGATTATTTCTATATTGCTGGCCTGCTCCATGATCTGGATTTTGACATGGAGCAGAGTCCTGAAAAGCACGGCCTGCTTACCATTGATATATTAAGGGAAGAAGGTGTCGACCGCCGGATTCTGGATGCCATAAAGAGGCATAATGAGGGGCTTGGGGAAGCCAGGGAAACCTTCCTGGACCATGCTCTGGCATCCAGCGAAAGCATTACGGGCCTTGTTTATGCCACGGCCCTGATATTGCCGGGCAGGAAGCTCAGGGATGTCAAGCCTTCTTCCGTTGTGAAGCGTATGAAGAAAAAGGAGTTTGCAAGGAAGGTAAGCAGGGAGACCATAATGGAGTGCGAGAAGCTGGGGCTGAGCCTTGAGGAATTTGCCGGGATAGCCATTGATTCAATGCTCGAGATTGCTGAAGAAATAGGTGTTTAACGGTGTCTGCAACCGTTGGGCTTTAGAATAAAGATTGACAATAAATCTAATTGATTAATAGTATTAGTATTAATTCAAAAGGAGGAGTTTATGTCATTAAATATTGCTATTAACGGATTTGGCAGGATCGGAAGAAATGTTTTTAAGAGGGGATTCGGCTGTGATGATTTAAATTTTGTTGCGGTGAATGACCTTACAGACCCTAAAACCCTGGCTCATCTCCTGAAATATGACTCCGTATCAGGCAAATTCTGCAGAGATGTTTCCCACACCGAAGATGGGATTATTGTTGACGGCAAAAAGATAAGGGTATTTGCTGAAAAAGACCCTTCCAAACTTCCCTGGAAGGAACTTGATGTGGATGTCGTTATTGAATCTACAGGCATATTCAGGAATTCTGAAAGCTGCAGGAAGCACCTTGATGCAGGGGCAAAAAAGGTAATAATATCCGCACCGGCCAAG
This sequence comes from uncultured bacterium, assembly GCA_964431655.1. Taxonomy (GTDB): domain Bacteria; phylum CAYMEV01; class CAYMEV01; order CAYMEV01; family CAYMEV01; genus CAYMEV01. Next base: position 4,849 of record CAYSKJ010000049.1, on the reverse strand, counting down.
GGGGGAGACATCCCTACCTTTGTATGCGGGGTAAACCATACGAAATACAACCCTGCCACTGACCACATCCTGTCCAATGCATCCTGCACCACGAACTGCCTGGCTCCGGTAGCCATGGTACTGGATAACCAGCTGGGCATATTAAAGGGTATTATGACAACCATACATTCCTATACCAATGACCAGAAGATTCTTGACCTTCCCCACAGCGATCTCAGGAGGGCAAGGGCCGCTGCTGTTTCTATGATACCCACAACCACCGGCGCTGCTTCCGCAGTAGGGCTTGTTATACCCGGCCTTAAAGGCAAGCTTGACGGAATGGCTATCAGGGTTCCTACCCCCAATGTATCCCTGGTCGATCTTACTGTTCTGGTCAAAAATGATACCGATGAAAAGCAGGTCAATGAGATGATGAAGGAAGCCTCCCGGACATACCTTAAGGGAATACTCCAGTACTGCGACGAGCCTCTTGTTTCCATAGACTTCAATCTTAATGACCACTCCTCAATCTTTGATTCCCTTACAACCAAGGTTATAGACAAAAATCTGATAAAGGTATGTGCCTGGTATGATAATGAATGGGCATATTCCTGCAGGATGGTGGACCTGGCTGTATATATCAAAGGCAGGATGTAGGATTCATCTATGGACATATCACAGAAAGCTATCCAGAACCTGAAACTTGATAAAAAAAAGGTTTTTGTCAGGGTTGATTTCAATGTGCCTCTTAAGGACGGTGAAGTTGCAGAGGACCAGAGGATTGTCAGGTCCTTCAGGACCATAGATTATATTTTGGATAAGGGAGGGATGCCGATACTGGCATCCCATTTCAAAAGGCCGGCAGGAACGGGCTATGAAGCGGACAAGAGCCTGAAGCCGGTCCTGAGATATCTTAAGGATAAATACCCCGGGATATTATTTTCGGATTCATGTATCGGCGATGAGGCAATCAGGATGTCTGAGAGCATGAAGGATGGGGATATCCTTCTTTTGGAAAACCTGAGGTTCTATAAGGGTGAGGAAAAGAATGATCCGGAGTTTTCACAAAAGCTTGCAGGCCTGGCGGATGTCTATGTGAATGACGCCTTCGGGAGCTCCCACAGGGCTCATGCCTCCATCTACGGTATTACTCAGTATATTAAGGAAAAGGCTTTTGGGTTTCTTATGCAGGATGAGATAAACAACCTTTCAAAGCTCCTCTCAAACCCTGAATCCCCTTATGTAGCTGTAATGGGCGGGGCCAAGCTTTCAAGCAAGCTGGCTGTCCTTGAAAATTTGCTTAAAAAGGTCGACAAATGCCTCCTTGGAGGAGGAATATCCTATCCTTTCCTAAAGGTCCAGGGATTCAGGATAGGCCAGTCCCTGAATGAAGATGAAACCCTGGACGCCTGCAGGCATTACCTGGAATTATACGGTGACAGGATTGTTCTTCCCGTAGACAGATGGTGCGGCAATACCTTCGAAAACGGCACGGAAAAGAGGCTTTTCAAGCTTAATATACCCGATGACATGATAGGCATGGATATTGGCCCCGATACAGTGGAATTATTCAAAAATCACATACGCAGGGCAGAGACCATATTCCTGAACGGCCCCATGGGTGTCTTTGAATTTGAAAATTTCTCGGAAGGGACCGTTGATATAGCCAGGGCTACAGGTGATTCAGGGGCATTCTCTGTTGTCGGAGGGGGAGAGTCAGTCCAGGCCATAAGGCTGGCGGGGATGGAAGACTGTATAGACTATGTGTCAACCGGCGGAGGAGCAAGCCTGGAATTCCTCGGAGGCGTTGTCCTGCCGGGAGTTCAGGCAATAATGGAATAGGAGTATCTATATGAACAGAAAGCCTTTTATATGCGGAAACTGGAAGATGTACAAGAACCGGACCCAGACCATTGATTTTATAAAAAAGCTCTGCTCAGAAACTCTGGACCTTAAGGACAGGGATATCCTCATTGCGCCTGTTTATCTTTACCTGGATGCCGCCTTAGCATTAACAGAAAATACAGCTGTTCTTATATGCGCCCAGGATGTTTATTTCAGGCCGGAGGGGGCGTATACCGGTGAAATAAGCCCTGTCCAGCTAAGGGATATAGGCTGTACTCACACTCTGATCGGGCATTCAGAAAGAAGGAAATATTTCTTTGAGACCGATGAAATCGTGAACCTAAAGACAAGATCCGCTCTTTGGGCTTCCCTGATGCCGATAGTCTGTATTGGCGAGACCCGGGAAGAAAGACAGGAAGAAAGGACCTTCGATGTCCTGAGCAGGAGCCTTAAAAATGCCTTCCACATGATAGAAAGAGACCAGGCTGAAAATGTTACTGTCGCTTATGAGCCTGTCTGGGCCATAGGAACAGGATTAACGGCAACCCCCGAAATTGCCCAGGAGGCTCATAATTTCATAAGAAAAACCCTCGCTGAGCTTTACGGCAGGGAATTTGCAGATAAGACAAGAATACTCTACGGAGGCAGTGTAAAACCTGGCAATATCAAAGGTCTGATGTCCATGGAGGATATTGACGGTGTTTTGGTGGGAGGTGCATCCCTCAGCTATGAGGATTTTATGAAAATTATCAGGTTTGACTGCGTTTGAGTTTTTTTTCTTTACAAGACGCTTTAATTAGTTATTTTATGTCTTCAATATTATTTTAGATTATAAGGATGATTGTATGGTAAGCGGAATAATAATATTTATCCATGTGGTAGTAAGTATTCTTTTGATTGTGATTGTATTGCTGCAGTCATCGAAAGGCGGAGGGTTGTCCGGATTTCTTTCAGGGGCTGCCGAATCTACTCTTGGTGTCAGGGGTGCAACCACATTCCTGCACAAGATGACAGTAGCCCTTGCAATTATCTTTATGATATCCTCTTTGAGTCTTGCCTATATAAATGCAAAAAGAACTGCAGCAGTGGAGACTGAAGATACAGTCATAGAAGAGGGGCAGGCAGGGGAGCCTGTTTCTGCCGAGATGCCGGAGGCAGACCAGGAAGCTGAAGAATCCGATGCGGTTTTGCCGGAAGAGACAGCAGATGCGGATCTGAATGAGGAAGGCCTGCCTGCTGAAGAAGCTGCGGATTCAGAGCTTCAGACACAGGGGAATGCTACGGAAACGGGCAATATTGATGAAAACAATGGCCCGGAACAGGATAAACCAGAAGAAATATCCGGGACTCCGGAAGAAACCAGAGAACCCAGCGATAATAACTGATAAAAATAAATATGCCGTGGTGGTGGAACAGGTAGACACGCTGTCTTGAGGGGGCAGTGGGGAAACCCGTGGGAGTTCAAGTCTCCCCCACGGCATTTTTTTTTCAGGGGGGCATTGCAATGAGGACTGCCAGGCCTGCAATAATTATTTTTATTCTCTCCATTCTCTTTGTATTCACTCTCATTTCCTCGGCTGAACCCTACCCAATAGCTTTTACAGCTGAAATGGCTCAGGATGGCAGTGATACTGCCACCCTGGAGATCATGGTCAAGCTCCCGGAGGATGTGCACATAACTTCGGAATTTCTTGATATGGCATTGTTTCTTCCCGATGGAGTTGAAACCATCAGAAAGGATTTCCGGGAGAGTCTTTTTCACCAGGGGCAGGTAATCTACAGGGGAACTACCTATTTCAGCACTTTAGTCTCCTTTGCGGGTTTCAAGCAGAAGCAGGTGCTCGGGTTGCAGGGCAGTATAAAATACCAGATATGCGAAGAGCTTCCCTTTGAACAGTGCCTTCCCCCCGTTGAAAGATTTTTCAAAGCAGATCTTCGGTTTGACCAGGATAATCAGGCCATTTCTGTTCTGTCCTTTGAAGAAACCCGGGGCATACAGGAGAGTAACGAGACTGCCGAACCCGTCAGAGATGGTGTGAGAGAAGAATTTTCAGGGGATGTTCAGGAAAGCAGGCTTCAAAGAGCTCTGTCAAGGAATATAGTGCTGGCCTTGTTCTTTGTCTTTATCGCCGGAGTCCTGACCAGCCTTACTCCATGCGTTTATCCCATGATACCCATAACCATCGCTGTATTTTCGAATAACTCTTCGAGCCGTCGTTATTCATCATTTTTTAAGTCTTTGGTATATGTACTGGGGCTCAGCCTTACCTATTCCGTCCTCGGTCTTGTATCAGGCATGACTGGCGTGCTTTTCGGCTCTATTTCTCAGCATCCCGTTTTTATAATAACCGTATCTGCTGTTTTGTTTCTGATGGCCCTGTCAATGTTCGGGGTTTTTGACCTTCATCTCCCCGCTTCTGTCCAGGATAAACTGTCCCGGGGCAGAACAGGCGGGTTTGGGGGTGTTTTTGTCCTTGGCATGGTATTCGGCCTTTTTGCCGCACCCTGCGCAGGACCTGTGGTAATAACAATACTGACTTATATTGCATCCACGCAGAACCCTTTCCTCGGTTTTATGCTCCTGTTTATCTATGCCCTTGGCATGGGCATTATATTTATAATAATAGGCACCTTTTCCGGAACACTTTCAGCTCTGCCAAGAGCGGGAAACTGGATGGTGCTCGTAAAGCACTTTTTCGGCTATATTATTCTTTTTTTGATTGTGTACTTTGCCTCGCCAAGATTAACTCCAGAAACGGTAATGCTTCTATATGCAGGATTAATGCTTCTGCTTGGTATCTTTTTTATAAGGGAGGTATTTTCCCAGGTAGGGGACAATACCCTGAAGAATTTAATTGTTTCAGCAGGCATAATACTTATCGCCTTTGCATTTATTAATATGATAAAAGCTGTTTATCCCGGCAGCTCACTAAAAAGCATCGAATCAAATAATATTGAAGTGAACTGGTTTTACGAGCTTGATAAGGGCATATCCTATGCAAGGCAGGCTGGAAAACCCTACATG
>CAYSKJ010000048.1:0-19499 GCA_964431655.1 uncultured bacterium | reverse complement strand
TGCCCAGATAAACGGTGAATACTATACGGATCCTGAAATAAAGCTGAAATACGACCTGGCCTATATCTATAATCAGAACATTTTCCTGGATATACTGATTCTTACGGAAACGGCAAAGATGATATTCACCTTCCAGCAGAGGCAGATCCGTTGAAAACCATCATACCGGGAGACCTTGTGCTACTATATGATAAAGGTGATGACAGAAGGTATTTCTACCAGATTCCCCCCAACCTTGTGCCGAATTTCAAGTATAATACGACCAACGGCTATCTATATGTTATGGAGATTGTAGAAAAGGGCTACCAGAGCATTCTGACCAGCAGTAAGGGTGTGGAATATGCCGTACTGAAGCCCAGCATGTATGAATACATACTGTACGGCATGAAAAGGCATACCCAGATCATATACCCGAAGGACAGCGCCTTCATTGCCTTCAGGATGGGCATAAGGCAGGGGGCCCGCATAGCCGAGATAGGGACAGGAAGCGGCTCCATGACCCTGGTTCTGAGCCAGTTTGTGGGAAAAAGCGGTCATATCTCAACCTATGAAGCAAGGCCTGAATTTGTTGAGCTGAGCAGGAAAAATGTACTGCTCTTTGACAGGAGCCTTTGTGAGCGCATAGTTTTCAAGAACCGGGATGTCATTGCCGAAGGAATCGATGAGAGGGAGCTGGATAATATTTTTATAGATATAAGGGAACCCCAGGAGGTCCTTCCGCTGGTGCACTCTGCCCTGGCGTACGGGGGATCTGCGGGTATGGTTGTAGCCACGGTCAACCAGCTTTCCATGATCATAGATGCAATGAACGCCAGCGGGTTCAGGGAACCGGAGATCACAGAGCTTCTCATCAGGGACTACAAGTTTGTTTCCGAGAGGCTTAGACCCAAGGATTCAATGGTGGGGCACACAGCATATATTGCTACGGCAAAGAAGCTGTGATGCTATGCAAACAGGGTCTCAAAATCAAAATCAGGGTCATATTGCCGGTTTTCCAGGATAAGGGCTATAAGCCTCTCCACTGCAGGGCCCGAGCAGTGGAGGATATGGGGGTAATCCTTTATCTTTTTCTTGGGGCACCGGAACTGCAGGCTTATTCTCCTGGAAAGGAACTCCTCCGTATTGGATACTGACAGGAGGGATACCCACTTGTTCAGGCTGGGAAGAAAGCTCTCGAACTGCAGGGTCATGCTGGAAGTGAAGGGGATGTTCCGGTAGGAGGGGTTTATTATCCTGTAGGGTATCTCAAAGCTCCTTATCAGGCCTTCAATGGACGATATCAGCATGTCAAAGTTTTCATAGGACTCATCCGGGTCCGATATAATTATGGAATCATTCTTTATGAACTGATACATTCTCAACAGCCCCCGGTTCTCTTTGCCGTAACCTCCTATCTCCTTCCTGAAGCAGTTGGACAGGGAATTAAGCCTCAGGGGGAGGGATGACCTGTTCAGGTTCATGCTGGACAGCATGTTAAGTATTCCTATGTGGCCTGAAGGTGAAAGCTGAAGACTGCTGTCCTCTATATTGAACATATCCCTGTCTTCCTGCGCGTAGCCCATAAGGTTTACCACGTTCCTGTCGAGCACCTCCGATACAAATATCCTCTGAAAGTGGCTGTCACGGAAATAGCTGGTGATATGGCGGGAAATCCCTGATACAAGCAGGGAACCCTTGGGAAGGAAAAGCATGAATTTGGGAGCGCTTATCTTTTTTGTATAGTTCTGGTCATAGATTCTGAGTTTATGGGCCATATCATAATGAGGGATGATTTTAATGCCCGGGTCATATTCACGGGGATGCCATTCCTTTTCCAGGGTATCCTCCATGGTAAAATGGGAATGGGGCTGATAAAGGGCAATGTTCGGTATATTAGGGATTGTCAGAAGGAGTTCATTGAGCCTGGTTTCAATCTCCTTACGGCTCTTTTTTATATACTTTTTCCTCATGGAGAGGTTCTTCAGCTCTTCATGAATTTTCTGTTTCTTCGGGCTTTCTTCCTCCAGCTCCAGGTATTTCCTGTTGAGCTGGTTTATCTTCTGCTGATTTTTGTCTATCTCCTTAAGTATCCTTATTCTGTCAAGGGTAAGCTGGTATATGTAATCTATGTCGGTATCAAGGTCTTTTAGATCGATATAATACCTCAGGACTTCGTAATTATCCCTTATAAAGTCAAAGCTGAACACGGGCTAATCCACGTCCTCGTCACCGGGCACGGTGGCGAAGGATACGACCGAGTCATCCTCGCCCAGGCTCTGGAGTTTGACGCCCTGGGATGTCCTCCCGGTCGTGGAAACGGAGTTTGAGGAAAAGCGTATTACCTTTCCGCTCTGAGTGCAGATGATGATGTCATCGTCCCGGCATATGGGCTTGGCTCCTATGACATGGCTGTCTTTCTTCGGCAGTCTTATGTTTATTACGCCCATTCCTGCCCTGCTCTGAGGCCTGAACTTCTTCTCCAGGGTAATCTTGCCTATGCCGTTATTGGTTATGGTAAAAAGCCCGTAGGGGCATGAAAGGTCAGAAGCATCGCTTTCCCCGGCTTTTTTGAACAATGCAAGGGATACGACCTCATCCATCTTTCTTTTCATTTTTATGCCTATGACTCCCCTGGTTGCCCTGCCGGTGGCCCTTACACTATCCTCGGAGAACCTTATGCTCATGCCTGCCCTTGTGACAAGCATTATATCATCGCCTCCCGAGGATACTCTGGAAGCTACCAGCCCGTCATCCTCATCCAGGCATATGGCTATGATGCCTGATTTAGTGGGCCTGGAGTACTGGGAAAGGGATGTTTTCTTTATCAGCCCCTTTTTGGTGGCAAAGACAAGGAACTGGTCATCCCTGAATTCCGTTATGGGGACAATGGTGTTAATTATCTCATCCTGGCCTATGTTTATGAGGTTTATGATAGCCCTCCCCAGGGAGGTGTTTCCGGATTCGGGTATCTCATAGGCTTTAAGCCAGTAGAGCTTGCCCCGGTTAGTGGTGATCAGGAAATAATCGTGGGTAGTGGCGGTGAAAATCTGCTGGACAAAGTCGTCACTCTTGGTAAAAACACCCCTCTTGCCGGTACCGGCCCTCCTCTGGCTTCTGTAAAAGCTCAGGGATGTCCTTTTTATATACATCTGGTTTGTAAGGAAGACCACAATGTCTTCCTGCTTTATCATATCCTGTATATCCGGGTCATCAGACACCATCATTATTTCCGTCCTGCGCATATCCCCGTATTTTGACTTGAGTTCGCTGAATTCATCCTTTATTATATTATCCACCAGCGCCTTGCTCTGGAGGATGTCCTGAAGCCTCTTTATCTCTAAAAGCAAATCTTCAAGTTCCTTGATAATCTTTTCCATTTCCAGGCCGGTAAGCCTCTGGAGTTTCAGGTCAAGTATTGCCCTGGCCTGCGCCTGTGTCAGCTCAAAGGTTGCAATGAGATTCTCCTCGGCGTCTTTAACGGTCTGGGAGGACTTTATTATTCTTATAACCTCGTCTATATTGGATATGGCAATTTTCAGGCCCTCAAGTATATGGGCCCTCTGCAGGGCCTTCTCAAGGTCAAACTTGGTCCTGCGGATGATAATGTTCCTGCGGTGGGCCAGGAAATGGCCCAGGGCCTGTTTAAGGGTCAGTAGCCTCGGCGACATGTCAACAAGGGCGAGGAAATTAGCGCCGACAGTCACTTCAAGCTGGGTATATTTGAAGAGCTGGTTCATAATTACGCTGATATTTTCATTCCTTTTCATGTCGAGGACAACGCGTATGCCGTCCCGGTCGGATTCATCACGGAGGTCGCTTATGCCGTTTATCTTCTTCTGGTTTATCAGGTGGGCAATGCTCTCTATTAGCCTTGATTTATTAACCATGTAAGGTATTTCGGTTATTATTATCTTCTCTCTGCCGGATTTATCGGTTTCGGTAATCAGACGGCCCCTCAGCCTTATCTTGCCCCTGCCGGTCTCATAGAATTCCTTTATCGGGTCTATTCCGTTTATTATCCCGCCTGTGGGGAAATCGGGGCCCTTGATATACTGCATGAGGTCCTGGGTTGAGCAGTCGGGATTATCCATAAAAAAGAGAAGGCCGTCAATTATCTCGCTTAAATTATGCGGAGGGATTTCTGTTGCCATGCCTACAGCTATTCCGCTGGAGCCGTTAACCAGGATATTGGGAACTACTGAGGGCAGTATGGTGGGTTCTTTCTCCGTGCCGTCATAGTTGGGGACGAAGGGTACGGTGTCCTTTTTAAGGTCCCTCAGCATCTCGTCTGATACCGCCGACATCTTTGCCTCGGTATACCTCTCGGCAGCAGGGGGATCTCCGTCAATAGAGCCGAAATTTCCCTGCCCTATGACCAGGGGGTATCGGAGAGAAAAGGGCTGGGCCATTCTTGCAATGGCCTGGTATACGGCCGCTGTCCCATGGGGATGGTATTTTCCGGTTACTTCTCCGGTTATCTTTGCGGATTTCCTGAAACCGGCATTATGATGAAGGGACAGGTCGTTCATTGCAACAAGTATCCTGCGGTGAACAGGCTTGAGGCCGTCCCTGATGTCGGGAATGGCCCTTGAAACGATAACGCTCATGGAGTAATCAAGGAAACTCGATTTGAACTCATCCTCCAGGTTTACTCTCTTATACAATTCATCCAATATTTGCTGTTCTGACATCAGTATTGTTAAAACCTCCTGATTTGCTGGTGGCGAGGGCCTTAAATATCCAGGTTCCTGACCTCTCTTGCATATTTCTTTATGAAATTCCTCCTGGGTTCCACCTCGGAACCCATAAGAGTCTCTATGATATCATTGGCCTCTATCATGTCCTGGATATCAAGCTTTATAAGGTTCCTTGTGCCTTTTTCCATGGTAGTGGTTGCCAGCTGGTCCGGGTTCATCTCGCCGAGGCCTTTGTATCTCTGGAGCTTTACCTTGCTCTTTACATATCCTTCCAGGCTGGACAGTATATCCCTGAAATTAATGATATTGCTTATTTTATCGCCGTTTTCAAACTCAATGGTAATATCTTTCAAATCCCTTATATACTTATTGAAAATCTTCTTCAGCTCCTTTATGTCGGGGTGGGAAAGCAGATCATGGCTCACGGTGAAGGAAGATCTTTTCCCCATGACAGTAATCTCAAAAACTATGAAATTGCAGTTATGCTCCTCATCATAGGAAATTGATGCGCTGATGCTGTCTGTGGCGGGATTGCCCTCTCTGAAACGGGCTGTGACATACTCAATGAACTGATTTATGCTGTCCATATTTGAAAGGGCATTAAGGTCAAAATCATCATGAAAGATAATATAGCGCAGTACAGGTCTTAAGGCTTCAGAGCGGATTATCCGGTCAAATATCATGTAGAACTTGTGAAGCACCCTTAAAAAATCCCTGAGCTTATTTCCGGAGAAGTCATGGTCTTTTGTAATAATTCTGGCTTTTTTGGAGCTGAGCTCAAAGATATACTCATTATATTCCCTCTCATCCTTCAGGTACCTGGTTTCCTTTGCAAACTCAGCCTTATAAAGGGGAGGCTGGGCAATATACATATAGCCCTTTTCAAAAAGGGGCAGCATATGGCGGTAGAGGAAGGTAAGAAGGAGGGTTCTTATGTGGGCCCCGTCAAAATCAGCATCGGTCATGAGTATGATCTTGTGGTACCTGAGCTTGTCAATATTGAAGTTCTGTGGGCCTATGCCCGTTCCCAGGGCCTTTATAAGGGTCTGGATCTCCTGGTTTTTGAGCATTTTGTCCAGGGTTGCCTTTTCCACATTAATTACCTTGCCCCGGAGGGGGAGTATAGCCTGGAACTTGCGGTTCCTGCCCTGTTTGGCGCTTCCGCCGGCAGAATCGCCCTCAACAATGAAAAGCTCGGCCCTGGACGGATCCCTTTCCTGGCAGTCGGAAAGTTTGCCGGGAAGTCCCGCACCCTCCAGGACTGTTTTTCTTCTGGTAAGGTCCCTGGCGGCCTTTGCTGCTATTCTTGCTCTTGCAGCGGTTACGGCCTTCTCCATGATGGCTTTGGAAACCGAGGGGTTTTCTTCAAGGATTGAGGTAAACCAGTTATAGACCACCGACTCAACTATACCTGCTACTTCGCTGTTCCCAAGCTTCATCTTGGTCTGGCCCTCGAACTGGGGATTGGGGAGCTTGATGCTTATGATAACGGTGGAACCCTCCCGGAGATCATCCCCGGTTACCTTTATTTTAAGAGCCTTGGTGAATTTCTCAATATACTGGTTCAATACCCTTGTTATGGCCTTCCGGAAACCCGATACATGGGTTCCGCCCTCCTTGGTATTGATATTGTTGACAAAGCTGTATACGACCTCATTATAGCCCTCATCATGCTGCATTGCTATTTCAACGCTTACATCATCTTTTTCCTCCCTGAGGAAAAGGGGAGGGTCATAAAGCTTGGTCCTTGACTTGTTTAGGTATTCAACAAAGCTGACGATACCTCCCTCATAGTAGAAATTATGATTCTTGTCCTCCCTCTCGTCAACAATCTCTATACGCAGGCCGGGGTTGAGGAAACTCAGCTCCCGGAGCCTTGTTGAGAGCACCTCGAAAGAGGGTTCGGTTGATTCAAAGACTTCGCTGTCCGGCTTGAAGGTGACGATGGTCCCGGTTTTTTTGGTTTTGCCTGTTATCTGTATGTCAGCATCGGGAACACCCCTTTTGAAGCTCTGCCTGTAAACATCCTTTCCGTTTTTTATCTCCACCTCAAGCCATTCGGAAAGGGCATTCACCACGGATACGCCCACACCGTGCAGGCCTCCTGAGACCTTGTAGGCCTTATTGTCGAACTTGCCTCCAGCATGAAGCTTGGTCAGAACCAGGGTAGCCGCGGAGATATTGGCTTCCTCGTGAATATCGGTAGGGATGCCCCTGCCGTCGTCCTCTATCCTGATGCTGTTGTCAATGAATATGGTAACCTTGATATTTTTGCACCAGCCGGCCATAGCCTCATCAATGCTGTTGTCGACGACCTCGTAGACGAGGTGGTGCAGGCCTTCGATGGAAGTAGTTCCGATGTACATGGCAGGCCTCTTGCGGACTGCATCAAGGCCCTCCAGTATTTTAATGGAATTTGCCCCGTAGTCGCTTTGAAACTCTTCTCCGCTGCACTGGGGGCATTTCCCCTCAATCTTTTCGCTGTCAATAGCATAACCGCATTTTTTGCAGATAAGCATTTAAATCACCCCTTTTATAGGATTTCCATTCTTCATAGTAATCATGTCATTATCTCCGGGACCAAGATTACTGTGTATATTAGATATAAAAACCTGGTCAAACGCCCGCAGGTACTCAAGCAGTGCATTAATGAACCTATCGCCCATCTCGCCGAACATATCGTCAATAATTAAGATGGGTGAGGCGGATTCAAGCTCCCTAATAATTTCAGACTGAACGAGCATAAGAAGCATAATAATAAGCTTCTGCTGACCACGGGAAGCATAACCCAGAACCGGTCTTCTGTCAAGATAAAATAAAAAATCAGACCTTGAAAGACCCCAGGTGGTATATCCGTATCTGCGATCAAGGCGGTTATTTTTCCTGGAAAGGGAGATAAAGTTTTCCTCATACCCGGGGGATTCTCTCAAAATAATGCCGTCAAGCGTAAGAAAAGGCTTCAGTTCTGGCACAAGCGCAGAAAAAAGTCCCTTGAACAGTTTTTCATAGGTAGTTTTGAAATCTGCCAGGTACTGCATTCTTTCCCGGGTAATATTCCCGCAGAGAGATACAAGCCTTCGGGTATACTGCTCAAGGAGCCCGGGGTCGCAGGCCATGTCTTTAAGGAGGATATTCCTGTTTTTCAGAGACCTGCAGTAATCCTTCATTAGGGCGGTATAGCCGGAAGAAACCTGGGAGATAAGCCTGTCCAGCATCCTTCTGCGCCATGCAGGTCCCCTGAGAAATTCCTCGGTCTGCCTGGAGCTTGAGGCAATGCATGGAAAGAAACGGCGGTATTCAGACATGGTATGTACTGCCTTGGCGTTTACCATTACACGCTTTACCCGGTCAAAAAAGCTCAGCACTGCATCATATCTGTTATTTCCTTTTATAATCGTTCCCTTTACAGTAAAGCCTGGTTTTTCAAACTGGAGCAGATCTTCGGTAGTGGTGTCAGCAAAGCTTTGAGCTGAAAGCAGAAAATGCACAGCCTCCAGAAAATTGGTCTTGCCCTGGGCGTTTTCACCTGTAACAAGGGTGAATGGCCTTGTAAAACCAGTACAGGCACTGGTGATATTCCTGAAATTCTGTATAGAAATATTTTCCAAAAACATGGGCAAGCAGAATAACCCGTGCTATAACGCGCTTTTCATGAGAGGGGCATGATTACGTATGTAAAGTGGGTCCTTTCCTTATCCCGTATTATCACTGAATCCCTCGGATTCTCCTGGACACAGAGCTCAAAGGTATCTTCGGAGAGGGAGTTCAGAATATCAATGAGATAGAAGGCATTGAACTCAATAAAGTATTTATCCTGAGGGTAGGTCGGCATTACACCGAGCTTTACCTCACCGGTGCCTATCTCGGAATCGGATGTTTTTACGGTAAGCTGGTTTTCTGCAAAATCAAGCTTTACACTGTTGGTAAGCTCGTTGGAAAGAGGAGCTGTAGCCTTGACTGCACTTATCATTTCCTGCCGGTTAAGCTGATATATCTTGGCAATATTGCCGGGTATCAGGGTTGCGTAGTTGGGATAGTCCAGCTCCAGGAATTTTGCTATCAGGACGGTGTCATTCTGTTCAAAGGAAATACCCCTGTCCAGAACGTGGCAGTGTATGTCCTCGTCATTGGAAAAGAGCTTCACATATTCACCAATGGTCTTTTTACTGATATGCCTGAGCTGAGAGGCATATTTGAAATCCTCGGAATACCTGGGCATGTAGAATTCGCCTACCGCAAGCCTGTGACCGTCAGTAGTGGCGCAGGCAATGCTTTTCTGCCTGAAATCCATTACCATTCCTGTAAGGCCGATATTATGTCTTATGGGGCTGATGCAGAACTGGATCTTTTTAATTATGTTGGACAAAAAGGATGCGCAGAACTCTATGGTGTCCGGAGACTTGTAATCCGGAATGGAGGGAAAGTCATCCAGCGAGGCGCAGGCAAGGGCAAACTGGTAATTGTCCATTTTGATCATGAGCCTGTTGGTCTGGGAGTCATACTTCAGAGACAGCCTGCCATCGGGAAAATCTTTTAAAAGCTCATAAAATTTCTTTGCCGGGACAACTATTTTGCCGGGATCGGCTATCTCTGCCTGGCATTTGGTTATTACCGAAATATTCAGGTCGGTTCCGAACAGCTGAACCGTATTATCCTTCGCTGTGAAAAGGCAGTGGGTCAGTATCGGGATAAGACGTTTAACGTCTATAATGCCCTCAATTCTTTCCAGTGCGTTTAAAAGCTCGTTCTTCTGTATGAACAGTTCCATATCATACCCCTCTTTTATCATTAAATTGGTATTAAGGAATATGGTAATATACTTTGGAATTTAATTCAATAAAATTATGATCTTTTGCCCTGAGATTTTACAGGCTTTTTGGCATTATAAATGGTCCTGATACTGATTTTCAGGCAAAAAGCAGAACAAAGTCCGGAAATGAAGTGTATTATTGACTTAACAGGATATCTGGTGTAATATTCAATCATTAATGAAAGCAGGTGCTTCAATGAAAAGATTATTCATGGCAGTGCTTTGCATGCCTTTAATGGGCTGGGCTGTTAATGCAACGGTGGTCAGCGAACCATCAAAAATAGATTTCGGTGATGTTTACCAGGGAAGGGAATATAAAAGGGAATTTTCTGTTATTCTGAAAGATGAACCGGAGAAAATGGCAGAGGAATTTGCTGTTAAAGAGATTGTAATAAAAAACGCCGGTTTAAAAGTCTCTGAAAGCAGGAAGGAGACTGAAACCATTCCTGGAGTGAAGCATTATTCGATTTCCTTTAAGCCTGAAAAGGCCCCCGGAACCCTTGATGAGAAGCTTGAGATTGTTTATGAGCTTGAGGGACAGGCGGGAAGTCTTATTATCCCCGTAAATGCAAGGATAAGCATTTATTCCATTATATACACCGATCCTCCGGAGATAGATTTTGGGGATATTTACCAGGGGCGCGAATATACAAGGGAATTTGCCGTTGTCCTTAAACAGGATGAAGGCATAATACCCGAAGCATTCAGGATAAAGGAGATAAATTCCAGGAACCGCGATATAAAAGTCCTGCCACTGAACAGGAAGACAGCCCAGGAAACGGGGGGCAGTTCCTATGCCCTGACGCTGATACCGGGAGGTATTCTTGGCAAACTTGCGGATAAGCTGGAAGTGGTGTATGAATATGATGGTGCTGAACTGAACCTGGCCATACCCGTGAAGGCCCAAGTAACCAGCTTTTATATCCTGTCCCCTCCAAGCATAGTAATAAGGGACATCACAAGAAATACGCAGAAGGAATATACAATCTACATAGAAACCGATGATAAATCGGAATTCAGGATAACAGACTCTTCTTTTTCCGGCGATGGCCTGCTCGGTATAAGTATAAGCGGCATAAACAGCTTCAGGAAAAAGGTAAGCCTGGTTTTATTGTATAAAGAGGAAGGAAGGTATTTTGACACCCTGAGCCTGAAGACCGATAATCCTGATTTTCCTGATATCATGGTGGAATGCCTGGCTAATGCGGCAGGCTACATAATATCGGACAAAAGGGATATACCCTTTGGCTCCCTTGGTTCTGATGACGGGATGCAGACCCGGAATCTGATCTTAAAAAGCTCTCTGGGAGCACTGGAGGTCGAGGAAATAACCCATACCGGCAATGGCCTGCTTGAATTTGAAACCCGGAGGCTGGGCGATGATTCTGTCAGCATTGGCATCACCCTTGACCCGAAAAGGCTGGAGAGGGACTTTTTCGGTGAGATATCTGTCAGGGCCCGGGCCGGGGATATTGTTGAAAACCTTAATATAACCTATCATGGAAGATACAGGAAAAAGAAATAAATACCTAAAGGCAATATTCCTGGTACTGGTCTGCCTTTTGGCAGGCAGTGCCCTTATGCCCTCCGATTACTTCCTGTACAGCAATAATTATGAAAAAGCTGTGGAGGCGAACCTGCAGGACTATAATTCAAGAAGGATTTCAAAAAGCCGGTATATCTTAAACAGCGCATTTATTGAGCTGTTCAGAGATAACCTCGAGGATGCCTGCAGTCTTTTTCTTTTATCCGGGTTTGCTGAGGATATTGCCGACAGGAAGTATGCAGCGCTGGCATATTTCTGCAGACGGGAGAAATTCATCCAGCTTATGGACATCTCAGAAGAGAGGGACAGGGTCTTCCCCCTTTACAGGGCCTTTTATTCTATGGAAAAAGAGCAGTATGAGGATGCCCTGGGGATGCTGAGGAGGCTGAATATCAACAGGCTGTCAAATATTGAATACCAGGCCTACCGCATGCATTACATGAAGATACTCCTGGTTTTAAGGGATATGGAAAAAATTGCCGGCATGATACGCAGTTTTGATGACATGGACCTGCTTTACGAAATTCAGGACATGGAAATTCTGAGAGAACTGAGTTTTTTCGATATACCGCCAAGGAGGGAGATTATAGACAGGGTGCTGGGGTATTACTATGAGAGCAGGATGGCACGGGAGGGGCTCGATTACCTTTCAAAGCTTTACAGCAAAAGAATAATAACCGGGACATCCTACCGGGATCTGAGAAAAGCCTTCCTGGACATGCCTCTTTATATTTTTATTAATGTCGACAGCCCTGGTGAAAATTCGGAACACCTTTCTCTCAGGGAGGGAATGGAGGCATATTTTCAAAGGCAGGGCAGGAAAATCAGCATGGAAAATCAGGACAGCAGGCTGGTAAGGTATGAAATTACGGACAGGGATGAAAAACGGAGCCCATCCCGGTTCTATATCCCTGTAAAAAGCCTCGGGACAGATGAAAGTGCCAATATTATCCAGCCTTTTATCGGTATAAGGGACAAAGTCAGAGGTCTTCTGGAATACTGGCCTGATATAAACAGCAAAAAAACTCTGGTGCTCCTCCAGGACTGGCAGCAGAAGCATGATATCCTGAACATGCTTGAGTATCCCCTTATTATGGCTGAGCGGGCGGGCCATATCCCTGAGCATGAAAAGGCCCGGATAGAATACATCATTATTGACGGCACTCCTGAGGACATATATTTAAGGATGAACGACATCAACTGGATAAAATTCGAAAGCTTAAAACAGATATTTCTCCTGAACGATCTCGGGGGATATGCTTCAAAACTCAAGGGTTTCCGCTACAGGGATATGCTCAGCCATCTTCCCGTGATTGCCAGGATAGAACAGGCAGTCCAGCTGCACAGCCTCAGGCATGCCGGAAAGCACTATTATTTAGGCTATGATATAGCCGGAATAATTGATATGATAGAGAAAAAAGCGCAGAATTTCAGCGGAGTACTGGCTGATTATTACATAAAAGACTCAAGGCTGGAAAAAAGGATAAATTATGAGAAATTACCTTAGGCTCATGATTGTTCTGCTTTTGCCCTGCCTGCTCTGGGGATGTTATTACAGCAGGCCTGAAAGGCTTTATTATCCGGCAGGCCAGCCCGTGAAAAAGGATGATACTGCCCTAATAAACAGCTATATAAGCGAAGCTGACAGATATTTTGAGCTGGGGCTTTACCAGATGTCCTATAGCAGCCTTTACAATGCCCTTCTGCTTCTGGAGGAAGCCAGGGACAGCCGACGTTATAATGAGCTCATGGAGCTTGCCCTGAAGATAAATTTTAAGCTCCGGGATAAAGTAAGCCTCGATTATCATGAGAAATGGGCCCCCGGGGATAAGTCCGGGAGCAGGAATCTTGAAAGCCTTTTTCCCATGGAAATAGCCAGGGGAAGGAACTGGCTTTCCAAAGGCTTTATTGATACTGTATACATGGTGGGCAGGCCTTATATTCCCTATTTCATAAAAGAAATGGAAGAACACGGTATTCCTGCAGAATTCAGCCTCCTTCCCCTTATAGAAAGCGGTTTTGACTCAACAGCAGTCAGCCGCAAGGGTGCGGCAGGAATGTGGCAGTTCATGGAAAATACCGGCCTGTCCTGCGGATTATTTATAAATTACTGGGCTGACAAGAGGTTTGATCCCTTTGCATCAGCCGGCGCTGCTGCAAAATACCTCCAGTACCTCTATGAGAAGTTTCAGAAATGGGAACTGGCCCTGGCGGCTTATAACTGCGGTGAAACAAGGCTTGCCCGGGTGATTGAAACATGCGGGAGCAGTGATATTTCCCATCTTCTAAGCTCCGGCCTCCTGCCCTCAGAGACAGTTAATTATGTCCGGTCATTTGTTTATCTCATTGATAAGGTTGACCTTACAAAGTTTGACCAGAGCATTATGGATATTGAACATCTCATCATACCCTTTTCCATAAGGATTGAAGACCTTTTGAAGTATATTTCCATTAGCGAGGCTGATTTCAGTTTTCTGAACCCCGACCTGAAAAAGGGAATAATCCCTTATTTGCAGGGGGGATATACCATAAACCTGTACAGGGATACTGTCTACAACCTTAATGATGTTGATGAGGAGCATATTATCCAGTGGAACCAGGTAATACTGGAGGGAGACATGTCAGTGGATGACCTTGTCAGGCACCTTGAGATACCTGAAAGCACGGTCAGAAGCCTGGGCAACCCTGATAGAAACGGAATAGTAAGAAAGGGAACAAGCTTTATTTACCCGGGACAGGGGGCATTATAGCCCCCGCATCAGCCTGTCATGAAATAAATACATCCCGAACATAAATATAGGGCATGATCCCGGAAAAACCCAGGGTTATGCAGGGCATGGCATTTGAGGATATTCCAATAAGATTATCCTTGAAGAGCTCGTAGATATTGCCCGAAACCATGCAGTCCTTGACCCTGCCTGTCCTCCTGCCGTTTACTACCCTGACACCTGTGGATATATTGCCTGAGAACTCTCCTGATATGAGATTGCTCATAAGTATTCCCATTATGTCATCTATTATGATACCGTTTTTTATATCCTTTACCATTTCCTCCTTCTCTGCAGTTCCGGGAAGAATCTGAAGATTTACCGGAGTGGGAGAGGGGGCTGCGGCATGGGTTTTCCCGCCCATAAGGCCTTTTATGCGCAGTCCGTGGCCGTTGGGTTCCATATTAAGTTTATGGGCCGACCTTAGGTCAAGCAGGTAGTTTTCCAGGTACCCCCCGGTAACGATGGGGACCTTCCGGGTTTTTACACCCTCGTCATCAAAAGGCATGCAGTCGGGCAGGGACATGTCAGCGGGATCGCTGATGATAGTGAAAGCCTTGTCGAATATCTGCTCCGTAAGCCTTCCTGTAAGCGGGGAGAGGCCCTTCTCAACGGAGCTGCCGGATATTCCCCTCCAGAATGCAAGCATGATGCTTATTACTGCATTGGGCGTAAAAAGAATATCATATAGTCCTTTGGATACCTCCGCTTTTTTCTCAAGGGCTTCCATCTCAAGAATAAGCCTTTCAAGCATATTCTGATCATAGATATCCCTGTCGTTTTTTATTATGGCTTTATGCCTTTTTATGAAATTCCCCTCTTCAATCAGGGAACAGCCGAAGAATGAGACATACTGGCTCTTGCGGTAGCTTGAAGAAAGCCCGCTGGAATTGTAAACCCTGACCTCGTGAACATCATTGGCCACGGTAGCATGGGGCATATACCGCGGTCCATTGCTTTTCAGGAAATCAACGATCCGTCTGCCCTGCTCAGACATTTCTTCAAGGCTCAGGGATTCAATTTCCGGATTGAGGTAGTTATCAGGGCTGTTTATGCTTTGGACCGGAAGCTCCAGGCCTGTCTCCTCGCCGTAATTTGAAATTTCAATGGCTTTTTTAAGGCATTCAACCCTGTTATCAAAGCTCGGAGCGGTGCTGAAACCGGACTTGCCATCCTTGATTACCCGGATGCCAATGCCTTCGGAATTTGCATTATCAATCTTCTCAAGTCTGGTGTCCTCAAAACTTAAGGACCTGGTGATGCTGTTTATATAGAAAAGGTCCCATTTGTCTACATTGTTCTGTTTTGCCATTTCAAAGAAATATTTCATCTTACCTTCCTCCTACGGTGACATCTTGTATTCTTATATGAGGCCCGCCATGGGATACGGGGAGCGGGTACTGCCCGCCCTTTCCGCAGCCCCCGGGGGATTCGTGAATTGTGTGGTCATTGCCTACGGCATCTATGTTCTTGAGGGTTACAAAAACATTGCCGGTGAGGTTTATATCCCTGACCATCTCGGCAATCTCCCCTTTTCTTATCATATAGCCGTATCCGGCCATAAATGTGAACATCTCGCCGTTTGTCTGGCCACCTTTAGCATCAATGGCATAAACCCCGAGGTCTATATCCTTTATCAGATCCTGAAAACTGCTGTTACCCTTTTCTATGTTGGTGGAGCGCATCCTGGGTATGGGAGGATGGCTGTAGGAAACAGCCCTTGCACTCCCTGAAGGAGCCTCCGAGAGCCTTGACGCTGTTTCCCTTGAATGAAGCCGGCCGGAAAGTCTGCCTTCCCTTATAAGGTAGGTCTTTTGGGTTCTAACCCCTTCATCATCATATTTAAGGTAGCCCCTGCTTCCTTCAACAAGGCCGGAATCATAGATATTAAGCTCCTTTGAGCCGAATTCCCTGCCAAGGACCATGACCTCCCTCAGCTGTTTGTTGTTGGAAACATTGTCTGCCTCGGAAAGGTGGCCGAAGGCCTCGTGGGTGAAGACGCCGGTCAGGACAGGGTCAAGTATTACGGGATATTTTCCTCCCTTGACGATGGGAGCTTTCAGAAGTTTCAGGACAAGCTCGCACTTCTGCACCAAATCATCATCATGGCCGTAGGCAACGTCAAAATTGAGGGATGAGCCGAAAGAGACGCCAATGCTCTGGACATTGTTTCCGATTATCCCTATGGGAACAAGACTGCCTGCAATATCAGCCGATTCTGTATATATATAAGTTCCTTCGCTGTTGTGGAAGGTCTTTTTAAGGAAGGTGTCGAAATATATTATCCTTGATTTAATGCCCTTGTCTCTGTATTTCGTGATTATGTCATTATACCTGTCCAGCAGAAATATCTTTTCCTTCAGGGGAAGGTTTCTGGGATCATTATCTGCATCAACCGTAAGCTCATCATATACGGTTTCGGCTTCTGCGAGAAAGAAGGGTTCTCCCGCTATGAGCCCTGCCTGCTTTATGGCATCCTTAATATAGGGTTCCAGGTAGGAGGGGTTGGTAAAGGCAGCAAAACCCCATCCCCCGTTTACCAGGGCTCTTACAGCCATTCCCCGGCTCTGGGAATTGCTGATATCCGAAATAGAGCCATTGTCATAGCTTACGGATGCAGATTCCTTTTCCTCATACCTTATCTCAAGATAATCGCATTCTTTCCTGTACCTGTTCATCAGGTTCTCAATATAGGCCTTCATATAGCACTCCTGTTTTGTATTATGCAAAAAGAAAGCCTACATTATTATTAAATTAGTTGCAAAAAAAAAACTGGATAATAAACTGTAAGGAAAGAAACAGGGCATGCAGGGAAAGAGGAAACAATATTGCCGGCGCCCTTGTTTAACTATAGGATGAGTGTAAGGATAATGCCATGATGAATGCTATTAACATTGCTCTGGCCGCAGGAACCGGCGGATCGGATATGAACCTTGACAGCGCTGTATTTTCCCTGATACACCAGACAGGGACTGTATCAAAGATAATACTGCTGATTCTGCTTATTATAAGCATATTTTCCTGGGGGATATTTATTCAGAAGTACATACAGTTTACTGTAAATAAACTGAATATCGAACGATTCAAGAAGCTTTTCAGGACACGGCTGAGGGATAAAAGCCCCGGCGACCTTATACTCATATTCTCCAAGGCAAAGAATAATGTATTGGCAAAGGCTTCCCTGAGCGGACTGCTGGAGATAAAGGAACAGCTCAAAGTAAAAAGGGACCGGAGGATAAACCAGGACCTTAACTTCTATACCAATGCCTTTGTAAGGGCTTCAAACAGCGAGGCTTCAGAAATACTTTCAAGGTTTGAAAAATCTCTGGGTATCCTGGCAACAGCAGGGAGTGTTTCACCCTTCCTCGGCCTTTTCGGGACTGTATGGGGGCTTATGAGTTCCTTCCAGGCCCTTGGGCTCCAGGGCTCAGTTTCCATAAGCGCAGTGGCTCCAGGACTGGCACAGGCCCTTATCACCACGGCTGCCGGCCTTATTACTGCCATACCTGCAGTTATTTCCTATAATTACCTGGTGAACACCATCAGGAAGATGCAGAATGAAATGGTGTCCTTTAATTCCCAGGTGCAGGGCCTTGTTGAAAGGTACCTCTTTGTAAGCAGGGACAATATTACGGAGAGCCTCAAAAATGTACAGTAACCCGAACATTGAGCGCAAGCCTTTAAGCGAAATAAATGTCACCCCCCTGGTTGATGTTGCCCTTACTCTGCTTATTATGTTCATAATTACAGCCCCCCTGCTTCAGAGCCGAATTGACGTGAACCTGCCCACAGCCTCCAGGAGCATAAAGGACCCTGTGAAATCCATTATAATCTCCCTGACCAGGGATAAAAATATCTATATAGGTAAAAAACCCATATTTATATCAAATATCGGCAAAGAGGTTGCCGACAAGGCCTCGGAATACCGTGAGTACCGAGTTCTTATAGAAGGAGACCGGGAGGTTGACTACGGCTTTGTAATAGAGGTGATGGATGAAATAAAGCAGGCAGGAATTGAGGAAGTAGGGCTTGTTATCCAGGAGAAGAAAAAATGAAATCCGGTTTTATTGTATCCGTAGGACTCCATTTAATGGTCATAATTTTTGTACTCCTGCCATCAAGAAAACTCGATATGCCCCCGGCACCCAGGTTCATAAAGGCAAGCCTTGTGGAATCCGAAGCACCCAAATCTTCAAAGCCTGCTCCAAGGGTTGTTGAAAAACCGAGAAAGCCGGCACCGGAGAAGAAAGCTGAAGAGTTCAGGAGACCCGATGAAAAATATGAACAGCCTAAAAGTACAATAAACACCAGACAGACGCCGGAGACAGCCCCAAGGCAGGAACTGCCACAGAATACAGACCCCAGGCCTGTTCAGGCACCAGTAAGTGTACTGGAGAAGGATTTTGAAAGCAATTACTATCTCGGCCTGCTAAGGGACAAGGTTTACAGGAACTGGAACGCGGAAGACAGGCCCTTCAGGATGGAATGTATAGTGAGGTTTCAGATAGACAGGCAGGGGATGGTTGAGAATGTCAGGCTTGAGCAGAGCTCAGGATTCTATAACTTTGACAGGGCAGCCATGAAAGCTGTAGTGATGTCAGAACCCTTTCCTCCCTTGCCCTCCAACTACAAAAACGACAGGCTTACAGTGTTTTTCCGGTTTGAAAATTTTTAGGAGATTGAATTAATGAAAAGAGAATACCTATGCTTCCTTGTTTTTTTGCTTTTTGCATTTTCGGCGCTATATGCCATTGATGACCAGGTCTACCTGACCATATCAAGACAAGGGAGCGGAAAAACCCCTGTGGGGCTCATGAACACCATTGACAGGGCTGAAGGGAAAATGACCGGGCTTACAAAAGAGTGCGACAATATCCTGGGCTTTGATTTAAGCGTACTGGGATACTTTGATGTGTACAGGGAAAATGAGCTTACAGAAGAAGAGAAGATGGACAAAAATCACATAAAGGATGACCCTTCCTATCATACTCGCCTTAGGGCTGTAATATTTGCCTACATTGAAGAAAGCAGGGGCGGTGATATAAGCCTTTACGGCTTTGTCAGAGATCCTTTCAGCGGTGAAAGGCTTATAAGCAAAAAATACTCCGGGCCGGCAAAGAATTTCCGCAGGCTTGTCCATACCTTCAGCGATGATATTACCTATGCTCTGACAGGCGAAGAAGGGATAGCCAACAGCAAGATAACTGCCGTCTGGGTAAAGGATAATTCAAAAGAGATTATAATTATGGATTATGACGGCAGGAATATGATGCAGGTAACCAGTGACGGCAGTATCAGTTCCAGCCCGAGGCTGTCGGATGACCAGAAACAGCTGGTCTATATCTCATACAAGGATGGCTACCCGAACCTCTTTTTACGCAATATGGAGACGGGAGACACCAGAAAGATTACCCGCAGCAGGTATACCAAGAGTTCCCCAGCTTTCAGCAGTGACGGTAAAAAAATAGCCTTTGCCATGTCAATTAATAATAATACCGACATATATCTAATACAGGACCTAAGCACAAAACAGGCCGAGAGGATTACCACTGCCAGAAGTATTGAGACATCCCCGTGTTTCAGCCCCAATGACAGGAATATCGTATATACCAGCGACAGGGCAGGGATACCGAATATATATATAATGGATGCCGGAGGAAGCAATTCCAGAAGGCTTACCTATGGCGGACAGTATTATG